>DATIEJ010000034.1:0-6950 GCA_035455825.1 Rhodanobacteraceae bacterium | reverse complement strand
CGGCTTGACACATATATACTCCGCGCAGTATATAAGAGACATGGAATCAACATTTGCCATCATCGCCGAGCCGAGCCGCCGCGCCATCCTCAGTCTGCTGGCGGACTGCGAGCGGTCGGTCGGCGACATCGAAGACAGGTTGAAGCTCACGCAGCCATCAGTCTCCAAACACCTGCGCGTGCTTCGCGAAGCCGGTTTTGTCGAGGCGCGAGTCGACGCGCAGCGGCGCCTGTACCGGATCAATCCGGCGCCGCTGATGGAGGTGGACGCCTGGCTCGCTCCCTTCCGCCGCTTCTGGTCGGCGCACATCGATGCCCTCGAGCGCCATCTCGACTCGATGGATCGATCAAAACCAAAGAAAGGGAAGAGGAAGAAACGATGACCGCGCGCGAACAATACAGCCCGGGTCCTGCGAGTGGAGCGCAGGTGCGAAAGGATGGCGACAAGTGGACGCTGATCCTGGTCCGCGAGTTGCGCCATCCGCCGGAGAAGGTATGGAAGGCGCTGACCGACCCTGCCAGCCTGCGCGAGTGGGCGCCATTCGACGCCGACCAGAGCCTGGGCACGGCGGGAACCACGGTGAAACTCACCGCGGTCGGAGCGCCCACGCTGCAGGTTTCCGAAACGACGGTGACGCGGGCCGAAGCGCTGAAGCTGCTCGAGTACAACTGGGGCTCGCAGGAACTGCGCTGGGAGCTGGAAGCATCCGGCGCCGGCACGCGTCTTACGCTGTGGCACAACATCGATCGCCGTTTCATTTCGATGGGCGCGGCCGGCTGGCACATCTGCCTGGATGTCCTGGACCATCTTCTCGGCGGAACTCCGCTCGGGCGAATGGTTGCCGGCGAGGCAATGAAATTCGGCTGGTCTCGGCTGAACGCCGAGTATGCCGCGCAATTCGGCTTGGAAGCGCCGAACTGGCCGCCAAAGGCGAGCTCATGATTTCCTCAACGACGGAGTTACCATGAACTGGAATATCTGGATCCGGCAGACTCACCGTTGGGTGGCTATCGCGTTCACGGTGACCGTTGTCGCCAACTTCGCTGTGATGGCGCGAGGGACGGCTCCACCATGGGTGACCTACTCGCCGCTGCTTCCGCTCGCCTTGCTGCTGTTCACCGGTTTATATTTGTTCGCGTTGCCGTACGTCGGCAGTTGGCGCAGCCGGAGGAGAGCATGAAGAAGTCGGGCGCGAGCCAGGAAACATCGGCATCGGAACTGATCTCGAAACGAATCGCCGATCTCGGCGACTGGCGCGGTGACACGTTGGCCAGGATGCGCAAGCTGATCAAGGACGCGGATCCCGAGGTCGTCGAGGAGTGGAAGTGGATGGGCACGCCGGTCTGGTCGCACGACGGCATCATCTGCACCGGCGAATCCTACAAGAATCACGTGAAGTTGACGTTCGCCAAGGGCGCGTCGCTGAAGGACCCGGCCCGCCTGTTCAATTCCAGCCTCGACGGAAACGTCCGCCGCGCGATCGACATCCATGAAGGCGAACAAGTCGATGAATCGGCTTTCAAGACGCTGGTTCGCCAGGCAGTCGCGTTTAACGGCACGAGCAAGTCGAAACGTTCGAAGAAGGCGAAGGCCTGACCGATACCGATCGCCCGCCTGCTGCCTGATGGAACGGGCTGGACTACAATTCTCCTGGTCGGATGGTCCCCGGAGACTGTGCGTTTGTACCGGGTCTTGCTGCAGGTCCAACGGAACAAGCCATGTGCCACGTAGGGGTCCGAAGAAGGCTGCTGCTCGCTGTGGTGCTCGTGCCTGCTGTCGCCGCGGGCAATCCGCAGCAGGCAGCCTCCATCCCGCATCGCGATAATCCCGCGGACGTAAAAGCCGTGCTGGCGACCGTCAACGAATTGTTCGTCGCGTTCGAGGCCGGAGACGCCGCGGCAATGCTGCGTCACGTGTATCCGGAAGGCCGCGTCACCGCTTCAGGATTGCGCGGGGACGGCGCGTCGAACCTGCGGCAGCAGACCTGGACCGTGTTTGCCGGGCGCATCAAGCCCGATGCCGCGTTTCAGGAGCGTATCTCCGATCCGCAAGTGCACATCGACGGCGATATCGCGATGGTGTGGGCGCCGTTCGTCGTTCGCATCGGCGGCAAAGTGAGCAATTGCGGATTCGATCATTTCGATCTCGTCCGCGAAAACGATGCCTGGAAGGTCATGAACCTGACTTTCTCCTCTCGCGTCACCGGCTGCCCCGCGGATTGAGGCATTGCCGGACCGACGGTAGCGGATATCCCCTCAGGGCTGCGTGAATGCCAACCGTTCGAGCAGGATTGCCCAGCGTGGATCGGAGTGCAACGGCCGCAGAAACGGATCGGTAAGCACACGGGAAAGTCCCGCGTCGCTTTGCGTGCAGGCGCGGTCGAGCGCCGCGAACGCGGCATCGTGTTCGCCGCGCCAGGCATGCGCTTCGGCGATCTGCGTCGAAAAGCCGTTGGCGTATTTCGCCTCGAGCTCGTTCAGTGCATTGTTCGATTGTTCTTCGTGGCCGAGCGAATGTTCGGCCATGGCGATACCGGCCTCGCGAAAACCCGCGCCGGCCTGCTGGAAGACCGCCAGCGCCGCCGCGGGGTTGCCTTCGAGGAGATCCTGACCGCCGGATACGTAGTGGATGAAGCTGGCATCCGGATTCAGTTCGAGCGCACGTTTCAACGCGGCGCGTGCTTCGGCCAACGCTCCAGCATCGCCGGACAGAGTGCCGAAATTGCGCAGCAGGCCACCGTAGTAAAACCACCCAAGCCATGACAGCGGATCGTCCTCGATGACTTTGCGTGTGATCGACCTCACCTCAGGCCGATTCAGGCAAAACAGGACGTACACATATTGCAGGCGTACGTCGCTCGATGATGGATCGAGTTCCAGGGCGCGGCTCAAGTCGGCCAGCGCGCCGGACCAGTTCCAAAGGGTGCGGCAACGCAGCCGGCCACGCACGGCGTAGCCGTCGGACAGGTCCGGCGCCAGTGCGATCGCGCGCTCGGCCGACGTCAGCGCGTCCATCTGCATTGCTTCACGCTGTTCGCTGTCCCGCACGAAATCTGCCGACGAGTCCAGCGCATGGGCGAGCGCAGCGTGGGCGGCGGCATAGCCCGGGTCGATTTCGACCGCACGCCGGAATGCGGCCACGGCGTCGCGGTAGCCCTCGTTGCGTCCGCGCCGCAGGGCAGCCTTTCCGAGCAGGTACTGGTCGTGCGCCTTCGTGTCGGCCGTTCGATGCAGGTTGGTCAGCTGCTGCTGCGGCAGCAGCTTGATCTTCAGCGCCGCGACTACGGACTGGGCGATTTCGTCCTGCACGGCGAATACGTCGGTGAGCTCGCGATCGTAGGTCTGCGACCACAGCTGCGAGCTGTCCGCGGCCCGGACCAGCTGTGCGGTGATGCGCAGCATGTTGCCGCTCTTGCGCACGCTGCCTTCCAGGATGTTCGCGACGTGCAACGTGCGGGCGATCGTGGCGACGTCGGCGTGCTTGCCCTTGAACGCAAAGGACGACGTGCGCGCGATGACGCGCAGCTGAGGCAATTGCGCGAGCAGGTTCAGGAGTTCCTCGGCCAGGCCGTCGGAAAAGTATTCCTGGTCCTTGCCCTGGCTCATGTCGGCGAACGCCAGCACGGCGATCGACCGATCGGACGGCGGCGCCGAATCGGCTGCATCGCCGGGCGATATCGCCGCAGGCACGGCCGCGTCGTTGCCTTCCAGTTCGCGCCGCCAACCCGTGGATGGCGACCACTCGTAGAACCAGGACAGCAATACGGCGACTGGAAAGCCGGCAACGCAAGCGACGATGAGCAGGCGCACGGACCATGTCGGCATGTCGAAATACGGCGCCACTTGCGTGGCGACCTGGACGAGCAGCCAGGCCGCCGCCGCATAAAACACGGCGGTGCGGTAGACGTGGCGGCGTTTCAGCTCGCTGAAGACCGAAGACATGGATGAACCCGGGCGTGAAGTGCCGACAATAGCGGAGTCGGCGCGGAAAACAAATTGCACCGGGCTCAGTCCGAATCCCAGGCAAGCCTGGCGACCAGCGGCAGGTGATCGGAGGCGCGCCGCGCGAGCCGGCTGCGATGCACGCGCACGCGCCGCAGCAGCGACGCCGGCGACGACCAGACGCGGTCGAGCGCCAGCAGTGGCAGCGGCGACGGGAACGTTGCGCGGGCCGGCGATTCGCCGAAGTGCTCATGCAGCCAGCGCAGCGGACGGCCCTTCAGGAACCATTCGTTCAGATCGCCGAGCAGCACGGTCGGCAGGGAAGGCCCGGCGCGAACGGTGTCCAGCAGGCGCTTGACCTGATCGCGGCGTTCGGAAGGACGCAGGCCGAGATGCGTGGCGATCACGCGCAGCGGCGCGCCGCCGCAGTCGACTATGGCGTCGATCGCGCCACGCGGCTCGCGGCGCGCTACATCGAGCCTGACCTGGGCAACCGAGACGATCGGAAAGCGCGAGAGCAGGCCATTGCCGAAGTCGCGATCAGTGCTGCTTATCGTCGGTCCGGCGATCGCATGGAAGCCGGTCTCGCGCTGCAGGTAGGCGAGCATGTCGAAACCGCCGGCGCGCAATTCGAGTTCCTGCAAGGCGATGATGTCGGCGCCGATTTCGACGAGCACGCGCGCAATGCGATCGGGTGCGAAGCGCCGGTCGATGCCGACTCCACCGTGCGTGTTGTATGAAGCGATGACCGCGTTGTTGCGCATGCGGCCGTCAATCACGCGTCCGCGCCGGCGCGGCGCAAGCGCCGGTGGATCGTAATCGCTATCGCGGCGATGGCGATGCCGACGAGCCCGAGCAAGGCCCAGGTCCACGGACCCGGGTGGAGCAGTGCGGCGATCAACCTGTCGATCAGCAGTGCGTTTAAGATGATGCCGGGCAGCATGCCCAGCGCCGTGCCGACCAGGTACTGGATGCGTGCGACGTGAGCAGCGCCAGCGATCACGTTGACGACGCTGTACGGCGCGACCGGAACGATGCGAATCAGCATGATCGCCAGGATACCCTGATGCGACATGCGCCCGGTCAGCAGGCGCAGCGGCCGGTCGAGGCGGGCGCGCAGCCTCTCGGCCGGCAGCACGCGGCCGATCTCGTACAGTACCCAGGCATTCAACAACGAGCCGAGCATTGCATAGCAGATTCCGGCCAGGGGCCCGAAGACGATCATCGTGGCGCCGATCAGGACATTGACCGGCGCGACGACGAGGCCACCGGCAACAAACGCGACGAGGACGGCGAGCGGGGCGAGCGGGCTGTCGCCGAGCTGGTGCGCCGCGGCGACCAGCCGTGCGATGTCGACCCATTCGCGCAGCGGCGTGTCGAGCCAGAGCAGCGCCAGCGTGATCAACACGGCGCCGAACGCGACGATGCGAACGATCCGCCGCCGCATCGCGCCGCGCCGCGCGGCAGCGACGTGCAGAATTGCCTCGGCCGATTCCGACGGCGGCTCGGGGTCGACGATCATGGAAACCGACAGCGCAGCATCGGAATTGGTCCGGCTCATTGATGGATCCGGCCTGCGCCGACAGCGCAAGCCGAAACGAAGGGGGCCTGTATCGGATGACTTCGACGAGAGCCATTGTATGGGAATCGCCTGTTCATCTTCCGCAGCGCCGGCAAAGACATTCCAAGGCTCTTTCTTGGTAAAACAGGCGGGAAAACAGGTATGTTGTCCGCCAGGGGTGGCACTGCCGCCGGCGTCCCGGCTGCCAAGGTCTGCCCCATAGTGGAGGATGAAGCGGAATGTCCACTGAACAGGAGGCTGCCAAGGATCGGATCGAACCGGCTGTGAAGCCGGCGATCGACCTGGCGACGATTCCCGAAGAGGAACTGCTCGGCCTGCGCCTGTCGGAATTGCCGGTGCGGATCGAAGGGACGTGGCTGGAGGCGTGCATCGCGCAGCTGCACGATGAACTGAAGGCAAAAAACATCGCGTTCCAGCCAGTCTGTTATCTGGCCGACGAATGGCTGACGCCGGAGAACGAGCCCGTTATCGGCGTCCCGTTCTACCTTGCACATCCGCGGCTGATCAAGCTGCAGAAGAAGATGCTGCTCGAGGCGGAAGGCGACACGCACGACTGGTGCATGAAGCTGCTGCGCCACGAGGCCGGACACGCGCTCACGTATGCCTATGGCCTCAATCGCAAACGCAGCTGGCAGCGCGTATTCGGGCATCCGTCGGAGACCTATGGCGACACGTATCGATTCCGTCCCTACAGCAAGAGCTTTGTGCGCCACCTCGACTACTATTACGCGCAGTATCACCCGGACGAAGATTTCGTCGAGACTTTTGCCGTCTGGTTGACGCCGGGCCTGGATTGGCGCGGGAAGTACGCCGGCTGGAAGGCGCTGGAAAAGCTGTTGTTCGTCGACAAGCTGATGGCGGCCATCGCCGGCAAGCCGCCGCTGAAAGCCACCGGCCGCCGATTGTGGAAGATCGCGGCGATCCGCAGCACGCTCAAGCGCTATTATCAGAAACGCCGGATCTCCGAAGCCGAGGATTTCCCCGAATTCCACGATGCGAACCTGCGCCGCATGTTCCGCGAGGGCGAGGCCAAGGGCGAGAAGCGGCGGGCGGTCGCGAAGTTGCTCCAGTCGCACCGCAAGCCGCTGCTGACCACCGTGTCGAACTGGACCGGCGAGCGACGCTTCATGGTCAACGAGGTCTACAAGGCGGTACTCCAGCGCACGCGCGCGCTGCGCCTGGTCACCGAGGATACGGACACGGTGGCCGTGCTGCAGCTGGCGACGTATCTGACGACGCTGATGATGAACTATCGCTACACGACCCGCCTGAGAGGGGAGCTCTAGCAATGGCCACGCGTGTGCTGATGGTCTTCGACTTCCCGCGCGCGGTGAAGCCCGATTATGACTTCGCCGAGGAATTCGCCGACCCCGACGGCAGCTATACCGAGAACGATGTCTACCGGGCGCTGCTCGAATGCGGCTACG
>DATIEJ010000033.1:0-3790 GCA_035455825.1 Rhodanobacteraceae bacterium | reverse complement strand
CGCACCGACGGGCGCAATCCAGCCGACTACACGCCGGAATTGTCGCGCCGCGCGCGCGGCGTCGATGTCTGGGCGGCGATGCGCAGCCTCGGCCGCAGCGGCCTTGCGGAATTGATCGAGCGCAATTGCCGGCAGGCACGGCGCTTCGCCGAGGCGCTGGCCGCCAGCGGCTTCGAAATACTCAACGACGTCGCGCTGAACCAGGTCCTGGTCGCGTTCGGCGATGCCGCGCGCACGCAGCGGGTCATCGCGGCGCTGCAGGCCGAGGGCACGTGCTGGTGCGGAATCACGGTCTGGCAGGGACGCACCGCAATGCGCATCAGCGTGTCGTCGTGGGCGACGACGGATGCGGACGTCGAACTGAGCATCGAGGCGATGCGGCGCGTGGCGGCGCAGACGGCGTGAGGTGAGGGCGAGGAACTAGCGCACCGAATGATAGATTCGAAGCATCTTGTGATGTTCTCGCGGGGCCGCCCCCTTCCGGCTGCCGCCACCTTCCCCCGCAGGCGGGGGAAGGATTCCAGATTTCAGCGCCTTCAGCTTCCCTTCCCCTGCGAAGCGGGGGAAGGATTCCAGATTTCAGCGCCTTCAGCTTCCCTTCCCCTGCGAAGCGGGGGAAGGATTCCAGATTTCAGCGCCTTCAGCAGCTTCCCTTCCCCTGCGAAGCGGGGGAAGGTGCCGAAGGCGGATGGGGGCATTCTGTGCCGCCCATATCAGTTCGCTTCGAGCGTTACACCCACCAGAAACCAGGACTATCGTCTTCGTTCCGATGCTCGGCCGTCTCACGCTGTACAATCACCACCGAGTCGGCCGGATGGTCGCGAGGTGCGCAAGCATTTCGAGGAAAGTCCGGGCTCCATAGGGCACAGTGCCAGGTAACGCCTGGGCGGCGTGAGCCGACGGACAGTGCAACAGAGAACAGACCGCCGAACGGCGTCGCAAGGCGTGCGTGGTAAGGGTGAAACGGTGCGGTAAGAGCGCACCGCGCGCGAGGACAACGTCGCGTGGCATGGCAAACCCCACTCGGAGCAAGACCAAATAGGGGAGCATTGGCGTGGCCCGCGCTGCTCCCGGGTAGGTTGCTTGAGCCTGACGGCGACGTCAGGCCTAGAGGAATGACCGTCCAAGACAGAACCCGGCTTACAGGCCGACTCGTTTTTTTCTCGAACCCGTCCGGACGCCGCGAAGCGGCGCTCCGGAACGGCTTTTCGCCGCGTACGGACGCGTATTTCGGCGCTGCTGGAATCACTGAAACCTTCGGCTGACAAGCGCTGCGCGGCCTGCCGCGGCGCCCGCTTGCGCCATTGTATAATTTGTATCTTTCAATAAAAGTACCAATGTAGAAAGTGTTCGCCTCGATCCGGCTTGCTGCGCTGCAACAAGCGTATGGACGGCTAAATGCCTCGGGCTGAAACAAAATAGTCAATAAATTCAATTGGCTCTTTTGCATACCTGACAAGTCACGCGAATTATTAACAAAAGCGCGGCTTTCCTGTTGATCTGCAAGCAATTTTCCCTTGACACACCTGCTCACGGCGACTAATGTTCGCTCGCGGTGGGTTTTTGTGGTTTTTTGTGGGAATTAGTTGCGCGGGGATTCATGTTCCAGGGTGAAACAGCCATCACGCTCGACGACAAAGGCCGCATGGCGGTGCCTACCGCCTACCGCGAGCTGATCGTGTCGGCGTGCGCCAATCGCCTCGTGTTCACCTACAACCCGTTCGAGCACGGCTGCCTGTGGCTGTTCCCGCAGAGCGAGTGGGAAAGAGTCCGCGACCAGGTCAACGAACTGTCGAGCGTCAAGCGCGTGCATCGCGACTTGCAGCTGAAACTGGTCGGCGCCGCTGCGCCGGTCGAACTCGACGGCAACGCGCGCCTGCTTGTGCCCGCCAGCCAGCGCGGCGCGGCCGGCATCGAGAAGCGCGCGGTTCTGCTCGGCATGGACCGCAAGTTCGAACTGTGGAGCGAGCAGGCGCATCTGGACAAGATTCGCCAGACGATCGGCGAAGCCGATCTCAGCAGCGAGATGCTGGATCTGCGCTTGTGAGTGGCATGACGACCCGCATCGGAGCGGCAATGACCAGCGATGACAGCGTGTCTGCCGAACCGGCCCACATCCCGGTCATGTTGGAAGAAGCGATCGCCGGGCTGAACCTGCGCAAAGATGGCACTTACCTCGACGGCACCTTCGGCCGCGGCGGCCACGCGCGCGCCTTGCTCGCGCGCCTCGGTCCGGACGCACGCCTGCTGCTGATGGATCGCGATCCCGCGGCGGTCGCGGTCGCGCGCGCGGAATTCGGCGGCGATCCGCGCGTCGCGATCCGCCACGGCAGCTTCGCCGACCTGATCGACTGGGACGCGGCGCGGGACGGTCTCGACGGCGTGCTGCTCGACCTGGGCGTGTCGTCGCCGCAACTCGATGATGCTTCTCGCGGTTTCAGTTTCCAGTCCGACGCGCCGCTCGACATGCGCATGGATCCGACCCACGGCGAAAGCGCCGCGCGCTTTCTCGCTCGCGCCAATGAGGCCCAGATCACCGACGTTCTATGGCAGTTCGGCGAAGAACGCCACAGCCGCCGCATCGCGCGGGCGATCGTCGAGCGTCGCCGCGAGACACCGATTGAACGCACCGGCGAACTGGCCGACCTGATCGCGCAGACGATCGGCCGGCGCGAGCCAGGCAAGCACCCGGCGACACGCAGCTTCCAGGCGCTGCGCATCGCCGTGAACGGCGAACTCGAGGCACTGGAAAGAGGGTTACAGGGCTCGCTTGCCCGGCTTCGGCCGGGCGGGCGTTTAGTCGTGATCAGCTTCCATTCGCTCGAAGACCGCATCGTCAAGCGCTTCGTGCGCGCCGAGTCGCAGCAGGCGCCGACGCGTCACGGCCTGCCCCCGCCGGCGCCGTCCGTCCTGCGCCTGAAGCCGGTCGGCGGCGCGCAATTTCCCGGCGCGCGCGAAACCGCGCTGAATCCGCGCGCACGCAGCGCGGTCCTGCGCGTGGCGGAACGCCTGTGATGCGCAGCCTCGGCATCGCCGTGCTGCTGCTGCTGCTTGCCGCGGTCGTCGCCAGTGCGGTCGGCGTCGTCTATGCGCGCCAGGAAAGCCGAAGCATGTTCGTCGAGTTGACGCGCCTGATCGGCGAGCGCGACGACCTGAATTTCGAGTATGGACGCCTGGAGCTCGAACAGGCCACGGCCGCCGAGGCCAATCGCATCGAACAGGTTGCGCGCAGCCGCTTCGGCATGATTTCGCCACAGCCGGCGACTACCGTCTTGATCAAACGCTAGGAACTGGAAACGCGACAATGCTTTTTGGTCTACTGCCATCGTCCAGACTGTCCGGCAGCGGCATTGGTGCCGAGCGCGCGCGCGTGAAACCGCGGGCGCAGCTGATCAACACGCGTGCGCGCCTGTACACCGTCCTGATGCTGCTGGCTCTCGGCTCGACCGCGCTGATCGTGCGCGCGATCGACCTGCAGATCGTGCGCAAGGATTTCTACCAGGAGCAGGGCGACGCGCGCTTCCTGCGCGACATGGCAGTTCCGGTTTCGCGCGGCACGATCTTCGACCGCAACGGCGAGCCGCTGGCCGTCTCGACGCCGGTCGACTCGATCTGGGCCGATCCGCAGAAACTGCTCGAACACGAGGACCGGCTCGTCGAACTGGCCAACGCACTCGGCATCGACGCCGACGTGCTCAAGCAGCGACTCAACCAGCGCGTCGACAAGGAGTTCGTCTATCTCAAGCGCCACCTGAATCCGGACGATGCCGAGGCCATCACGAAGCTCGGC
>DATIEJ010000032.1:0-5978 GCA_035455825.1 Rhodanobacteraceae bacterium | reverse complement strand
GCACGGCTGTCGACCAGATCTTCTCCGGCGCGATCGCGAAGATGTCGCGATCGATCACGATGAAGTCGGACCACTTGCCGGGCTCGAGCGTGCCGAGCGTCTTCTCCTGATGTTCGGCATAGGCGGCGTCGAGCGTGAACGCGCGAAATGCCTCGAGCAGTGTCATCTTCTGCTCCGGCCGCCAGCCGCCCGGCGGACGATTGCCGTGATCCTGCCGCGTCACTGCGGCGTGAATCCCAAAAAATGGGTTCGGCGATTCGACTGGAAAGTCCGAGCCGCCGGCGATGACCGTACCCTGATCGAGTAACGTGCGCCAGGCATAAGCGCCGTTCAGGCGTTCCGCGCCGACACGGTCCTGCGCCATGTTCATGTCCGATGTCGCGTGCGTCGGCTGCATCGAGGCAATCAGCTTCAGCGCCACGAACCGCGGAATGTCGTCGACCGCGACGACCTGCGCGTGCTCGACGCGGTTGCGCAGCTGCGCGCCGCTGCCGACCTGCTGGTACGCCGCCGCAAATGCATCGAGCACCTGGCGATTGCCGCCGTCGCCGATCGCGTGGATGCAGACCTGGTAGCCCTTGCCGAGCGCCTTGGCGATCATCGCGGTCATTTCGTCCGGCGCATGGAACAGCAGGCCGCTGTTCTTCGGATCGTCCGCATACGGCGCGAGCAGCGCCGCCCCACGGCTGCCGAGCGCGCCGTCGGCATAGAGTTTCACCGCGCGCAACGACAGAAAACCGTCGCCGTAGCCGGTCAGCGGCCCGTCCTTGCTGAGCCTGTCGAAATCCGCGCCGGTTCCGCCGATCATCGCGTAGATGCGCGCCGTCAGCCTGCGCTCGTCGGCGTACTTTTTATACAACGCGAACGTCGGCGCGTCGATGCCCGCGTCGCCGACGCCAGTCAGGCCGACGCGCGCCATTGCGGCGAGTGAGGCGTCGAGCGCCGCGGCCGATTCTGCCGCGTTCGGCGCCGGGACAATCTTGTCGATCAGTTCCATCGCGCCATCCACGAGCACGCCGGTCGGTTCGCCGTGTGCGTCGCGCTCGATGCGCCCGCCAGGCGGATCCTTGGTTGCGTGGTCGATGCCGGCGGCCTTCAGCGCGGCACTGTTCGCCCATCCGGCGTGGCCGTCGACACGTTCGAGCCACGCCGGCCGGCTGCCGCTTGCGGAATCGAGTTCACGCGCCGTCGGAAACCGGCCGAGTTTCCAGATCGCCTGGTTCCAGCCGCGCCCGCGAATCCATGCAGTCCTGGCATGTTGCGCCGAATAAGACTTGACCGCGGCCAGCGCGTCGCCCAGGGATTTCGTCCCGCTCAGGTCCATCTGCGTGTTGAGGAAACCGAGCCCCATGACGTGACCATGCGCATCGATCAACCCCGGCAGCAACGTGCGGCCGCCGCCGTCGACACTCTGCGCCGAAGCATCGCGCGCAGCCAATTCGCTCCCTGTTCCGGTCGCCACGACCCTGCCGTCGGTGGCAAGCAAGGCTTCGAAACGCAGCAGCTTGCCGCTGTTGTCGAGCGTATAACCATTGATGTTGCGCACCAGCACAGAAGCGGCCTGCGTGGCCGGCGCCACGCAAGCGGCGACCAGCAGTGCGATTGGATACAGAACTGCAGTACGTAAACGGCACATGCCCCACCCCTATCGTCAACCTGCGCGAATTGTCACACAGTCGGGGCGCATCACGCGGCACGGCCCGGCAGTAGCGATTCCTGGAAGGAATTCGTGTATCCTGCGGCCGAAATTGGCTGGCCAAGGAATGCCTTCATGCCACGTTGCCGCCTTGTCGGGATTTTTAGTCTTATCACCTTGTTCGGCGTAACCGACTCCGCGTTGGCCGACGCAACTACAGGGTCCGTCAGCGGCAATGTCGTTGCCGCGGGTTCGGCCACGCCAATCCCCGGGGCTACGATTACCGTCTTCCGATATGGAATCAACAGTTTTCAGCCGATCGCAACCACGACCACCGATATTGATGGCAATTATCTGATCGGTGGCCTCGAGTTTGTGCCGCCGAGCAGCTTTTACGTGCAAGCCGATGCCGGCGATTACCGGATAGTCCAGGAATGGCCTGGCGCTGATTGCCCTGCTGTACCGGTTTTTTGCGGTCCGATCGGATCATCGGTTCCTGTGACACCAGGCCAAGTCAGCACCGGCGTGAACTTCAGCCTGCATCCCGGCGGAGTCATCCAGGGCCACGTCACACGGGCGGACACGCAGGCGCCCGTTGCGGGTGCGGGAATCTCGCCTTTCTACTTTGCTGGCACGGATGCCAATGGCGCTTATCGGCTGCGATCGGTACGGCCGGACGAGTACACCATATGGGCCGGTGCCGATGGATTGATCACGACTTTCAACGATGGTCAGCAGTGTGACGACTTTCACGCCTGCGAGGACATCGTTGCCCAACCGTTCGCCGTTGCAGCGAATGCGACAACTACTGTCGACATTGCGCTCGCACCTGGCGTCACGATCAGCGGGCTGGCGTTTGTCGACGGCGCTCCGGACGCGCCGAGGCCGGACGTACTGCTGTACAACGAATCTGACCCTCAGCGACCGCACATCAAGAGCTTGTCGCTCGAATTCCCGCCGTTGCCAAACGATTACGTATTCCGCAACCTGATCTCACGAAACTATACCGTGAGATTTGGCGATCCGGCCGACAGCAGGTATGTCAGCGAATACTACGACAACGTAGCCTGCGATCTGGATCTGTGCGATGGCGTAACGCAGTTCGTCACCGTGCCTGGCCAACAGATCACGGGTATAGACGCAACGGTCTCTCCGCGACAAAAAGTGGTCGGCCGCGTCATCGACGCTGTCTCGCAGAATGCACTGGCCGCTGCCGATGTACAGGCTCTCGTTGTACAAGGCTTCATCTATACGTTCTGGGCGACTATCGCAGAAACGCACTCGGACGCATCCGGCAATTTTACGCTCGTCGGAATTCCCGCAGCTACCGCGTTTGCGCTGCGTTTCAATGTTGCCGATCATCTGGGCTTGCAGACCCCCGACGTGATCTGCGACGACTTCAATTTCTTCTGCCAATCCTTGAATACCTACGCGCCTCCGCTGAGTGTTGCCGCGGACACGATGTTGGATGTCGGCGATATCGCGCTGGCCCAAGGGGCCACGATTTCCGGCCACGTGACCAACCTCAGGAACGGCCAGGGGTTGCCGGAAGCTCAGGTTTTCCTTTACATCGACGCCAATTTTGGCCACTTCTACAGCACCGACAGCGACGGCAACTATTCGACGCAAATGCTTCGGGCGGCGTCATTCAAAGCTGTCGCTTCGACGCCATACGAGTCACAGATGTACAACCACGTGAATTGTCCTGTCGTCGACTCATGTGACCTGGGCCTGGCCACGCCGATAACGGTCAGCGGCAGCGGAACGTTTCCGGGAATCGACTTTTCTCTGCATGACCCGGACGTCGTCTTTTCTTCCGGCTTCGATAACTGAACATCGGTACGGCCGATTCCGGATGGCGAACAGATCCGCGGCCATGAAATTGACCGCGGAAAGCTCGAAGGATGCCCCCGGTCTGCGCTATCGTTAGCGCATGAGCCAGTCCCCATTGCACGTCATCATCCTCGCCGCCGGCGAAGGCAAACGCATGAAGTCGGCGCAGGCGAAGGTGCTGTTGCCGCTCGCCGGGCGCCCGCTGTTGAGCCACGTCCTCGAGACCGCGCGCGCGCTGAACGCGGAGCGGATTCATCTCGTCTATGGCCACCGCGGCGATCGGGTGCAGGCCGCGTTCGCCGACCGCTCGGACATCGAGTGGGTTCATCAGCCCGAACAACGTGGTACCGGCCAGGCCGTGCAGCTGGCGATGGCCAATGTGCCCGACGCGGCGCGCGCGCTCGTCCTGCTCGGCGACGTACCGCTGATCCGGCCCGAAACGCTGCGGCCGCTGACCGAAACGACGGCGCCGCTCGCAGTGCTGGTCGCCGACCTCGCCGATCCGCACGGCTACGGCCGCGTGCTGCGCGACGGCAACGGCCGCGTTCGCGCGATCGTCGAGGAAAAGGATTGCGATGCGGCACAACGCGCCGTCGCGACCGTCAACACGGGCATTCTGGCCGCGGATGCGCTGCATCTGCGCACGTGGCTGAAAGCGCTGCGCGATGACAACGCCCAGCGTGAGTACCTGATCACCGATGTGTTCGAGAGCGCGGCGTCCGACGGCGTTCCGGCTGCGGCCATCGTCTGTGCCGATGCGCACGAAGCCTTCGGCGCGAACGATCCGTGGCAGCTCGCGCATCTGGAACGGCACTATCAGCTGCGTCAGGCGAAATCATTGTGCCTCCAAGGCGTGCGCCTGGCCGACCCGGCGCGTTTCGACCTGCGCGGCGAATTGCACTGCGGCAGCGATGTCGAAATCGATGTCGACGCCGTCTTCGAAGGTGCCGTACAGCTCGGCGACGGCGTGCGCATCGGACCATTCAGCCGCATCCGCGATTCGCAACTTGCCGGCGGCAGCGAGGTGCGCGCGCACTGCGATCTCGACGGCGTCGTCACGCACGGACCCTGCATCATTGGCCCATATGCGCGCCTGCGGCCCGGCACGGAACTGGCTTCGGGCGCGCACGTCGGCAACTTCGTCGAGGTCAAGAACACCGCGATCGGCGCCAATTCGAAGGCCAATCACCTGACGTATCTCGGCGATGCCAGCATCGGCGCCGGCGTCAACGTCGGCGCCGGCACGATCACCTGCAACTACGACGGCGTGAACAAGCACCGCACGACGATCGAGGACGGCGTATTCGTCGGTTCGAACACGGCGCTGGTCGCGCCCGTGACCGTCGGCAAGGACGCGACGATCGGCGCCGGCTCGACGATCAGCAAGAACGCCCCGGCCGGCGAACTTACCGTCGCCCGCGCGGCGCAGGTGACGATCCCGGGCTGGAAGCGGCCGAAGAAGACCTGAGCGTATTCCTCGCGCGCAAGCGAGGGTGTTCGGTTTTTGCCGAAGTGAGGCCAAAAAGGGGAGGAAACACCATCCCCACCCAACCCTCCCCTTGAAGGGGAGGGCTTCGCGCGGTTCGGCGACTCAGTGGCGCGGCAGGATGCCGAGCGCGGCTTCGATCTTCAGCGGGTCGTATACTTTTCCACCCTTGATCACGGTGTCGATCTTTTCGATGTCGGCAATGTCGCGCGTCGGATCGCCGTCGATCAGGACCATGTCGGCGAGTTTGCCCGCTGCGACGACGCCGCGGTCGCTGGCGCCGACGACTTGCGCCGAGGTCAGCGTCGCCATGCGCAGCACCTCGGCCGGCGCGATGCCGGCGCGTGCGTACAGCTCGATCTCGTGGTGCAGCATGTAGCCGGCGAGGTTGTCGGTGCCGGGAATGATCGTGACACCGGCGTCGTGCAGCGCTTTCACCATTTTCAGCAGGGCCGGGAATGCCTCCGCGTAGGCGGCTTTCTGCTCGGGCGGCGGTTCGAGCGCACCGCTCAGCAGGTTGCGGCGGATCTGCGGCGGGAAGCGCGGCGCCATCTTCGCGAGGCCCGGCTCGACCGCGGCCGGATCGCCGGAAAACAGACCTTCGAACACGTCGAGCGTCGGATCCAGCACGGTGTGGTGCGCCTTGAGGAACGCAATGAATTCCTTGACCTGCGGCTTGTCCGGCGTGAATTCGCGCGCATGTTCGGCGACCTTGATGAAGCGGTCGCGGTTGCGCGTCTCCTTGACCGTGTCGAACAGGAAGTTCAGGAAGATGAAATTGATGTGCTGGATTTCGTCGGCGCCGCCTTCGACGAACATCCGCGCCGACATGAACGCCGGTACGTGGCCGCTGACGCGCAGGCCGCGCGCGTGCGCGTGGTCGGCGATGATCGGCATGAGCTCGGGCTTGATCGACGAATAGATCTTGATCTGGCCGTAGCCATGGTCGGCGTACCAGTCGACATCCTTGATCGCCTCCTCGGGCGTGTCGACGCGCATCTTGGTAGGCCCGGCGAGCTCGCC
>DATIEJ010000031.1:0-3279 GCA_035455825.1 Rhodanobacteraceae bacterium | reverse complement strand
AGATAATGATGCCGATCTTCATCGTCGATGAAGATGGCGCACCGGTTGACGCCTCGGTGCGTAATGTGCAGCGGAACTCCGGGGAGATCCAGTCGTGGCCTGCGAGGCATGGCGCGTCATCCGTCAGTATCCGCAGCATGGAAGCATCCATCCCACGCGCGCTATCGGACGAAAGCCTCACAACCTGTAAGAAAACGGCTCGGACTTAACTGCCTCCGTCCCCTTTTTTTTGGCGAATTTGTGCGACGGTTTGTCGTTGGCACTGGTTGTCGCTGTCACGCGCTTGACTCTCGACCAGCGCTTATCCGTGTCACGCGCTTCCCCCTCACCCGACCCTCTCCCCCATGCACGCATGGGGGAGAGGGCTTTCAGGAAATCCACGACGAACACTGCATTGGCGTCGCGCGAGGCTAGGGAACTGCGGCCGGAAATAGAGCGAATGTTGGCGCCGTCCACGTGACCGGCGCTTCACGATTCGTTTCAGCCCAGGACCGCCGTTTTGCTACGGCCCTTCAAACCCATTCTTGAATATCGACAGCACGCTTCCGGACAGATCGAATGCCCATTCCTCGTCCCGCTGGGTCACGTCCGTCGACAACAAGGATTCGACGGCGCCCGAACCGGTGAGCTGGAAGAAGCCGGGGCTCACGCTTTGCGGCGAGGTGCTGACGCCGAAGGCGGGATACACGGACTGGACCTGGGTGTTGGTGAACCTGAGCTGGTAATTGCCGGGGAGCAGGTCGATGTTCAGGCCCGAGATCACGCCTTTGTAGACCTCGAAATATCCGCCGTAGCCGATAAACGGGCCGAGGTCGGTAAGGGCGATGCCGAAGGCGTCGGTGGGAGCAACGACTTGCGCGCCTGCTTCGGTGAACAGCGCATAGCGCCAATTGCCGCCGGTATAACCATTGACCAGCACCATGTAAACGGAAATATCCGTAACCAGCCAGCGTTCGCCATTGCTGAAGTTATCGCCGATGCCGAAACAGGATCCGGAGCAATCACCGCCACCGGTATACAAAGGCCCCGAGAAATTGATCCCTGAACTCCAGTTCGTGAACAGCCGGTTGGGGTTGGCGATCAACACTTCCACGGCGCCGATGTCGCAGTGCGCGCCTTGCGGACGCTTCACGGTGCGTTGATCGGTCGCGGGACAAGCCGCGTCGCTGCCGGCCTCGATGGCCGGGCTGTTGACCAGCGGCAACATGGTGCTGGTCGGACCGCCGTTGTTGGCGAGCGCGCCGAGTTTTGGATCGCCACCGATGATGTTGTTCATGGAGCCTGGATCAAGGCTCGCCTCGATGTCGCCGCTCGGCGCAGTGTTTCCGGCGATGATCGAGTTGATCACCAGAATCGGATTCGGACTCGAGATGCCGCCGCTGTGGCTCGGTGCCGCATTGCCGCTGACCGTGCTGTTCGTCAGCGCCACGCTGCCGGACGAAGCAAAGATGCCGCCACTGTTCAGGATCTCGGGGTTGTTACCCTCCGCGTTGGCGAAATTGCCGCTGAGCGTGCTGTTGACCAGCGTGATGTTGCCGCTCCAGCTCCAGATCGCACCGGCGTAGCCGACCGTATTGCCGCTGAGCGTGCTGCCGGTCAGCGTGACGGCGGCGCTTTGGGAAAAGATGCCGCCACCATAGGAATGGTAAGCACCTGAGCCATTGCCGCCGAGCGTGCTGTCGGTCACCGCAAGGGTATTGTTCGACGCATAGATGGCCCCGCCGAACGTCGCGGTATTGCTGCTGAGCGTGCTGTGGGTCACCGTGACATTGCCGGACCGGGAAAAAATCGCGCCGCCGCCATAGCTGGCAAAGTTGCCGCTGAGCGTGCTGTTGGCCAAGGTGAGGTCTGCGTGGACCATGCAGATCGCCCCGCCACCGGCCTTGCCGCTGCAGGTTGCCGCGTTGACCTTGCCGTTGCTCATGCTGATATTGGCGAGCGTGAGTGAACCGCCGGCAGGCGCGCTGTCGTACACGATGCCGAACGCGTTGCTCGCGCCGGCCGGGCGCTCGATCGTCACCCCGGCGTAGTCGCCGGCAGTGATCGCCAGACTGGCATCGCTGATGGACAGCGTGCTGGTGCCGGCATCGGCCAGCGTGATCGTTCTCGTTTGGAATTGCGGGAAGTCAGGGGGCGCGAAGTTGATCGCGTCGCCGGTGCCGAACGCGCCGCCGCTGTTCACGCAGCCGGTGCCCGATACGGAACTGGTATTCATCGAGACGATGGCCTGGCGCAAAGTACAGTCGGTTGCGCCGCCCGCATCGTTGCCGGTGAACACGCTGATCGTGGCCGCGAGGCCTGCCAGAGGCGTCGAGCCCAATGCCAGCGCAAGCGCCAGAGTGAGCGGGCGCGGCGAAACGCGCACGCCGCAGCGCGCGAAAATGAATGGCGAAGTGTGCATGTGTGACCCCAGAGATGACAGGTTCGAGCCTAACAGGTATCGCACACCACACGGTCGCGCGACTTGTAAAGGTGGTCGCGCGCGCGCCATTGCAATCATCAACGCGCAATGAACACTCTCCCATGCGTGCATGGGGGGAGAGTTGACACTCACTCTCCCATGCGTGCATGCGGGAGAGTTGACACTCCCTCTCCCCCAACAGGCTTCATCGCGAAAACGGGACGGAGGAATTATGCGTTTCAAACGGATAATTCCTCCGTCCCCTTTTTTTGTGCCTTTTTTTGTGATAGGCATGCACGCTCGACCACGCGTAGTCCTCCGGGACAGCGGCCATCCCCGCTCGTACGGGATTGCGTTCGATGTACCGATAGACTCTCAGCAAGTAGTCGTCCGTGGACACCAGGCACGACTTGAATCGGCCCTCCCACAAAGTGCCAGAGCGGCGATGTCGGTGGTTGAACATCTGCACGTAGCACTGCGTTGTCCTGCGAAGAGTCGAGGCCGCGGCACCGGCGAGCGTCGATCCCGCCAGCAAATGCACGTGATTGCCCATCAACACATACGCGTGAATCGCAAGATTGTTCTGGCGAGCGAAAAGCCCCAGCAGGCGCAGATAATGATGCCGATCTTCATCGTCGATGAAGATGGCGCACCGGTTGACGCCTCGGTGCGTAACGTGCAGCGGAACTCCGGGGAGATCCAGTCGTGGCCTGCGAGGCATGGCGCGTCATCCGTCAGTATCCGCAGCATGGAAGCATCCATCCCACGCGCGCTATCGGACGAACGCATCACGACCTGTAACAAAACGGCTCGGACTTAACTGCCTCCCTCCCCTTTTCCTGCTAATCGTTGCTAGTCCATCGTCCAGATAACATGGC
>DATIEJ010000030.1:0-10691 GCA_035455825.1 Rhodanobacteraceae bacterium | reverse complement strand
GATGTGATCGGCGATCACTCGCAGCGACTTGTTCTCCAGGTCCGCCGTGTTGGTCAGCTGCCCTGCGGCCTTGATCAGACGCTGGAACAGGTCGATCTCGTAGTTCGAATGCACGTGCTGCAGGATCGCAGCCAGGCGCTCCAGCCCCATTCCGGTATCCACGCATGGCGCCGGCAATTTGCTCAGCGTGCCGTCGGCGGCGCGATCGAACTGCATGAACACCAGGTTCCAGATCTCGATGTAGCGGTCGCCGTCTTCGTCGGGCGAACCCGGAGGACCACCCGGAATGTGCGCGCCATGATCGTAGAAGATCTCCGTGCAGGGACCGCACGGACCGGTATCGGCCATCTGCCAGAAATTATCCGATGCGTACGGCGAGCCCTTGTTGTCACCGATGCGCACGATGCGTTCGGGTGGCAGGCCGATTTCCTTGTGCCACAGGTCGTAGGCTTCATCGTCCGTGTGATAGACCGTAACCAGCAGCCGGTCTTTCGGCAGCTTGAACACATCTGTGAGCAATTCCCACGCCCAGATGATCGCCTCGCGCTTGAAGTAGTCGCCGAACGACCAGTTGCCGAGCATCTCGAAGAACGTGTGGTGCCGTGCCGTATAGCCGACCGAGTCGAGGTCGTTGTGCTTGCCGCCCGCGCGCAGGCAGCGCTGCACGTCGACTGCCCGGACATACGGCAGCTTCTCGCTGCCGAGAAACACGTTCTTGAACTGCACCATGCCGGAGTTCGTGAACAGCAGGGTCGGATCGTTGCCCGGCACGAGCGGCGCCGAAGGCACGATCGTGTGGCCCTTGGACTTGAAGAAATCGAGGAATGTCTGGCGAATTTCGGCGCTGGTTTTCATGGGGAGGTGTTGGTCTTATCGATAAAAAATGCGGCGGTTCGGCGCAGCACCAAGGCACACCGCAAAGAATCGTCATTCCGGCGCAAGCCGGGATCCAGTGACTATTCTTCGGATATTCTCAAAAAGGCGCTGGATCCCGGCGTTCGCCGGGATGACGAGCGAAATGCTGTCGTGAGGCCGCTTGGGTCAATCCGCGTCGTCTGGCGATTCGGCAACGCCACAGTCGCCAACCGCTAGTTTAACAGTGGAGGCATCGAAGCCGCGACGCAAGAGAAACGCGGTCCGCTTCGAGAGTTCGGCCATCGTCGCGGCTGGCTTGCCGCCGTAGCGGCGGCGCAATTGGCGGCGTATCAGTTCCGGCCAATCCGGCTCGGCAGCAGCGACAAGGGCCGCGGCATCTTCCTCGCCGATGCCGTGGGTCCGCAGTTCGGCAATGATCCAGCGAGCCCCATAGCCGCCCTCGATTCGCGAACGCACGAGCATCTCGCCGAAACGGGCGTCGTTCTGGAAGTCCCTGGACTGGAGCCGTTCGAGCGCGGCAGCATTTTCATCGGCATCAAAACCGCGCCGGGCAAGCTTGTTTTTCAGCTCGCGCGCCGAATGTTCGCGGCGCGCCAGCAGGCCGAGTGCCTTCTCATAGGCGCTCGGCTCATCTTGTTTGTCGGACGATCGGCGTGCCATTGTCCTGCCGCCGCCTGCGCACGGTGGGCCTTGGCCCACCATCTTTCATTTGGCGTAAAGCAGTGCGCGGTGGGCCAAAGCCGGCTTTACGCTTCTTCCAGTTCCGCCGCTGGCGTGGCGGCGATCTTTGCCGGCGACAGGGCCGCCCGCAGCTTGTCCTCGATGTCCTTGGCGACAGTCGGATTGTCCTTCAGGTACTGGCGCGCGTTGTCCTTGCCCTGGCCGATACGTTCCCCACCGTAGCTGTACCAGGCGCCGGACTTGTCGACGATCTTGTTGTCGCTGCCCAGGTCGATCAGTTCGCCTTCGCGGCTGATGCCCTCGCCATAGAGGATCTCGGTGATGATCTGCTTGAACGGCGGCGCGAGCTTGTTCTTGACGACCTTGATGCGCGTCTGGTTGCCGATGACTTCCTCGCCTTTCTTGACCGCGCCGATGCGGCGGATGTCCAGGCGCACCGAAGCGTAGAACTTCAGCGCGTTGCCGCCGGTCGTCACTTCCGGACTCTGGCCCGGCATCATCACGCCGATCTTCATGCGCAACTGGTTGATGAAGATGACCATCGTGTTCGAGCGCTTGATGTTCGCGGTCAGCTTGCGCAGCGCCTGCGACATCAGGCGGGCCTGCAGCCCGGGCAGCTGATCGCCCATCTCGCCTTCGATTTCCGCGCGCGGCGTCAGCGCGGCGACCGAGTCGATGACGACGACGTCGACGGCCGCCGAGCGCACCAGCATGTCGGCGATTTCCAGCGCCTGTTCGCCGGTATCGGGCTGGGAGACCAGCAGATCGTCGACATTGACGCCGAGTTTTTCCGCATAGCCGGGGTCGAGAGCGTGCTCGGCATCGATGAACGCACACGCGCCACCGAGTTTCTGCGCCTGGGCGACAACCTGCAGGGTCAGCGTCGTCTTGCCCGACGACTCCGGACCGTACACCTCGACCACGCGCCCGCGCGGCAGGCCGCCGATGCCGAGCGCGACGTCGAGCGCGAGCGAACCGGTCGGAATCGCGTCGATCGCATCCGACGGCCGGTCGCCCATGCGCATGACCGCGCCCTTGCCGAACTGTTTTTCGATCTGGCTCAAGGCTGAAGTCAGGGCGCGGCGCTTGTTGTCATCCATCTGGGTAATCCTCGAAAGTAATCGGTGAGTCAATGTGCCTGGCACGGGTCTCAACAACTGCGACGCCTGCATTCCGTGGCGTTCAGCGGCCCGCTTCTGGCCGCTGCAATGCCACGAGTTATTCCGGCTGCTCTCAAGCCGGAATAACAGCAATTATCACACAGCGGAACAGGAGCCGCATGCGCGATTCCGCGCATCAGCTTGTAAGAATTTTCTGAACTCCGCGCAACGCGGCCGCGACGGTCTGGCGACGAACGTCCTCGCGGTCGCCGACGAAATGGAACAGCTCGGCCTGCGCGTAACCGCCGCGCCGCTTCCAGCCGATCCAGACGGTACCAACCGGCTTCTCGGGCGTGCCGCCGCTGGGTCCCGCGATACCGGTGACGGCAACGGCAACGGTCGCACCGAATCGCGCGAGCGCGCCAGAAACCATCTCGATCACGGTCTCGCGACTCACCGCGCCCTGGTGTTCGAGCGTCTCCGGACGCACGCCGAGCAGCGCTTCCTTCGCCTCGTAGCTGTACGCGACGACGCCGCACTCGAACCACGACGACGAACCTGCGATGTCGGTCAGCGTTTTCGCAATCCAGCCGCCGGTACACGACTCGGCGGTGACCAGGGTCGCGCCCCGCTGCGAGAAAATCGTTGCAATCGACTGCGCCAGGTCGTGCAGCGCTTGGTCACTGGAGATTTCGGTCTGCGCCATGCCGGTCACCGCTGCGAACGGCGCGATCATGCCACATTCCGGGCGCCGGGCATGCACAGCGCCCTGGTTCGACTTGCAGGAACGCAAATACTGAAGCAGACGCCGGCCGCTGCCGCCTGTCGACTACAATGGCATCCATCCCCGATCCGTACGCCACCGCAGCATGAACCGCGACGATTTCGCCCAGCACACGCCGCTGATGCGCCAGTACTTTGCCGCGAAGGCCGAGTATCCGGACACGCTGGTTTTTTTCCGCATGGGCGACTTCTACGAATTGTTCTACGACGACGCGCGCAAGGCGGCCCGGTTGCTCGATATCACCTTGACGCAGCGCGGCGCATCGGCCGGCGCGCCGATCCCGATGGCCGGCGTGCCGTATCACGCCGTCGAGTCGTATCTGGGCAAGCTGATCCGTCTCGGCGAATCCGTCGCGATCTGCGAACAGATCGGCGATCCGGCGCTGGCCAAGGGTCTCGTCGAACGCAAGGTCGTGCGCGTCGTCACGCCCGGCACCGTGACCGACGAAGCGCTGCTCGAGGAACGCCGCGACAACCTGTTGCTGGCGATCGCCGCGGGCAAGGAGCGCTACGGCCTGGCC
This sequence comes from Rhodanobacteraceae bacterium, assembly GCA_035455825.1. Classification (GTDB taxonomy): domain Bacteria; phylum Pseudomonadota; class Gammaproteobacteria; order Xanthomonadales; family Rhodanobacteraceae; genus Rudaea. Next base: position 6,730 of record DATIEJ010000030.1, on the reverse strand, counting down.
TGGGTCGATCTGGCCGGCGGGCGTTTCCTGCTCAGCGAGGTCGCGGGTATCGAGGCGCTGGCCTCGGAACTCGCGCGGCTCGCGCCGGCCGAGACGCTGATCGGCGAGGATGTCGCCTGGCCAGGTATCGTTGCGGTGCTCCCGGGACTGCGCAAGCGCGCTCCGTGGCACTTCGACGCGGAGACCGCGCAACGGCAGCTGTGCCGGTTCTTCGGCACGCGCGACCTGTCGGGTTTCGGTTGCGAAAACATGCCGCTGGCAATCGCAGCAGCGGGTTGCCTTTTGGGATATGTGGAAGAAACGCAAAAATCCCGTCTGCCACATCTGTCCGGACTGGCGATCGAGAACGCCGACGACACCGTAGCGCTCGACGCGCCGACGCGGCGCAACCTCGAACTCGACACGCACCCGAGCGGCCGCACGGAACACACGTTGCTCGGCGTGCTCGATCGCACGATCACGCCAATGGGCGCGCGCACTTTGCGGCGCTGGCTGCATCGCCCGCTGCGCAACCGCGACGTCCTGCGCCGGCGCTATCAGGCGATCGACGCGCTGATCGGCCAACGCCGCTTCGAAGCATTGCGCGAAGTGCTGCGCGGCATCGGCGATCTCGAGCGCATTCTCGCCCGCGTCGCGCTGCGCTCGGCGCGGCCGCGCGATCTGTCGACACTGCGCGACGGCCTGCTCGCCACGCCGCAGTTGCGCGGCGCGCTCGCCGGCTGCGACAGCCCGCTGCTGCAGGAATTGCTCGACCGGCTCGGCGAGCATGACGGTGTTGCCAGGCATCTGGCTGCCGCGCTGCCCGAGCAGCCGCCCGCGCTGCTGCGCGACGGCGGTGCGATTCGCGCCGGTTTCGACCCCGAACTCGACGAGCTGCGCGCGCTGTCGACGAACGCCGACCAGTTCCTGATCGATCTCGAACAGCGCGAAAAGGCCACGACCGGCATCGCGACCCTGAAGGTCGGCTACAACAGCGTGCACGGCTATTACATCGAGATCAGCAAGGGCCAGTCCGAGCGCGCGCCTGCGCATTACTCGCGCCGGCAGACGCTCAAGGGCGCCGAACGCTACATCACCGAGGAACTCAAGCTGTTCGAAGACAAGGTCTTGTCGGCGCGCGAACGCTCGCTGATGCGCGAACGTTCGCTGTACGAGTCGCTGCTCGAGTTCCTCGGCGAGCGCCTGGCGCCGCTGAAGCACGCCGCCAATGCAATCGCCGAGCTCGATGTGCTCGCGGCGCTGGCCGAACGCGCCGACGCCTTGAACTGGAAAGCAGCTGAGCTGAGCGAAGCGCCGGGCATCCACATCGTCCGCGGGCGACACCCCGTCGTCGAACAGGTCCGCGGCGAGCCGTTCGAACCGAACGATCTGCACCTCGATGGCGCGACTGAACCGGGCGGACGCCGCATGCTGATCGTCACCGGCCCGAACATGGGCGGCAAGTCGACCTACATGCGCCAGGCCGCGCTGATCGTGCTGCTCGCGCACATCGGCAGCTACGTGCCGGCCGACGCGGCCACGATCGGCCCGATCGACCGGATCTTCACGCGCATCGGCGCCGGCGACGACCTGTCGCGCGGACAGTCGACCTTCATGGTCGAGATGAGTGAAACGGCGAACATCCTGCACAACGCGACGCCATCGAGCCTGGTGCTCATGGATGAAGTCGGGCGCGGCACATCGACCTACGACGGCCTCGCGCTGGCGCAGGCCTGCGCCGTGCGGCTGGCGACGCACAATCGCGCCTTCACGTTGTTTGCAACGCACTACTTCGAACTGACCGAACTTGCCGCGCAGTACGATGGCATCGCCAACGTGCATCTGGATGCGATCGAATATGGCGAGGAGCTCGTGTTCATGCACGCCGTCAAGGACGGGCCGGCCAATCGCAGCTTCGGCTTGCAGGTCGGCGCGCTGGCCGGCCTGCCAAAGCCGGTGATCGCTCAGGCGCGGCGCATTCTCGATGCGCTGGAGCGCAAGCACGCAGTCGATTCCCATCCGTCGATCGCAGATGCTTCCGCGTCGTCACCGCAGCTGGCACTGTTCGCGCCAGCGCAGTCATCGGCCGCCGAGCGCGCGCTGCTGGATCTCGATCCAGACGCGATGACACCCAAAGACGCGCTCGAAGCGCTTTATCGCTTGAAGTCGCTGATTCGATAAGCCGGACCGTGCGCGATCCAACGTATTGGCCGGCGTCCCGTCACTACGCAAGACCGATCTGCACAAGCGGATCCGAACGAGGGCGATTGATTCAAACCGCCGTCATTCCCGCGGAAGCGGGAATCCATTTTGATCTATCGTATTGAAAGCAAATTGGATTCCCGCTTTCGCGGGAATGACGACAAAAAAAAGAATGTGCTCCCCCACGATGTTACGAAGTGCCCCTGCTCCCGACCGCCGGCAATGAAACCGCCTCGACGAGGAATCGCTCCAACCCACGCACGCCTTCGCGGTCTTCGTAGAGCGTATCGGAGTTTGTGCGCAGCCGCTGGCGCAAGTCGGCGCGGCGTGCATCGTCGGCGCAAAGCTCGACTACCATCCGCACGTAATCGTCAGCATCGTGCGCGATCAGCTCCGGTGCGCCAGTCAGCTTCAGCATCGCGCTCGTCTGGCGCGCTCGCGCGCTCGAGCCGGCAAACGTGACAATTGGCGTGCCGACGGTGATCGCATCCAGGCTCGTCGCGCCGCCGGAAAAACCGGGCGAATCGAGCACGAGAGTCGCCGCCGCGATGCCGGCGAGAAAATCGGCATACGCCAGTGCCTGAACCACGCGCACATGCGCGGCGAAATCGACGCCGGCCGTCGCGAACGCGCCCTGCAGGCGCCGGCAATACTGCCGGGTCTGTCCGGCACTCAACTCGAAAAACACGAGCATCGCTCCGGTCTCGCGCACGCAACGCGCCAGAACCGTATCGAATGCGGGCTGGAGTTTGATCAGGTTCTGCAGGCACAACAGCACCGGCCGGTCGCCCGCCAGATCGCGCAACCACGCCGCGTCGCCGGGTAGCCCGCGCCGGCGCATACGGATGCCGAGGCCGGGCAGGCGCACGAGCGGCTCGCTGTACTGGCGCTCCGAGCCTTCGCCTTCGAGCAGCTCCGCGCTCAGGAACCCGTCGAGTGTCGACTGGCCGCTCGTCACCGGATGGCCGAATGTCGTGTACTGGCGCGGCGCCAGGCGCATCGCCGCCAGCACTTGCATGCGCGGATCCAGACCGATATCTAGCAGGATCAGCACGTCGAGCTGCGCTGCACGAATACGCTCGCCGAGCGAGCTCGATGCGTGCTCGAAATGAGCGCTGGCAGCGGCGAGCTCCGTGGTCCACTCGTCGCTGACGCTGCCGCAGTGCCAGACGCGGGTTTCGAAGCGCGCGCGATCGAGGTCCACGATCCACGAAGCGAAAAAGCGCGCGACGGAATGCACGTGCAGATGGGGGCTGACGAATCCGATGCGGATACGTCCGCCATGCGCAAGCGGTAGCCAGTCGACCGGGGTGCACAAGCCCGGCGCGGCGCGAGCCACAATCCGTTCGACGAGAGCGCCGAAGCGCAGCTGCAGCGCGGTGTGATCGCCATGCAGATAATGCAGCTGAAACGTCACGACTCCGAGCACGGCGTCGAGCGCCGAGGATGCCTCTTGTGGTGTGTCGAGTCTGAGCTCGCGCTCGATCTGCGTCAGGCCGGCATCGAACGAACTGACCGCAGCACTCGCCTCGCGTTCGTCGCCGGCGATCGCCGGCAGTATCAACTGTTCGATCCACCGCAAACGTTCCCAGTGCGGAGCAAGGCGGCGCGCATTCGTTATCGCCTCACGCGCCGAAGGATCTCCCGTGCGCTCCAGCGCGAGCGCGAGTTCGAACCACGATGCCGCGTTGTTCGGCGCCAGCTGGCAAGCGCGGCGCAAGGCAACGACGGCCGCATCTGCATCGAGCGATCGCCGCGCGGCGATGCCGGCGGCATTCCACCATCGCGCATTTTCCGGAGCGCGATCGCAGGCGCTCGCGGCAAGCTCGCGGGCCTGTGCGTACTGCGCCTGTTCGATGCGCAGCAGCGCGAGGTGTCCAAGCGCGTCGGCAGACTCGGGTGCGAGCGACAGCGCCTGCTCCAGGTATCGAGCCGAATCAGTGTGCCGCCGGAGCCGGCGCAACAGGTCGCCCATGCCGATGAGCGCCAGTAAATCGTTCGGCGCGAGCGCCAGGGCACGCGCGTAGTCGCGCTCGGCGTCGGCGAAGTTGCCGAGCGCCTGCTCGACTTCGGCGCAGCGCAGCCAGGCGGACACATTGGCGGCGTCCAGTCGCGTCGCTTGCCGGTAATGGTCGCGGGCGCGCGCGAACTCGCCAGCGCGATGCCATTGCATTCCATGATGCAATTGCTCGCTGGCCGCGTCCCGCTGGCTTTCCGTGCTCATCGAATCAGGATAACCCGAGCGAGCGTCGAATTGCCCAACGGTGCGCAGCGAACCTGATGACCCGGCGCGAACTCAGCGCGCAGCCGGGGCTGCGCGGCGGCCCCGGTGGGAAGCCAGCGTCAGTTCGGAGCCGATGAAGTCAGCAGCGCGTTCACGCGGCGCACATAAGCCGCTGGATCGTCGAGCTGCGCACCTTCGAGCAACTGCGCCTGTTCGAGCAGGATCGAACCAAGGTCGCTGGCGCGCGCCGAGTCCGTCTCGGCTTCGAGGCGCTTGACCAAGGCATGCTCCGGATTGATTTCGAGCACCGGCTTGCTTGCCGGAACGTCGTGGCCGGCCTGCTTGAGCAGGCGTTGCATCGTCAACCCCATGTCGTGCTCGTCGAGCACCAGGCACGACGGCGAATCGGTCAGGCGCGCGCTGACGCGCACGTCGCGCACGCGCTCGCCGAGAAGCTCCTTGAGCTTCTTGACGACGCCCTCGGCGGCTTTTTCGGCCTCCTTGCGCTTCTCGGCGTCGGCGCCGGCCAGTTTGCCGAGATCCAGATCGCCCTTGGCGACATTGCGCAGTTTCTTGCCGGCATACTCGGTCAGATAGGTCGACATCCAGTCGTCGATGCGGTCGTACATCAACAGCACTTCGACCCCGTGCGCCTTCAGCGCCTCCAGTTGCGGACTGCCCTTGGCCGCGGCGTAGCCGTCGGCGGTCAGGAAGTAGATCGCATCCTGGTCGGCGACCATGCGGCCGATGTAGTCGTCGAGCGAGACGGTCTGCGCGGCGCCTTCGGATTTCGTCGAGGCGAAGCGCAGCAGCTTCGCGATGCGTTCCTTGTTGGCGAAATCCTCGGCCACGCCCTCCTTGAAGATCGCGCCGAACTCGTTCCAGAACGTCGTGAACTTCTCCGGCTCGTCCTTGGCCAGCTTGTCGAGCAGGTCGAGCACGCGCTTGGTGCAAGCCGCGCGCAGCTTTTCGAGGTTGCGATTCTGCTGCAGGATCTCGCGGCTGACGTTCAGCGGCAGATCGTCCGAATCGACGACGCCACGAACGAAACGCAGGTAGGCCGGCAACAACTGCTCGGCCGCGTCCATGATGAAGACGCGCTTGACGTACAGCTTGAGTCCCTTGCGCTCGTCGCGCGCGCCCATCAGCAGGTCGAACGGCGACTTCGAGGGCAGGTAGAGCAGCGACGTGAAGTTCTGGTTGCCCTCCACGCGGTTGTGACTCCAGGCCAGCGCATCGTTGTAGTCATGGCCGATGTGCTTGTAGAAATTCTGGTACTCCTCGTCCTTGAGCTCGGACTTCGGGCGCGTCCAGAGCGCCGAGGCCTGGTTGACGACTTCCCACTCCTCGGCGGTGTTGTCGTCCTTGTCTTCGCCGCCCTTGTCTTTCGGCATGCGGATCGGGAAGCCGATATGGTCGGAGTATCGCGCGATCAGGCTGCGCACCTGCCACGGCTGCACGAATTCGTCTTCGTCGGCCTTCAGGTGCAGCGTGACGCTGGTGCCCCGGCCGGCGTTGTCGACAGTCTCGAGCGTGTATTCGCCCGTGCCGGCCGACTCCCAACGCACGCCCTCGCCCGCCTCGGCGCCGGCCTTGCGCGTCACCAGCGTGACCTTGTCGGCGACAATGAACGCCGAATAGAAACCGACACCAAACTGTCCGATCAGGTTTGCGTCGGTCTTCTGCTCGGCCGACAGCGCCTCGAGGAACTTGCGCGTGCCGGAACTCGCGATCGTGCCGATGTTGGCGATGACTTCGTCGCGCGTCATGCCGATGCCGTTGTCGCGGATCGTCAGCGTGCGCGCATCCTTGTCGATGCTGACATCGATGCGCAGTTCACTGTCGCCGGCAAGCAGCTCAGGCGCGCCGATCGCCGCGAAGCGCAACTTGTCGCAGGCGTCCGACGCGTTCGAGACCAGCTCGCGCAGGAAAATTTCCTTGTGCGAGTACAGCGAATGCGTCACCAGATGCAGCACCTGGGCGACTTCGGCTTCGAACTTGCGTGTTTCAGCGGCAGCGGTCATGGGAGTCTCGCGGAAAAGAAGGTGATGGCGCACGTGTGGTGATTCGGGGGCGGGATTTCAAGCGCGCGCGGCGTCGCCCCTTTTTCTCCTCCCCCTTCAAGGGGGAGGCCGGGAGGGGGATGGTGTTCGTCCAAAGCTAACGCCTTTGCGCAGGTTAGCGGCACGCGCCACACCATCCCCACCCAACCCTCCCCTTGAAGGGGAGGGCTTCCGAGCGAATGCAGGCATACGTCTCAGCCAAGCGGCGCCGCGTGGAAGTGGAAAATCCGGCACAGGGAGGTGCCGCGAATCGGCGGCTTCA
>DATIEJ010000029.1:0-27498 GCA_035455825.1 Rhodanobacteraceae bacterium | reverse complement strand
CCCAACCTGTACACGATCGGCGGCGAAAGCCACGCCATCTTCGAAGGCATGCCGCAACTCAACATCGCGGCGCACGGCCATGCATCGAACCGGCTCGATGCCGCTGCCGCGACCGCGGAAGTTGCCGCCGAACTGCGTGACCGCTTTCGCCGCCGCCTGGTCAATCGCGAAGGCAAGCCGCCGGTCGCCGAATCGGTGCGCGTCCTGGAAAAGACGCCGAAGAACGCGCTGCGCGTCCCGTTCATCGACCGCGTTTTTCCACAAGCGCACTTTGTCTATTTGTATCGCGACGTGCGCGAAACGCTGGCGAGCATGATCGAGGCCTGGCAGTCAGGCCGCTTCGTCACCTATCCGGAGTTGCCCGGATGGCGCGGGCCGCCGTGGTCGCTGCTGCTGGTGCCGGGCTGGCGCGAACTCGCCGGCAAGCCGGTGGCGGAAATCGTCGCGGCACAATGGCAAGCGACGACGAACCAGCTGCTCGACGATCTGGCGGCACTGCCGGCCGAGCGGGTCACGGTCGCGCACTACGACGCGCTGCTGGCCGATCCGCAGGCCGAGATCTCGCGCTTGTGCGCGGCGACCGGGTTGCCCTGGGATCAGGTCTTGCGCGGCACCCTGCCTGCGTCACAGCACACGCTTTCAGCGCCGGCGCCGGACAAATGGCGCAAGCACGAAACCGAAATCGAAGCGGTCCTGCCTGGGCTTGCCGACACGGTTGCGCGCGCCGAACGATTTGCGGCGCGCTGATTTCTTGAACCCCTCTCCCACCGGGAGAGGGGCAGGGGTGAGGGTTCGGGAAACTGTCGACGCTGGGCGGGATCCGACCCTCATCCGATGGGCAGGAGCTCAAGTGCCTCGGAGGCCATGGATGGCCGAGAGAGGCCGGCGCTTCGCGCCACCTTCTCCCGGTGGGAGAAGGACAAGAACGTCATCTCGCAAACTCGTAGCCGAATCGCTCAATGACAGTCGCGTCGCGTTCGGCAACGAAGTCGGCCAGCTCGCGATCATAGTATTCGCGCCAGTCGCCATGCGCCGACGTGTTTCGCGGCGCGGCCGTCTCGACGAATTCGCGCAATTCAGCCGAAACCGGCGCGGCGACGCGCTCGAGAAACGCCAGAAACTCCGCGCGCAGGCTTTCGCAGCGCCCGATCGCCGGCTCGATGCCCGGACTTGTATACATGTACTGATAGAGAAAACTGTAGAAGCCCATGCCGCTGGAACGGATCGGCGCCAGTGCGAAGTTCGGCAGATTCAGGCCGAAGCCGGCGTCGCCGTAGCGGTCGGGCAGCAGGCCGAGCAGGCGATCGAGACGCGCGTGATCGTCGCCGAGTCCGACGAGGTTGCGCACGCTCGCGCGGAAGTTTAGCGCCCCATCGTCGCTGACGCAGCGAAACAGCGCGTTCGGCCGCGGACGTTGCGACTGGAACGCGTACCACGACACGTAGTAGCTCCACGGGCTGCGCACGAAGCCGAGCACCGGCAGCGCGCGCAGCGGCGCCGGCAGCAGCGACAACGGCAGGTGATAGCCGAGCTGGCGCGCATCGGCAAAGAAGCGCAGCAGGCATTCGTTGACGAAGCTGCCGCCGGACTTGTGCAAATGGACATAGACGAAGCGATCGGTTGCGATCATTGCGTGTCGATCAGGCCATCGGCTGCGGAGCCTGCACGCGCCCGTCGACCGCCGGCTCGACCGAGCCGAGGTCGCGTTCGGCGCGTGCGAGCAGGTCGAGCAGTGCCGGCGACGGGAGGAAATCGCAGATCAGGTGCGTGCGTGAGCGCTCCGGATCGGCATTCCACACGCCATGCACCGTGGAATTGTTCAGCGCCCAAGCTTCGCCGGCCTGCATGCGGTAACTGCGCCCGGCGCAGTACATCCACGCCGATGCGTGCGTCGTGACCGGGACGTGGATGCGGATCGTCTTGGAGAAGTAATCGGCCTGATCCACGTGTGCCGCGATGATCGCGCCGCCGGGCAGGCGCGCGAGCAGACAGCGCAGCGGCGGCGCCGCGACCAGCTGCGCGATGATTTCGCGCACGTACGGAACGTGCCGCATCGACTCGCGCTCCTCGATCGGCAGGTTGCCTTCGGCCGGCGCATGCCCGCGCAGGAAGATCGCCTGGGCCGGATTGTGCACGCCGACCCGGCCGCCGCGCGAAAGCCACATTTCCGCCGGTATCGATGCGACTTCCGCCTGCAGGCGCCCGGCATCCACGCGCACCGGCAGACGCGCGCAACCGCCGATCAGGGCAGTCTTGTTGAGCAGCGGATGGCCGGGAAGCATGAGCATGTGGACGGTTCGAAGTGGTGGCGTCTGTGCTGCATCGTAACGCCGTCCGCGCGCGCTGGAAACGTCCGGCGGCGCGCTACTTGAATGCAAGCCGCCCGGCCCGGCCTGGCGCTGGAGGCGATCGCCATGCGATCGTGCTCGCTCTCGGGCGTGCGGGCGCCTGCCACATGCGGCACAATTGCGTCCCCCGCGGATTCGTCGCCGGAGCTTCATGATGGCCATCGTCAGCCGTTTTCAGCAATCGCGCGCACGCTGGATCTTGCGCGGCGGCGGCGCCGTGCTCGCGCTGTACCTGATCGGCGTCGTCTGCCTGATGTGGTGGTGGAGCTATGAGCCCGACCAGTTCGACGTCGTCAAGCTCGCCCAGCAGCGCGCCGCCGAGCATCAGCAATCGCCGGTCACCGGTTCGACCGTCACCGGCGCCCTGATCGGCAGCGCGGAAACGCTGCTCGACAAGCGCGGCGGGTATTTTTCCAACGACCTGTTTCCGCCAGGCCTGTTCATGGACAACGTGCCGAACTGGGAATTCGGCGTGCTGACGGCCACGCGCGATCTGGCGCGCGAGATGCGCAACAAGTTTTCGCGCTCGCAGTCGCAGTCGGAGGAAGACGCCGACCTCAAGGAAGCCGACCCGCTGTTCTCGAGTCCGAACGACCGCTGGCTGCTGCCGAGTTCGGAAGGCCAGTACCGCAAGGCGATCGCGCACGTCGACGCCTATTTCGTGCGCCTGGGCAAGAACGATCCGAACGGTGCGCAGTTCTACGCGCGTGCCGACAACCTCGCCGACTACCTCGATGTCGTGTCGACGCGGCTGGGCAGCCTGTCGCAGCGTCTGTCGGCCAGCGTCGGGCAGCTGCGTCTCGAAGGCGACGCAGCGGTCGATCCCGGTGCGCCGAAGAATTCGAAAGGCCAGCAGATCGTGCAGACGCCGTGGACGAAAATCGATGATATCTTCTACGAATCGCGCGGCTACACCTGGGCGCTGCTCGAACAGCTCAAGGCCATCGAAGTCGACTTTGCTCCGATCCTGCACAGCAAGAACGCCGCGGTGAGCCTCAAGCAGGTCATCCGCGAACTCGAAGAGTCGCAGAAGCCGGTGCGCAGTCCGTGGATTTCCAACGGCGGGCCGTTCGGGTTCTTCGCGAACCATTCACTGGTCATGGCGAACTACGTCTCGCGCGCGAATGCGGCAGTGATCGACTTGAAGTCGCTGCTGGATCGTGGGTGAGGCCGAGCGCATATGCGATGCGTTGAAGCGCATCGCATGCGAGGCCGAACGCCCGCAGCAGGAGCGGAGGGCCGGGTTGCTTGGCGAGGCCTGGATGGCCGAGCTTTGCAACAGCCCGAGCGCAGCGAGGCAAGCATGAAATCCCTCCTCAACGACTGGCGCTTCGCCTGGCTGCTCCTGCTCCTGCCGATCGCATTGTTCCTGCCGGCGATGCCGATCGACGAGACGCGCTACCTGTCGGTCGCCTGGGAAATGCGCAGCAGCGGGGACTACCTGCTGCTGCACCTGAACGGTGCGCCATACGCGGACAAGGGTCCGCTGCTGTTCTGGCTGATCAATCTGGCATGGACGGCTGCCGGGTTGCACGCATGGATCGTGCGTGTCGGCGTGCTGCTCGCATCACTGGCTTCGCTGATCCTGTTCGAGCGCCTGGCGCGCAGGCTCGATCCGGATCGCGATCTGGCCGCGCGCGCGACCTTGCTGCTCGGCGGCATGATCTGCTTCACGCTGTTCTCGATTGCGATCATGTTCGACGTGCTCGTCACGACCTGCGTGCTGCTCGCGCTGCACGGCGTGCTCGATCTCGATGAGCGCCGCTGGTCGCGCGGTATTGCCGTGCTGGCCGCGGGCCTCGGCCTTGGCCTGCTGACGAAAGGACCGGTCGTGCTGCTCGATGCCGGCCTGGTCGCGCTGCTCGCGCCGTGGTGGAGCGCGACCGCGCGCGAGCACAAGCTGCGCTGGTACGGCTCGGTGCTGCTCGGCATCGTCGGTGGACTTGCGATCGCACTGGTCTGGGCGATCGCCGCGTACGGCATGCAGGGATTCTGGGACGCAATCGTCGTGCGCCAGACCGTCGGCCGCGTCGCCAAGAGTTTCGCCCATGCAAGACCATTCTGGTGGTACCTGATGGTGCTGCCGGCGATGCTTTTGCCGTGGACGCTGACACTGCGTGCGCCGGCGCGCGCCTGGCGCGACGCGTTGCTCGCGCGCAAGGCCACGCGTTTCGGCCTTGCCTGGTTCGTGCCGGCACTCGTCGTGTTCTGTTTTTTCAGCGGCAAGCAGATGCACTACCTGCTGCCGCTGCTGCCCGGGCTCGCGTTGTACCTGGCGGCCGTGCTCGGCGCCGACGGCGCGCGCCTGCGCAACCGCTGGTACGCGACGCTGGTGCTTCTCGCCGGCATCGGCCTGGCGGTGCTGCCGTACCTGGCCGCGCACGCGCAGGAAATCGGCCCGATCGCGCGCATGGTCAAGGCCGGAACGCTGACCGAATCCTCGCTGCGCGTTTTCGCCGGCATCTGGCCGCTCTGGGGCCTGCTTGCGATCGCGCTCGGCGCATGGCTGCTGCGCAAGCGCGACGGCAATGCCGCGGAATTGACCCTGTCGAGCGCGGCGGTCGCGATGATCGCCATGCTGACCCTGGCGCAAGGCGTCGGACCTTACGTCGACGTCACCGCGGCCGCCGTGCGCATCAAGGACTTCCAGTCACGCGGCCAGCCGATCGCGCACCTGGCCTGGCACCATGGCCTGTTCGAGTTTCCGGGCCGGCTGACCCAGCCGCTGGAAAAGGTCAACTGGGCCGACCTGCGTGCATGGTGCGAGGCACATCCGGATGGCGAAATTGTATCGTTTTATACAAAATATCCGATCACCGCCAAGCCCGATCTCGAATTGCCGTACCGCTTTGGCCGCATCCGCTTCTGGCGCGCGGCCGACATCCTGACGATGCCGCTGCCCGGCGCGCCGGCCAAGGCCGACGACGAGGACGACACGCCGGACGATTGACGCGAAGCGGCGGGCCGGGCAAGGCAGCGTCGGTGCCGCTCAGCGCGTCCCGTAATCGGTGAAGACGAAGTCGCGTTTCTGCACGATCGTATGGCACGCGAAGCCGCACTTGGCGTCGTTTCCCTGCGGCGGCTTGTCGTTCAAGGTGCCGGGCGTGAACGTATCCGACGCCGCGTCATATTCGAACTGGCCGTAGCCCCATCCGCCGCTGTCCGCGAACCGCTTGCTGTCCTTGACCATGAAGTCGACATCATGCTGCGTTCCGGGCACCGTAGGCTGGCCCGGGAATGCTTCGTTCTTCTTCGCGTTCCAGTGGACCTTCGCCATCTTCGCGCCATCCGGGAAAGGCTTGCCGTTGCCGGGAATGCCGGACTTGTAGGCGTCGATCATCGCGGGATTGCCGAGAATCGCAGCGAGCATGTCGCCATTGTGGCTGACGGCAATCACCGGCCAGCTTTCGTAGCCCCTGAACTCGGAAAATGCGAGCCCGTCCGGCACCTTGACCGTGTACTTGTCGTGGCCGGCGGAAATCGCAACTCCGGACGCCAGGACCGCGAGCGATAGGGCTGTACCGGCACCAATCAGCATGTTCTTGCGTTTCATATGCGCAACTCCTCATCCAGTTGAAGACAAGCGAGTGGAGGAAAAAGTTGTTCGCGGCGCGATCCTCGACTCGCACGTTTACCGCATTCGCGGCACCGGACTGCTGCGATACCCGTCGAGGCCGGCGCGCGTTCTGGTCAGGTCTTTCTCCGGGGCCGAACTCCTCATTTGGCCAGGAAGTCCACGATCAGCACGGTCGTGGCCCGGGGGTTCTCATCCATGATCCAGTGTCCCGATTCGGGAATGATACCCATCGTGACGTTCGTCGCGACGACACGCAGCGTATCGGCCTGCGCGCCACCGAATGACTTGTCTCCACCCAGGGCCAGCACCGGCATCGTCAGCTTGCCCTTGTCGGCGAGGAACGCCTTGTTGTCGATGGCGTCCTGGTTGAACGCGGCAAATTGCTCGAACGCGTCGTGCATCGCCTGCGGTCGCGCGTACAGCGAGGCATAGTGCTGGCGCGTGGCTTCGTCGATTTTTTTCGGATCGGCGGACAACTCATTGTAGAAACGGTCGAGGTAGATTCGCTCGCGGCCCGCCACCAGCCGCTCCATGTCCGGTCCGCGGAAGTTGAAGTGCCAGAGCAGCGGGCTTTGCTTGATCTGGTCCCAATTGCCGATTCCGGGCAGGGGCGCATCGATCACGACCCACTTGCTGATGCGCTCCGGGTATTGCGCTGCCAGCGCATAGCCGACCATGTTGCCGATGTCGTGCGTGATCAGGTCGGCCTTCTGGACCTTAAGGGCATCCATGACGCCGGCGATGTCGACCGCCTGGTTCTTCTTCGTGTAGCCGGTCTGCGGATGCGCGGACAGCCCCATGCCGCGCAGATCCGGAATGACGACAGTGTGATTTTTTACCAGCACTGCCGCGGCCGGCGCCCACATGTCGCCCGTGTCGCCGAATCCATGCAGCATCACGACCGCGGGGCCCTGGCCGCCAACCCGCACGTGCAGGGTCGTCCCGTTGGTCTTGATGTCCTGGGCATGGAAGCCCGGCGGAAAAGGTTCCAGCGCGAAGGCCGGGACTGCAGACAGAAATGCCACAAGCACGGCAACGGAATATCGCAGCATCCGAATTTCTCCATGGGGGAGACCAGACGATAGCCGAGTGATCGCGTTCGGTCCACGACCCGTGAGAAACCGTGCCTGCTGTGTACCGCTGGCGGGCGTGCTGATAGGCTCCCGCATTGGCAAAACCCCTTCGTCGACGACCGGGAAAAATCATGTCGCGCTTCGCTTTCGCGCTAACTGCCGCCTTGCTCGCCTTCAGCTTCCATTTGCAGGCGGCGGAAAAGAAATCCGCGGCAGCGGGTCACTACCTGCTCGTCTGGGCCGGCGACCATGCAAAAAAGGACAACGACTTCCTGGCCGTGATCGACGCCGATCCAGCCTCGAAGACCTATGGCCAGCTGTTGACGACGCTGGCCACCGACCAAAAAACCGACCGGCCGCACCATACCGAATACACGATGCCCGAGAGCGGCATGCTGTTCGCCAATGATCACGACGTCGGCCGAACCTTCATCTTCGACGTGCGCGACGCGCTGCATCCGAAGGTCGTGACCTCGTTCACCGACATGGCCGGCTACATGCACCCGCATTCGTATCTGCGGCTGCCGAACGGAAACGTGCTGGCGACGTTCCAGCATGCCCACCACGCGGCCGCGGACGCGACGAACAAGACCGGTGGGCTGGTCGAGATCGACGACCGCGGCAACGTCGTTCGCTCGGCCAGCAACGCCGATCCGGAATTCAGCACGGCGCTGCTGATGCCTTACAGCCTTGCCGTGCTGCCGAAGATCGATCGGGTCGTATCGACGAATTCATCAATGCACGACGACGACGTGCTCAGTGGCGTGACCTATCAGGTGTGGCGGCTGTCGGACTTGAAGCTGCTCAAGACCGCGTACTTCGACGTCGGCGCGAACCGGTACGCGCACATCAGTCCGGAGGAACCGCGCGTCGGGCCGGATGGTTCGGTATTCGTGCAGACGCTCGGCTGTGGCATCGAGCGCGTCACTGCGATCGAGACGAACGAACCGAAGGCGCAGCTCGTGCACACTTTTCCCGGAAACTGGTGCGGCGTGCCGACGATCGCCGGCCACTACCTGGTGCAGAGCGTGCCGGCCGTGCATGGCTTCATCGTGCTCGACATTGCCGACGCGGCGAAGCCGCGCGAGGTCTCGCGGCTCACGATCAGCGACAAGTACCACGCGCACTGGACTGGCTGGGATCCGAAGACACAGCGCCTCGTGGTGACCTCCAGCGGTACGCCGGAGGATCGCACTTACCTGCTGAAACTGGATACCGCGACCGGCGCGCTGACGATCGACGAGGACTTTCGCGACACCGATGGCAAGCCGGGCTTCAGCTTCGCCGAGCGCGAGTGGCCGCACGGGTTCAAGGGTGTCGGCATGCCGCATGGTGCGGTGTTCACGCGCTGAGCGTTTGCAGGGCGCCGGTCGGCTAGTTCGACCGGTCGCCGGTTGCAGTTCACCCGGCGCGCGGAAGCCGCCACTTGCACAACGATAGCCGTCAAGCGCCGCTGCCGAGGATCATCTTGCGAGCTGATTCCTGCGCGCCGGCATAGGCCGTGCCCTGACTCTGCGCTGAGGCTGCGTCAGTAACGCCGCCTTTTTCGTCGGCGTGTCGTTCCTTGCTGAAAGTGCTTTTGGCGAGCAGCAAGCGGGCCTGATCCTGTGGATTGTCGGCAAATGCCGCCAAACCTGCGGATGGCAACGCGGTCGCTGTGCGTTCCGCGCGCACGAGCGCTGTCGTGGACAACAGTGCTCGTGCCTGCGCGTGGCCGCCATCGGCCGGTTCGGCGGATATCGCGGTAGCGCTATGCAGGACGACTGCGGCCAGCGCGAGCGCTGATCGGCATATGAGGATCTTCTGGGCGGAACGTAAAGTCATGGTCGTTTCTCCGAATGGGGTGAAACGGAGAACGAACTTTCACGCGCAACCACGCCAGGCGAGGCTGCGACTCGTGGAGGCGAGCGATGGTCGCTCGCAGCGCGCGGCGCGGTTGCGCCCCGGGCGGATCAGAACGCCGGTTTCTCCGGACAATCCTGATAGCGCGCGACGCATTCGAGGATTTCCTTGCGCGCGGCCGCGGCATCTTCCCAGCCTTCCACTTTTGCCCATTTACCCTTTTCCAGATCCTTGTAGTGCTCGAAGAAATGGGCGATGCGGTCGCGCCAGTGTTGCGGCACGTCGCCCAGGTCATTGATGTGGTCGTAGTGGGCGAACACCTTGCGCGCCGGCGCGGCGACGATCTTGCTGTCCTCGCCCGATTCGTCGGTCATGCGCATCACCGCGATCGGGCGGCAACGGATCACCGCGCCGGGGATCAGCGGCAGCGGTATCAGCACGAGCACGTCGACGGGATCGCCGTCGCCGCCTATCGTGTGCGGCACGTAGCCGTAGTTGCACGGGTAGCGCATCGGCGTCGACAGCACGCGATCGACGAAAATCGCACCGGTGGCCTTGTCGACTTCGTACTTGACCGGCTCGGCGTCCTTCGGGATCTCGATAATGACGTTGATTTCGTTCGGCACGTCGCGGCCGGAGGACACGAGGTTGAGGGCCATTACCGGCTCCGTTTGGATTGCGAGGGGCGCGAAGGATACTCGAAACCTCGCGCGCACGCATGCGACCGGCCCCCAGGCGGGCTCCGGCACGGGCTGAAATCCAGTCTTCAGCTGGGGTTGCTGCAGCTTGTCCGACCATGGCGCTTCCCGCCTTGCGAGGACATGCCATGGCACAAGAAGAAAGCCGAGAGCCCGTAAAGAAGACGCCCGCCGACCTTGTGGCCGACACGCTCGCCCAGCTCAAGGAAATGCGCCACTACTCCAAGACGAACGTCGAGCATCTGACCGCGACGTGGATGCTGTTCGATGGCGAGTTGTCGAAGCTCAAGCGCACCGACAAGATCGAGGACCTGATGAATCGCCAGGGCCAGCTGCACGACGCGATCGAGGCGGTGATCACCGATCTGGAAGAGGTCAAGCAGGAATTGCAGCCGCCGCCGGAAGAGGCGGGGTAGGCGGGTTGCTGCCGTGCTTCAAGCCCCTCTCCCTCCGGGAGAGGGGTTGGGGTGAGGGTACGCCGCCTCCGTGCGTTGGTCCGTATTCGTACCCTCATCCGGCGCTGCGCGCCACCTTCTCCCGGAGGGAGAAGGCAGAGCGCGTGTTCCGCGTTTACAGCAGAGGAATCAGCAACAACGCAACGATGTTGATGATCTTGATCAACGGATTGACCGCCGGGCCCGCCGTGTCCTTGTACGGATCGCCGACGGTGTCGCCGGTCACGGCCGCCTTGTGCGCGTCCGAGCCCTTGCCGCCGAAGTGGCCGTCCTCGATATACTTTTTCGCATTGTCCCAGGCGCCGCCGCCGGTCGTCATCGAGATCGCGACGAACAGGCCGGTGACGATCGTGCCGACGAGCACGCCGCCGAGCGCCTTCGCGCCTTCGACGCTCGAGCCGGTGATGAACTTCGCGCCGAACGCGACGACGATCGGGACGAGCACGGGCAGCAGCGACGGAATCAGCATTTCCTTGATCGCCGACTTGGTCAGCATGTCGACCGCCTTGGAATAGTCCGGCTTGGCCGTGCCTTCCATGATGCCCTTGATCTCGCGGAACTGGCGCCGCACTTCCTCGACGACCGAACCGGCCGCGCGGCCGACGGCTTCCATCGCCATCGATGCGAACAGGTACGGGATCAGGCCGCCGATGAACAGGCCGATGATGACCATGTGGTCGGACAGGTCGAACGTGAAGATCTTGCCCGGGTTGGCGATGCCGAGGTTGTGCGTGTAGTCGGCGAACAGCACGAGCGCGGCCAGGCCGGCCGAACCGATCGCGTAACCCTTGGTCACGGCCTTGGTCGTGTTGCCGACCGCGTCGAGCGGATCGGTGATCTCGCGGATTTCCTTCGGCAGTCCGGCCATCTCGGCGATGCCGCCGGCGTTGTCGGTGATCGGGCCATAGGCGTCGAGCGCGACGATCATGCCCGTCATCGACAGCATCGCGGTCGCGGCGATCGCGATGCCGTACAGGCCGGCGAAGAAATGCGCGCCCCAGATCGCGGCGCAGACCGCGAGCACGGGCCACGCGGTCGACTTCATCGAGATGCCGATGCCGGCGATGATGTTCGTCGCATGTCCGGTCGTCGATGCCTGCGCGACATGGCGCACGGGCGCGTATTCGGTCGCCGTGTAGTACTCGGTGATGACGACCATCGCCGCGGTCAGCACGATGCCGATCACGGCGCAGAAGTAGACATTCCACACGCCGTATTTCGAATCGGCCATCAGCGCCTGCGTGACCGGGATGAACGCGATCAGCGCGAGCACGGCCGACACGCCGACGCCCATGTACAGCGCATTCATGATCTTGCCGCCGGCCTTGGCCTTGACGAAGAACGTGCCGATGATCGAGGCAATGATCGACACGCCGCCGAGCACGAGCGGATACAGAACGCCGTTGTGGCCGCCGACATCGGCGCCGAGCACGCCGCCGAGCAGCATCGTCGCGATCAGCGTGACCGCGTAGGTTTCGAACAGGTCCGCGGCCATGCCGGCGCAGTCGCCGACGTTGTCGCCGACGTTGTCGGCGATCACGGCCGGGTTGCGCGGGTCGTCTTCGGGAATGCCCGCTTCGACCTTGCCGACGAGGTCGGCGCCGACGTCTGCGCCCTTCGTGAAGATGCCGCCGCCGAGGCGCGCGAAGATCGAGATCAGCGACGAGCCGAAAGCCAGGCCGATCAGCGCATGCAGCGCTTCATCGTCGGTCTTGCCCATGTGCAGCAGGAACAGGTAGTAGCCGGCGACGCCGAGCAGGCCGAGGCCGACGACCAGCATGCCGGTGATCGCGCCGCCGCGGAACGCGACCTGCAGCGCGGCGTTCATGCCGTTGCGCGCGGCTTCGGCCGTGCGCACGTTCGCCTGCACCGAGATGTTCATGCCGATGAAGCCGGTCAGGCCGGACAGCAGCGCACCGATCGCAAAGCCGAACGCCGTGTACCAGCCGAGCTTGGTCAGGCCGATGACGACGAACAGCACGACGCCGACGATCGCAATCGTGCGGTACTGGCGGTTGAGATAGGCGCGCGCGCCCTCCTGGATCGCCAGCGCGATTTCCTGCATGCGGGCGTTGCCGGGCGACTTGCCGAGGATCCAGCTGCGCGACCAGACACCATAAACGATCGCGACCAGGGCGCAGCCCAGTGCGATCCAGATACCGTATTCTTGCAACATCTAATCCTCCCTAGGATTTCAGGCGGTAATCGGGGGTAACAGGCGGGTAAAGCGACGCAACCCCGGAAGTATAGCGGCAGCGCGCTGGAACGCCAGCCGGATTCTCCGCGGCCGGGACCAGCTCGAACCGGGCTGACAGAAACCCGTTCCCGCAAGGCGTGGCTCGCGCCGTGAGCGAAGTCGAAGCGTCAGGGGCAGCCCTTCGACTGCGGCCTGCGGCGTACGCTCAGGCGAACCGTTTGACAGCTCCAATGCTCACCCCACGCGATGCAGTGGCGCCGTGCCGCATGCTATAAGGCGCCTCCCAAACCCCCTCGGACGCAGTGTCGAACCCCACGCCCGGCAGTTCCTCTTCGTACCTGCCCAACCTGACCGGAGTGCGCGGTCTCGCTGCGGTCTGGGTTCTGGCATTTCACGGCTGGCAGTTCTCGAACGGACCCTCGCTGGTCGTGCCGATCCCCGGTTTCGCCCTGGACCTTACGGCGTTTTTCAAGTGCGGCTACTTCGGCGTCGACCTGTTTTTCGTGCTGTCGGGATTCCTGCTGGGCATGCCGTTTCATCGCGCGGCGCTCGCGGGCAGACCGCGGCCATCGCTGAAACAGTTCTGGATCCACCGCTGCCGCCGCGTGTTGCCGGCCTACTGGCTGCAGCTTCTGATCCTGACCGCCGTGTTCGCCTGGCTCGGGCAGTTCGACCGGATCACGCCGCGGATCCTCGTCGCGCACGCCGCGCTCGTGCAGAACGTCGTGCCCTGGCTGGTTCCGTTGCTCAATCCGGTCTACTGGTCGATGCCGATCGAATGGGATTTCTACCTGATCCTGCCTCTGCTCGCGTTGTTCGTGGCGCGGTGCCGCTGGCCGCTGGCGCTGGCCCTCGCGCTCGTCTTCGTATTTGCATTTCGCGTGTTGTGCTATTGGTCGTTGACCGACACGGCGCTGACGCCGTTCATCGGTTACGGAGACATACAGCAACTGCCGGCGCGGCTCGACCAGTTCGTGGCCGGCATCTGCGCTGCGTGGATCTGCGCGGCCCGGCCACTTTCTCGACGCAGTGCGGCGGCCTGCCTGTGGGGCGGCATCCTGGCGATCGCGACGCTGGTGTGGGTCGCCGCCGCGCGCGGTGATTTCATTGCCAACACCGATGTGCCGTATCTGTTCGTGCACCACAGCATGACCGCGCTCTCTTTCGGCCTGCTGGTCCTCGGCGCGGCAGGATCGACGCTGATCGGCTCGGTGCTGTTCGCAAACCGCGCAATGACGTTTCTCGGCGTAATAAGTTACAGCCTGTATCTGTGGCATTACCCGCTGCTGGAACTGGCACGATGGCTCGGGCTGACGACGGGTACTCCGCGCTGGCCGCCGTGGGTGGCAGTACTCGGCATCGTAGTGCCGGCAATCCTGCTCGCAGCATGGCTGTCGTACCGCTACGTCGAGCGGCCGTTCCTGCGCGCAGCACCCACGGCGCCGCGTCTGCCCGGCGCGCAACAGGCGTAGCGTGCCGCAGGAGCTACTTGTCGGCGATGCTGTACAGCGGCAGTTTCTTCCTGACCAGCACGCCCTTGAGCTTCGCGTACTTCGGCAGGCCGGTCTTGGCATCGTACGGCGGCGTGTCCTCGCCGCGGATCAGCGGCTCGAAATAAGTGCGCGCAGCGGCGGTGATGCCAAACCCATCCTTGCGGATGTAGCCGGGCGGCAGTTTCTTTTCGATGTTCGCGATCTTCGTGATCGGCGCCGGCTCGATCTTCCACTTGAACGGCTTGTTCGAGACGCGCTTGATGACCGGCATGACCGCATTCTTGCCGGCGATCGCGTACTCGACCGCGGCCTTGCCGACCGCGTAGGCCTGTTCGGCGTCGACCCTGGAAGCAAGATGGCGCGCGGACCGCTGCAGGTAGTCCGGCACCGCCCAGTGGTTCTTGTAGCCGAGCTTGCCCGTGACGAGCGCCGCGATGATCGGTGCGGCGCCACCGCCGAGCTGGGTGTGGCCGAACGCATCGACGACGCCCGAATCGGTCAGGAATTTGCCGTCCGGCGTCTTGACGCCTTCGGAAACGACGACCGTGCAGTAGCCGACACGCTCGACCGTCGCCTTGACCTTCGCCAGGAAGGCACCCTCGTCGAAAGCGACTTCAGGGAACAGGATGATGTGCGGCGGATCGTTCGCACCGGTGCCTGCCAGGCCGGCCGCGGCTGCAATCCAGCCGGCGTGCCGGCCCATGACCTCCATGACGAACACCTTGGTCGAGGATTCGCACATCGAGGCGACATCGAGGCTGGCCTCGAGCACGGATACCGCCGTGTATTTCGCGACCGAGCCGAAGCCCGGGCAGCTGTCGGTGACTGGCAGGTCGTTGTCGACGGTCTTCGGCACGCCGACGACCTGCAGCGGATAGCCGAGCTCGGTGCAGATCGCGGAAATCTTCAGCGAGGTGTCGGCCGAATCGTTGCCGCCGTTGTAGAGGAAGTAGCGGATGTCGTGCGCGCGCAGCACCGCGATCAGGCGCTCGTAGCGGCCGCGATCGACCTCGAGCGACTTGAGCTTGAACCGGCACGAACCGAATGCGCCGCCGGGCGTATGGCGCAGCGCCGCAATCGTCGCGCGGTCTTCCTTGCCCAGGTCGAACAATTCTTCGCGCAATGCGCCGATGATGCCGTTGCGCGCCGCGTAGGCCTTGATCCGGTGCTTGCGGCAGGCCTCGATGACCGCGCACGCGGTCGCGTTGATGACGGCGGTGACGCCGCCGGATTGTGCGTACAGCAGATTGCCCTGGCTCATGCGATTGTGCACCTCGAGTTTGACTCTGCGCGCCCCTGCCGTTAGCTTAGCCGGGCGCTCGTCGCGGAAGTCTAGCCCATCGCGATATTGCGGTGCTGGAATCGACATGGCATCGCCGCGCGCCGGCCACAACGACGGACAAGATCAAGAATCATGCGCATCGTTTTCTTCGGCCCGAACGGCTCGGGCAAGGGTACCCAGGCTACGTTGCTCAAGGACGAGTTGAAGGTCCCGCACATCTCGACCGGCGATCTGCTGCGCGCCGCGGTCAAGGCCGGCACGCCGCTCGGCGTCAAGGCCAAGGCGGTCATGGAAGCAGGCCATCTCGTGTCCGACGAAATCGTGCTCGGCATGCTCGAGGAACGCCTCGCGCAAGCCGACGTGGGCAACGGCTTCATCCTCGACGGCTATCCGCGCAACCTGGCGCAATGCGCGGCGCTCGAAACGCTGCTCGACCGGCTCGGCCAGCCGCTCGATGTCGCGATCAAGCTCGACGTGCCCGACAGCGCGATCCTCAGCCGCTGCGAGATCCGTTTCGCCGCCGAACACCGCAAGGACGACGATCCGGCGATCGTGCGCAAGCGCCTGGACGTCTATCGCGCGCAGACCGAACCGGTGGCCGAACATTTCGCCCAGATCGGCAAACTCAAGACGGTGGACGGCGTCGGCAACGTCGACCAGGTGTTCCAACGCATTCTCGCGGCGCTGCCCCGCTGAGCGCGGAATCCGCATCGGCCGGCCCGCGTTGCCGGCCGTCGCAGTCCGCTTGCGCCGATCCAGTTGAGGTTACATGCCGCCGTTCGTCTACCTGATTCGCGATATCTGCCTGCTGCGGCGCGGGCCGCAGGACCTGCCGTATTCGGTCTCGCTGCTGGCAGCCGTTGCGGCGGCCTGGCTGGTTCTCCAGCTCGGCGTTGCCGTGGCGCGCGCGGTTCCGCTCGACGGCGTGTTCGCCGGCGCCGCGCTCGAACTGATGTTCACGCTCGGCGCGCTCAACGTGATCCTGACCCTGCGCGGACTGCGCAACCGTTTCGTGCAGACGGCAACGGCGCTGCTCGGCTGCACCCTCGTCTTCATCCTGCTCAACGTGCCGATCCTGCTGCTGATCGGCGATCCGCCGACGACCGTGCAGCAACTCTCGCCACTGCAGATCCTGCTCGTGCTCGTGTCGTTGCCGCTGCTGGTCTGGAAGGTGCTCGTCGACGCGCACATTTTCCGCCACAGCTTCGACGTGCCATACCTGAGCGGCGTGGTCATCGCGCTGCTGTGGATCATCGCCGGGATGATGCTGGTCGGCGGCGCCGTCGGTGGGTCGTAAGCTTGTGCGTTCGTCCGTAAACGCGAAGGTCAAGAAGCGGCCATCCATGGCCGCACACCAAATATGAAATTGCATATCTTGGGCATCTGCGGAACGTTCATGGGCGGCGTCGCCGTGCTCGCGCGCGAACTCGGCCATTCGGTCGAGGGTTCGGACCAGAACATTTATCCGCCGATGAGCACGCAGCTCGAGCAACTCGGCATTGCGCTGAAGCCCGGTTACAGCGCGGAGAATCTCTCGCCGCCGCCGGATCTGGTCATCGTCGGCAACGCGATGTCACGCGGCAATCCGGCGATCGAACACATGCTCGATGCGAGATTGCCGTACGTCTCCGGCCCGCAGTGGATCGGTGACAACGTGCTGGCGTCGAGGCGAGTCTTTGCAGTTGCCGGAACGCACGGCAAGACGACGACCACGGCGATGCTGGCCTGGATACTCGAGGCCTGCGGCCGTGCGCCGGGATTCCTCGTCGGTGGCGTGCCGGAGAATTTTGGAGTGTCGGCGCGGCTTGGGGGGGCGCGGCAATCGGAAACGCCACCCTCATCCGGCGCTGCGCGCCACCTTCTCCCGCCAGCGGGAGAAGGGAACCTGTCGCCGGCCGTGCCGGCGGACTTTGTGATTGAAGCGGACGAGTACGACACCGCATTCTTCGACAAGCGCTCGAAGTTCGTGCACTACCATGCGCACGTCGCGATCCTGAACAATCTCGAATACGATCACGCGGACATCTTTCCCGACGTCGCCGCGATCCAGCGGCAGTTCCATCATCTCGTGCGCACCGTGCCCGGCAACGGACGGCTGGTCGTCAACGCCGAGGATGCGCGCCTGAGCGAAGTGCTGGCGATGGGCGCATGGACACCGGTCACGACATTCGGCATGGATAGCGGCGATTGGCGCGCAAGGCTGATCGCCGCCGACGGGTCCGCGTTCGCGGTCGTGCGTGAAGGCCGCGAACTGGGTGAAGTGCGCTGGCGCCTGCTCGGGAGGCACAATGTCATGAATGCGCTGGCCGCGCTCGCGGCAGCCGATGCCGGGGGCGTCGACGCGCAGCGGGCGCTGGCATCGCTGGCGGATTTCCGCAGCGCCAAGCGGCGGCTGGAACTGGTTGGCGAGCATGCCGGAATCCATGTCTACGATGACTTCGCCCACCACCCGACGGCGATCGCCACGACCTTGGCCGGCCTGCGCGCGTACGTCGGCGCGGCGCGGATCCTGGTCGGCATGGAACCGCGCTCGAACTCGATGCGCGCGGGCGCGCACGCGGACGAACTCGCGCCGAGCCTGCGCGACGCCGACACGATCGTGCTCCTGCAGCGGCCAGAGCTGTCGTGGGACGCGCAGCGCGTGACGGGTGCGCTCACCGGCCGCGGCCACGTGGCGGCAACGGTCGCCGATCTGGTCGCGACGCTGCGCCAGCAGGCGCGGGCGGGCGACCATGTCGTCTTCATGTCCAACGGTGGATTCGAGGATGCGCCGCGGCGCTTTCTCGCTGCCTTGCGCTGACGCTTTCGCGCGGGCGCGTGTGAGCCTAAACTGGCCCTGATGGCGACCGGGGCGGCACTCGACATACCACTGTTTCCGCTCAACACCGTCCTGTTTCCGGGCGGCTTGCTGAACCTGCGCGTGTTCGAACGGCGCTACCTGGATCTGGTGCGCGATTGCGCGCGCGGCGGCCCCGGCTTCGGCGTCTGCCTGATCCTGCAGGGGCGCGAGGTCGGCGAGGCGGCGGTGCCGGCCGCGATCGGCACGCTCGCGCAGATTGTGGATTTCTATACAAATCCCGACGGACTGCTCGGCATCTGCGTCAGCGGCGGGCGGCGCTTCCACGTCGATCGTTCGCGCGTGCGCGACAACGGTCTCGCCCATGGCGAGGTGACGCTTTGGCCGGAAGAACCGTGCGTTGCGATGCCGGCCGAATTCCTGCTGCTGGCGACGATCCTCGAGCGCCTGCTGGAAAAAACCGGCGGCCCGCACGGCAAGGCGCCGCGCGAACGCTTCGACGACGCCGCCTGGGTCGGCTACCGCCTCGCCGAGGCGCTGCCATTCGACAACCGCGAGCGCCAGCATCTGCTGCAACTCGGCGACCCGCTGGATCGGCTCGCACAACTGATGCACTATCTGCCGCGATTCCAGAACGCCTGACGCGCCCGAACGCCAAGGCGAAAAGATTCACCACGAAGGCACGAAGGTCACGAAGAAAAGGCAATATTCTTGTTGCGTGGTTCGAGCTACGCCCTCGACCGCTCAATGCGTCCGTGCCACTGCAATGTGCAGAAACACCAACCCCACCAGGGTTGAAAATTGCTCTGCCTTTCTTCGTGTCCTTCGTGCCTTCGTGGTGTATCTTTTTGGTTCTTCCGCCGAGGCGTTCGCATGAACACACTGCAAGGCAAAACCCTGTTCATCACCGGCGCCTCGCGCGGGATCGGTCTGGCGATCGCGCTGCGCGCGGCGCGCGACGGCGCCAATATCGTGATCGCGGCGAAATCGGATGTGCCGAATCCGAAGCTGCCCGGCACGATCCATACGGCCGCGGCCGAAGTCGAGGCCGCCGGCGGTGCGGCGCTCGCGATCAGATGCGACATCCGCGAGGAAGATTCCGTGCGCGCCGCCGTCGAGCAGACCGTGCAGCGCTTCGGCGGCATCGACGTCCTCGTCAACAACGCCAGCGCCATCTGGTTGCGCGGAGCGCTCGATACGCCGATGAAGCGCTTCGACCTCATGCAGCAGGTCAACGCGCGCGGCACGTTCCTGTGCGCCCAGGTCTGCCTGCCGCATCTGTTGCAATCGGCCAACCCGCACATTCTCACGCTCGCGCCGCCGCCTTCGCTCGATCCGAAATGGTGGGCCCCGCACACCGGCTACACGTTGGCGAAGATGGGCATGAGTTTCGTCACGCTCGGGCTGGCCGCTGAATTTGCCTCGCGCGGCGTCGCAATCAACGCGCTGTGGCCGCGCACGCTGATCGCGACCGATGCGCTGAACATGATTCCCGGCGTCAGCGCGTCGAACGGGCGCAAGCCCGGCATCATGGCCGATGCCGCGCACGCCGTCCTGACCCGTCCGGCGCGCGGGTTCAGCGGACGATTCCTGATCGACGACGAGGTGCTGCGCGAAGCGGGTGTCACCGACTTCAGCGGCTACGCCGTCGATGCGGCATCGCCGCTTTTGCCGGACCTGTTCCTCGATTGAAGATCCATCGTTGAGTTGGGAGAAACCTGAAATGATGCGTTATCTGCACACCATGATTCGCGTGCGCGACGTCGAGGCGACGCTGCGCTTCTTCTGCGACGGGCTCGGCCTGCGCGAGACGCGCCGCCAGGAAAGCGCGCAGGGCAGGTTCACGCTGATTTTCCTCGCTGCACCGGGTACGCCGGACGCCGAGGTCGAACTGACCTACAACTGGCCACCCGCGGACGGCTCGCCGACCGAGGACTACGGCAGCGCGCGCAATTTCGGCCACCTCGCATTTCGCGTCGACGACATCTATGCGACTTGCGCGCATCTGCAGTCGATGGGCTACACGATCAACCGGCCGCCGCGCGACGGCCATATGGCCTTCGTGCGTTCGCCGGACCTGATCTCGGTCGAACTGCTGCAGGAGGGCCACCTGCCACCACGGGAGCCGTGGGCGTCGATGCCGAATACAGGAGTTTGGTAGCACATTTGCATGCCGGCCCCCCGGCGTTGAGCCGGCGTTGACGCAAACCGGACGCAGGCCTATCTTGGAGTCGGCGCGGATCCGGGAGAGGAACATGTCCTGCCGTGACTCCCTATCGAGCAATCGCGTAATCCGGTTGATGCTCGGCTTTGGCCTGCTCGCTGCGAGTGCCTCCAGCACAGCGCAAGACTTCGACCTCGTCAGTCACAACGGCTTCGAAGCCTGTTGGCCGAAGGCGATCACGAAGCCGCAATTTCTCGCTGTCCAGAAGGCGACGGTCGACGGCATGGCGTTATGCTTGCCTGGGCTTTTAGGTGGCAATTTGGGCTTCACGTTCCAGGTGTGCAATACGGCGGCGTGCCCGAACAACATGCCCGGCTGTCCGCTGACACTGCGTGCCGGTACCTTCAGCGGCGACTTCACGCCGTCGGCGTTTCCCTCGGAATTCTCCGGCCCGGGCACGATCGACGACATAACGATGCCGACGTCGTACAGCGATGGCGGTGCCACGTCTGGCACCTGCACGATCAAGATCACCGGCATCACGCAGACGTACAGCACGTTCTTTTACATCGAGCCGGATGGAAACAAGGGCGACTACCTGGCACCCATATCCTTCTCGGGGTCGGCAACGTTCCAAACCGCCAGTATTTCGTCCGCCGACTCGATATGCGCGGCGATGCTCGCCGACCCCGGGCCGGGGCTCAACGGGCCGGGGCTGATCGGTTTTGCGGAATCGTTCCCCTCGAACGCGGTCCTGGCCGCTTTCGACGCCAACGGGCCCGAATCGGTCTGCCCGCTGACGCCCTAGGCTTTCTCTACCGGTCCGTCCAACGCCGGCTCGACCAGGGTGTGCATGCGCCTGCGCGCGAACCGTGGGCGTCGATGCAAAGCACCGGAGTCTGGTAAGGTATCGAGCGTGTGGTCGATTCGCCGCGCCCTCCTGCTTCCTTGCGATAGCGCGACAACGATAGAGTACTGATCGCGTCCGGCATGGGTTCTTGCTTGCGGCCCGGTGCTGTGGGGAAAACGGAGGACTTCATGATGATCTTGTCCTGGACCGTGGCGAAGGCGCCCCTAATCGCACTGCCGCTTGCCGCCGTTCTGTTGTCACCCTCGGCCGTCGCCGCTCAGGTCGTCGATCTGGTCGACCACAACGGCTTCGAGGCATGCTGGTCCAAGGCCATCCCCAAAGCCACATTCCTCGACTTGATCCGGGCAACCATCGACGGCAAGACGTTCTGTGTTCCAGAGGTTTCCGGCAGCACGACCGGCTACACCTATGACGCGTGCAACACGGCTGCGTGTCCGGGGAATGCCGTCGGTTGTCCCGTTACGACCCACGCCGGAAGTTTTGGCGGCGATTTCATCAGCGGGGATTTCTCTTCCACGGGGACTGCCGATGATGTCAACGTGCCGATTTCGTACACCGGCCTAAGTTCGGGCAGCTGTACGGTCCTGTTCAGCAACATCATGCTGGACTATGCGCCGTCGTATTACCTTTCGGCCGACGGCAACAGCGGCGACTACATGGCCTACGTCACGCAATCAGCGATAACGGTGACGAGTTCGGACGCCAGTGTAAACCTGCCAGCCAATCCGACGTGCACGCTGCTGCTCACCTTTTTCAAAGGGGTGATCGTCGACCAGGCGCAAACGACCGCTTCGGCGGCCTGGAATTCACTGCTCACGGCCGACACCGTCGGCGAGTCTGTCTGTCCGCTGACGCCGTAGCGCTTCGCCTCAAACGAGCGCCTGGCGCAAGTCCTCGACCAGGTCGTCGGCGTGCTCCAGGCCGATCGAGAGACGCAGCAGATTCTGCGGCGAGACCGGATGCTCGCCCTCGACCGACGCGCGATGTTCGATCAGCGATTCGCAGCCGCCGAGCGACGTGGCGTTCGTGAACAGTCTGACCCTCGATGCGAATTCGAGCGCCGCTTCGCGCCCGCCGCGGATCAGCACGCTCATCATGCCGCCGAAGTCGCGCATCTGCCGCGCGGCCACGGCGTGATTCGGATGCGCCGGAAGGCCCGGCCAGTTCACGCCTTCGACGCGCGGATGCGCGGCGAGGAACTCCGCGACGGCACGTGCGTTGCGGCAGTGCCAGGCCATCCGCGCCGGCAGCGAGCGCAAGCCGCGCAGGGTGAGCCAGGCGTTGAACGGCGACGGCACGCCGCCGGTAATGTGGCGGCGATGGGCGACCGCATCGAACAACGCATCGCGCGCGGCGAAGACCAGCGCACCGCCGAGCACGTCGCTGTGGCCGCCGAAGTACTTCGTCGTCGAATGCATGACGACGTCGGCGCCGAGCGACAGTGGCTGCTGCAGCAGCGGCGTGGCAAACGTGTTGTCGCAGACTACGGCAATGCCGCGGCCGCGCGCCACCTCGACTGTCGCAGCGATATCGCAGATGCGCAATTGTGGATTCGACGGCGTCTCGAGCCACAGGCAGCGCGTCGCCGGCGTGAGCGCGGCGCGCACCGAGCCGACGTCGCCGATGTCGACGGCGGTCGCGCTGACGCCGCGCTGCGGCAGGAACTCATTGACCAGAACGCGCAAGCCGGCGTAGCAGTCGCGCGGATAGACGACATGCGCGCCGCCCGGCAGGCTGTCGAGCAGCGCACTGCACGCGGCCATGCCGGACGCAAACGCCAGCGCGCCGGCGCCGCCTTCGAGTTCGGCCAGCGCTTCTTCGAGCTGCTGCTGGTTCGGGTTGCCTTCGCGCACGTACTCGAACCCGGCGATTCGCTCGCCGGCCGGGCCATGCCTGAACGTCGTGGACAGATGCAGCGGCGGCACGACCGCGCCGGTGACCGTATCCGGCTGAACGCCGGCGTGGACGAAAAGGGTTTCCGGACGCACGGTGAGCTCCACTTCAGAACATTACGACCAGTCTCGGATCAGCGGCGCCGATGCGCAAGGGCCACTTGGGCGGCGGCGACTGGGCCGCGTCGACGCGGCTTCAGTTCCGGAAGAAGAGCGGAGCTTCGGACGCGGATTACGCGGATTAACGCGGATAAGAACGGATCAAGATTGAAGAATTGCTCTTATCCGCGAAATCCGCGTTCATCCGCGAAATCCGCGTCCAAAAATCTTGCTTTTTCTAGCCGCGGAAAGCATCACGCGCCGCCTGCAGTGTGTCGGCGATGTCCTGCTCGCTGTGCGCGAGCGACATGAAGCCGGCCTCGAACGCCGATGGCGCCAGGTACACGCCGCGTTCGAGCATCGCATGGAAGAAACGGTTGAATGCCGGCACGTCGCAGGCCGTGGCCTGGGTATAGGTTTCCACTTTTTCCGCAGTGAAGAACAGGCCGAACATGCCGCAGACGGCATTCGTGCTGAATGGCACGCCGGCATCGGCCGCGACCGCGCGCAGGCCGTCGGCCAACAGGTGCGTCTTGCGTTCGAGCTCGGCGTAGAAGCCGGGTGCCTGGATCAGTTCCAGCATCGCCAGGCCCGCGGCCATCGCGACCGGATTGCCGGAAAGCGTGCCGGCCTGGTAGATCGGACCGGACGGCGCGACCTTTTCCATGATCTCGCGCCTGCCGCCGTAGGCGCCGACCGGCATGCCGCCGCCGATGACCTTGCCGAATGTCGAAAGGTCCGGCGTGATGCCGTAGAGCTGCTGCGCGCCGCCGAGCGCAACGCGAAATCCGGTCATGACCTCGTCGAAGATCAGCACGGTTCCGTGGCGTGAACACAGTTCGCGCAAGCCTTGCAGATAGCCGGCGCGCGGTGGTATGCAATTCATGTTGCCGGCGACCGGTTCGATGATCAGCCCGGCGATCTCATCGCCGACCTTTGCGAACAGTTCGCGCGCGGCGTCGAGGTCGTTGTACGGCAGCGTGAGGGTCAGGTCGGCCAGCGCTTTCGGCACGCCCGGGGACGTCGGCACGCCGAACGTCAGCGCGCCGGAACCGGCCTTGACCAGGAACGCGTCGCCGTGGCCGTGGTAGCAGCCCTCGAACTTCACGATCTTCTCGCGGCCGGTGTAACCGCGTGCGACGCGAATTGCGGCCATCGTCGCCTCGGTGCCCGAGTTGACCATGCGCACCATCTCGAGCGACGGCACGAGCCGCGTGATCGTCTCGGCCATCGTCACCTCGGCGGGACACGGCGTACCGAACGACAAGCCCGCGCGCGCTGCGTTTTCGACCGCGGCGCGCACCTTCGGGTGGTTGTGGCCGGCAACCATCGGGCCCCACGAGCCGACGTAGTCGATGTAGCGCTTGTCTTCGACGTCCCACAGGTACGCGCCGTCGGCCCGATCGGTGAAGAATGGTTCGCCGCCGACCGACTTGAAAGCACGCACGGGCGAATTGACGCCGCCCGGCATCAGCCGGCGGGCGCGCTCGAAGAGATCATGATTGCTGGGCATGGGATTGATTTTTTACTTTTGTGAACAAGTTTGCGTAGCGCCGCGCAGCTGCGCACGGATCCGCGCTGGCGAACACGCCGGAAACCGCGGCGACGAAGTCGGCGCCGGCATCAATCAGCGGCTGTGCATTGTCCGGCGTAATGCCGCCGATCGCCACCAGTGGCAGGCATAGCGCTTTTGCATCGCGCAACAGCCCGGTGTGGGCAGACCGCGCAAGCGGCTTAGTCGGCGACGGGAAAAACGCGCCGAACGCCAGATAGTCGGCGCCCGCGGCGGCAAGTTGCCTGGCGCGATCGAGCGAGTCGTAGCAGGAGACACCAATGATCGCAGACCGGCCAAGCCGCGTTCGGGCTGCATCGATGCCGCCATCGTCCTGGCCGAGGTGCACGCCGTCCGCCCCGATCGTGGCGGCAAGCTCGACATCGTCGTTGACGATCAGCGGCGCCCCGAAGCGGCGGCACAGGGCGAGCAGGTCCGCGCTTTCCGCCCGGCGTCGTTCGCCATCGCCGGACTTGTCGCGGTACTGCACGATCGCGGCGCCACCTTCCAGCGCGCGCTCGACAGCCGCACGCAGATCCGGGCGCGGCCCATCGGTGATCGCGTACAGCCCGCTCGCGGGTAGATGATGGGATTGGAGTCGGGGCATGAAGGCATAGTTTAGCGGCTCGCGCGCGCGCATCGGCGCACCCTTTCGGCCGCACTTCAGCCTGGCCCGACTTGCGGTTCGTGCGCAGCCGCGGCGGGGTCCGGTAGAATACGCGGCCTGATCCTTTCCACACCCCAGATGAGCACGCCCGCCACCTCCGCCGTCGAAGTCCCTTACCGTACCTTCATGTGCGTCGTCTGCGGCTTCATCTACAACGAGGCCGAGGGCTGGCCCGCCGACGGCATAGCGCCGGGTACGCGCTGGGAAGATGTAGCGGAAACCTGGACCTGCCCGGACTGCGGCGTGACCAAGTCCGACTTCGAGATGGTCGAGATCGGCTGACTAGTTGAGGCGCGGCAGATCGGCGCCGAGTTCGATGAGTTCCGAGCCGACCGAATCGGCATCATCGGCCTGTGGCACGAGCGCCAGGTAGCGTTGCAGGTCCTCGCGCGCCGCGCGGTGATGGCCGAGCGTGCGGTACAGCCGGCCGCGATCACGAAACTCCACCGGCTGATGCGAATCGACGGTCAGCAAGCGATCGCAGCAGCGCAGCGCCTTGTCCCATTCTTCGCGATCGCTGTAGACGGCCTTGAGGTTGCGAAGCATGCGCGAAAGGATCGCGCGGTGGCTGGCCGGCTCGAGCATTCGCGCCAGCCGCCGGTCGTCGATTTCATGCGTATCCAGATGCGTGCGCGCACGGCTGCGCAATTCGGCCGCGTCGAGCGAGCGCCCCTTCTGGAACGGATCGAGCACGACGATGCCTTCGTCGAGCGGCAGGCGCACGAGAAAATGCCCGGGAAACGACACGCCCTGCAACGGCACGCCAAGCCGGCGCGCGAGTTCGATCTGCACCACGGCGAGTGAAATCGGATTGCCGAGGCGGCGGTCGAGCACGTCGTTGAGGTAGCTGTTGCGCGGATCGTAATAATCCTGGTCGTCGCCGCTGAAGCCGAGGTCCTCGAACAGGAACTGGTTCAGCGATCGCAGCTGCGTGGCGGGCGGATCGGCGGGATTCACGACCTTGCGCAGGCGGCGGGTGTACTCGCGCAGGCGGGCCTTGTAGCTGGCGTCGGCGAGTTGCGGGTATTCGTCTTTGGCGATCAGCAGCGCCGACGCGAACAGCGGGATCTCTTCATCCTTCGCATTACGCAAGTGCAGCCAGGGATTTTCCATGCGTGCTCCTTGGGCGCGGGCCGTGCGCAATCGATATTACGCGAAAAAAAACCGCTTTGGGTGAACGGGAGCACATTGCCCGCAACCTGCCCGAATGCCGTCATTTTTGTTGCACGCGGCTCTGCTTGACTACGCTCGACCCACCGAACGGAGATAGCAATGCGTCAGTTCGTGCCGATGACCGACGAAATGCTGGAAAACGTCGACCAGCTGCCCGGGCCATTGGTGCCATATCAGTGTGGCCTTCCGTGCTGGCATCGGCTTCGCGTCGAGCCGGACAGGCCACCGTTGCCCCCGGCCCCGGTCGCAGCCGACCCTGCCGTACCGCTCAACGCTTGACGATGAGCGCGTCGCCGGGTTTGGCGCCCAGCTTCTCGGCCATGCCGGAATTGAGCTCGAGGACGTATTGCGCCGGACCGGTGGACGGATACTGCGCGCAGGGATCGCTATGGCACGGGGGCACGCGCTGCTGGACGCTGACCAGTTTATAGTTTGAATCAAAGTATAAAATGTCGAGCGGGATGCGCGTGTTCTTCATCCAGAACGTCTGCACGTACGAGCTTTCGAAGATGAACAGCATGCCGTGATCGGCCGGCATGCTGTCGCGGAACATCAGGCCGCGCGCGCGCGCCTCCTGGTTGTCGGCGATCTCGACGTCGAAGCGCTGTCCCTTGAGTTCGACGGTCGGGCCGGCGGCATGCACGGAACACGCCGTCGAAGCCGCTGCAAACGCGCAGATCGTAAGGACGGGCAGCCAGCAGGACCGGCGCATCAAAGTGCGGGATGAACGCATTCGTTGGAACCCTCGACATTGGTTTTCAGGTGCGCGCTGGAAAGGCGCCGCTTCCGGAGAGTCTGCCTGCCGCGCAGATAGTCGTCCAGATGATGGCGCTGTGGCCTTTCGTGCCGTGCCGGATCAAGGACATGCGTGCTCAAAGGAAACCAGGTTCGATTGATCGTTGACGAACCCAGACTGAGATGTATAATACGCGGCTCCCTCGGGCGAAACGCTCATGGGCTACCGGATGCCAATCCGGTGCGAAACGGATCTTTGACAGTGTGCGCAGGTGACTTGTGTGGGCGCCTTGGGATGGATGCAAGTCCATCGAATCAAGAGCGTCCCAAGCCTCGAAACCTGGGTCCTTAACGGGATCTTGGAATCGTAATTTGAGTAATCAAAGTAGCTTAGGTCTCTCTCTAAAGTTTTGGTGGAAGGAAGCGCAAGTTTCCGGAAGCCTGCAATTTCAACTGAAGAGTTTGATCCTGGCTCAGAGTGAACGCTGGCGGCATGCCTAACACATGCAAGTCGAACGGTAACAGGCCCGCAAGGGTGCTGACGAGTGGCGGACGGGTGAGGAATACATCGGAATCTGCCCGG
>DATIEJ010000028.1:0-9529 GCA_035455825.1 Rhodanobacteraceae bacterium | reverse complement strand
TCGAGCTTCCAGGTCAGCGCCGTCGTCCTGCGTCCGTGCAGCACGGACTTTCCGGTTTTCGACGAGATGCTGCGCGCGGCGAGCACGACGCCGTGACAGATCGCCGCGACCGGCTTGCCGGCAGCGAAGAACTCGGCAACGACACGCTGCAGCGCCGCGCTTTCGAGATATTCGCGCATGCCCTGGGCGTGGCCGCCGGGCAGCAGCAACCCGGCAAACTCGCAGGCGCGGATCTGCGCATAGCTGAGCGGCGCGCGAAATGCGGCATTGTCCACAAGTTCGCAATAAGCCGCGCGCGCATTGCGATCGGCGCGCAGCAGGAGGCCCACGAGCTTTAAGCGCGTCAGCCCCGGAATGCGGCTCCAGAAATCCAGGCCGATGCCGGTCGTCATGACCGCGTCGGCGCTGGCGGCGGCGCCGTCGGGCGTGGCGAAGACGACGTCGTGCCCGGCATCGCGCAGGATGCGCCAGCTCACGGCGACTTCCGACGGATCGAAGTCGCTGCGCGGCAGCGGCATCAGCACCTTCACGGGCGCGCTTCTTCGTCCGGTGGGCCGTCGCGCAGGCGGCGTTGCATCCAGGCGACGTCGTGCCAGGCGCCGAACTTGCGGCCGATCGACCTGAAGACGCCGATCGGTTCGAAGCCGAGGCTGCGGTGCAGGGCGATGCTCGCATCGTTCGGCAGCGTCGCGCCGGCGAATGCATTGCAGTAGCCCTTGCCGGCGAGCGCGTCCAACAGCGCCAGATACAGGCCGCCGCCGACACCCTGGCGCTGGAAGCGCGGGTCGACGTACGCCGAGGTTTCGACCGACCAGCGATAGGCCGCGCGCTCGCGGTGCGTCGAGCCGTAGGCATAGCCGAGCAGCGTGCGCTCGCGTTCTGCGACGAGCCAGGTCCAGCGCGAGTTGGCCTTGTCGATGCGCGCAGCGAAGTCTTCGACGGTCGGCACGACGGTCTCGAACGACACCGCGGTGCGCTCGACGAATGGCGCGTAGATCGCCAGCAGGGCGGCGGCATCGGCCGCCGTCGCTGTCCGGATCGTCCAGTCGCGATGCGCCATGAGCGGTGCTATACGCTGTTGGCGGGCATCC
The DNA here is from genome assembly GCA_035455825.1 of Rhodanobacteraceae bacterium. Classification (GTDB taxonomy): domain Bacteria; phylum Pseudomonadota; class Gammaproteobacteria; order Xanthomonadales; family Rhodanobacteraceae; genus Rudaea. The sequence goes on along the minus strand of DATIEJ010000028.1, from coordinate 8,438 downwards.
GCTTCATGCGATTGCCGCGGCTGCGATCACTTCGTAACGGCCGCGATGCATTCGACTTCGACGCGCGCGCCAAGCGCCAGGCCATTGGCGCCGAACGCACTGCGCGCCGGAAAGTGGCCAGTGAAGAACGTCTTGTAGACATCATTGAACGCAGCCCATTCGGACATGTCGGCCAGCATGACCGTGCACTTGATCAGGTTGCTCATCTTGTAGCCGTGCGCTTCGAGGGCCGTGCGAATGTTCTCGAGCGTCTGGCGCGCCTCTTCCTTGATGCCGCCCGGAACGAGTTTCATGCTGCCCGGCACGATGCCGAGCTGGCCCGACAGATAGACCAGGTTGCCGACGCGCACCGCTTCGGAAAACGGCAGCGTGCTCGGCAGGATCTTGCCGGAATTCAGGTACTCGATCGCGGGCGCATCGGCGGCGCGCGCCGGATCGCCGCCCGCCACGGCCGCCATCGCGGCGCACAGCAACGAAAAGGATTTCATCGGTTACTCCTGCTGGGGATCGGTCTGGAGTTGTACATCATCGATTCGGGCACGTCACTACTGGTGCGCGCGCTGCAATGCCCGGAGGGCCTCGATCGCGGCGGGCGCCGATTCGGCCGGCACGAACACGTGGTCGTGATGCGCCGCCGCGATGATGTTGCAGCTGATGTTCGCGCGCGTCAGCGCGCCGGCGACGGCAGCCGTCAGGCCGACCGCCTGCAGATCCGAATGCACCGTCAGCGTGATCCACGCGGCACGGAACAGGACGCGCAGCCCGGCCAGCCGCGCGCGTTCCTCTTCGAGCACGACCGTGACGCCCTCGGCCTCGCGAAACGTCGCGAGTGGCTCGAGCGCGCCGCTGTCGGCATCGCGTGGCAAAACGGCGAAGACGTAGCTGCCGTCGTTGAGCACCGGACGCAACGCGCGCAGCAACTCGGCGAGATCGCTGACCGGCTCGCTCATGGCAAACGTGGCCAGACCTGCAACAGTCCGGCAAGGTGCACTGCGCCGATGAGCAGGCAAATCGCCGAACTCCACCACCAGAACGGCGTGGTCCTGCCGAGCGCGGCCAGCGGCACGATGCCGAGTCCGCGCAGCAGGTAGATTGCCGTGATGGCGCACAGCACCGGTCGCAACAGCGGCAGGGGTCGAATCACGGAAGCCCCCGACAACGCATACAGCGACCACACCGTCAGTATCGACGCGATCGCCACCGTGACGACGGCCGGGTACCAGTGTCCAGCGCTTGCCATCTGCGCCATACGTTCGCCGGCCCCGAAAAAACGATACCACGGCGCACCGAACACGATGCAGCCGACGTGCAGCGCGGCGGCGAGCGCGCTCATCAGTGCGCCGGTGATCAGAAACACGTTGCGGGGTTCTTCCATTGCGGTCCTTGGTTTGCGCGGCGGCACACACAGGAGTCCTGCCTGTTGCCCGGCTGATGCGCGAGCGCTTGCCCGCGCGCGCATCGAGAAGACTCAACGCAGCGCCGTATCAGTGTCCGCGCGTTGGCCCGTGGAACTTACGGCGCGGCCCATGACCAGCCGACGATGCGCCAGCCAGCCGAACCTTTTTGCAACGCCAGCGCCATCATCGCGCTGGTCTCCTTCTTGCCCTTGCCTTTCTGCTTGAACGTGTAGTTCGCAGGAACGACAACATAAGCGCGATCGCCGGTGACATCGACGTGGCGCGGCTTGCCGAGCGTCACGACGCCGTCGCTGATGCCTTCCTTCTTGGCGTTGGCCTCGTAGTCGCTCGCCCACTTCGCGCAGGCCCCGGCGCCGTGCCACTCATGCGGCGGAAATTCGTCGATGATCGACGTCTGCTCGGCACATGCGGCGAGGGCAGACTTTACGTCGCCCTTGTTGAAGCCGTCGATGAACTGGTGCACCGGCGCCATCGCGTCGGTCTGCTCGGTTGCCAACGCCGGGCCTGCTGCGAAGATGCACATGGCGGCCGCGATCAGTAGTTTGTACATGACTGGTTCCCCTCGTGGATTGCGTGGATGAAACGCCGCTGTTGCACGATGCGGGCGTCGGCGACTGGCCGCGGGACCATATTAGCGCACCCGCACGTGTCGATAGCACGAGCGAGCGCGTGCTCGTCGCGCGCCTAGTCGCGCCACGCCGGAAAGGCAGGCAGGCCGCGGTAGAAGTCGAAATCGTGGTTCGGCCACAGCTCGGCATTTTCCGCCACTGCAAGTGCTTTGAGCCGGCGGATGCTTGCCACGGCGAGCGCGTCGTTGTCGTCCCAGCAATAACCCGGCGCGACTTCATCGGTGAGGTTTTCGCTCAGGTCGGCCGCGTCTCCACAAAGGATCACCGGCCTGCCATTGGGCAGTTCGATGAACAGCGACATATGTCCGGCGGTGTGCCCCGGAGTGGCAATGGCCTGTATGCCCGATGCGACCTGATAGTCGCCCTCGCGCACTTTCCAGGTGCCCGCTCCGGCAAGCTCGTCGGCGAACACGCCGCCGTCGAGTCCCGTGCGTGCAGCGTCCAGTTCGTCGCGCTGCACGTGGACCTCGCACCCGGGCAGGTCGCACAAACCGCCGGCGTGATCGTAGTGCAGGTGGCCGATGAAGACGATGTCGATATCCTTCGTGCTCAACCCCAGCCGTTGCAGGTAGCGCGGAATGCGCTGGTCATCGGACATCTGCGGCGGCTCGATCTGCGGGCGCTTCGGTTCGAAGAATTTCGCGCGCAGCGTTGCATCGGCAATCTTCGCGTAGTCGCAGCCGGCGTCGTAGAGGATCCGTCCATTCGGCGTCTCGACCAGATAGGCGAGGATCGGGGCATCGATGAACTGGCCGTGGCCGCGCTTTCGCGTCGACACGACTTTTTCATAGCGCTGCGTGCCGGTGAGCAGTGGCCAGAGACGAACGGCGCGGGACATGGCAGGCTTCCGGAAGCGGAGTCTATTTGGATACCGGCAGCGGTTTCACGCCTCAGAGGTCGCGGCCATTGAAGTGCTGAACCTTCAGGGCTTGCAGGTCGACACCTTCCAGACAGCGCACGTTGATTGCGGCCATTTCGTCGCCGGACGGCGAGACGCCTTCGCCAAACGCGTGAATGCCGCATACCGGGCAAAACATGTGCTTGATGGCGTGCTTGTTGAACGTATACGTGCTCATGTTTTCGCGCGGCGTGAGCAACGTCATTGCCTTGCGCGGGACGAACCACATCAGGATTCCCTTGCGCTGGCACATCGAACAATTGCACGACATGACGTCCGGAATTTCGCCCTCGACATCGAAGGCAACCTGCCCGCAGTGACAGCTCCCGTGGTATTTCATCGGCATTGTTCCTGTTGAAGGGATTGTTTCGGAGAAGGTGGCGCAGCGTGGCAGCCAGGACTGCGCTCTCGCGCGGCAAGTGTCTGGCCTGGCTATCCGCGCGGAATGATATTTATCGCCTGGATCCGTTTGCGATACTTGCTCATCAGCAGATGGACGAAGTCGCCGATGATCAGGCTCGGCTTGCCCTGGCCGCGAGTGATGACGCGCGCCAGCAACAGGTTCGTGTTGGCGTCCCACTCGAGGTTGATCGCGCCGCGACGATCCGGCTCGGTGCTGTGAACCTTCGTCCAGCCGCGCGAACGTCCGCTGCGTTTCTGCTCCGAGACGCGAAGCAGGTTCTTGTCGAGACGCGCGTTCTTGGCGATGGCGTCGCGCAGACTGGGGCCGCGGGTGCAAACGACCTGGACGAGAATCTGCATGGGGATGCCTCCTGGATGATTCCGTGCCGGCGCCGCACCTGTGCCGCGACTTCTCGCGGCGCCGGGTACGAATAGTCAGCCAAAACCCACGCCCGATCAATCCGGATCCGTCTCGAATGCGATCGTGCCCGCAGGCAACCGTACCCACGGATGCCGGCGGCTGTCGTAAACGGAGACTTGCGGCGCTGGAAAGCCGGCGTCGGCGAACGCGCCGACGGCAACGCTTGCACAATCATCCCGGCCCTCTTCGGTATGGAAGACGGTCGTTCCGCAAACCGGGCAGAACCGGAATCGGAACCTCGCTCCGCGGTCGCCCACGCGCACGTATTCGGTGGCTTCGCCGAATACCTCGAACGGAGCAGCGAAGCTGGCAAGCGCCGAGAACACGCTGCCGGTCCTTCGCTGGCACGCCAGGCAATGGCAGACGCCGGTCAGGCTTTCGTCGAAGTGTTTTGCCCGATCCACAACCGATTGCCATCCAAGTCGTCGATCCGGAATTCAGTCATTCCGTAGAACGTGACGTCAAGGTCAGGCACGGCCACGCCATTTGCGCGCACCTGCTCGTGGAAGCCGTGGATATCATCCGGATACAGATACAGAACCGCGGTCCGCGGCATCCCCGGATGTGCGTTGATCGACTCGTCGAGCATGATGCGGCACTCGCCACAGCAAAGCATCGCCCAACGCCAGCCGTCGTTGCGCTGCTCGACGCTGAAACCGAGTTTTCGATAGAACTCCACGCTTGCCGGCATACTGCTGACCGGCAGCATCGGAATGAGGCGGTTCATCTTCATCGAATTCACTCGGGTCCCGGTTCGATATCTAGCGCCGCTTCGAGCGTCCGAGGCGCCTGGCGTTTGCCGTCGCCTTGCGATGCACCGGCGCAAGTCCCTTGCCGAGAACACCGAGGGCAAGGCCCCGCACCTGTGCCGCCACCTTCGCCGGCGTGTTTTTGGCGCGCGTGGGTGACCAGAACGAGCGAGCGAACGAAAAGACCATGGCCTGGCTGGCGAGCATGGTATGCGTGGCCATGGCTTGCCAGGCCTGCGCAAAGGCGACGTGCTTCTCGGCGACCATGCCGTTGAATTCCTTCAAGTCGCGAGCCGATAGCGTTGGCCCGGCGTTTGCCATGCGGGCAACGCGATGAGCAACAACTTGCGGAACCGCCAGAGCGAGTTCGGTGGACTTTGCAACGATCGATTTCGCGTTGCGCGTTGTTCGAATGGACATAAGACTCCTGGAGGGTTGACGGTGGCTATTGCTGCGACCCGTCTCGTCGCGTCGGCCCGGATAGGGGGCCTGAACGCGATGGACGCGAAGCAGTTCGCCACGGAATCATGAACTCCTGCCATGAAAGCAGGCGTGAACGAACGACCACGCGTATCCAGGCCAGCCCGTAGGCGATCGCGAGGAACCCGCACGTCACGACCAGCCAGTAGCCGGAAGCCAAACCCAGAACAACTGCGGCGCAACCGCCAGCCAGCCAAACGAGCGCGAGGAGCAACGCTGCAAATCGATTCAGTTGGCTCAGTCTTCCTCGACCCTGCATTTCGCGACTGCAGCGCGGTCAACGAGGTACGAGTGCTTCGCTGTCTTTCGCCAGGCGCCGCTTCATGTCGACATAGGCGGCGTGAATCAGCGTCCGCAACGATTCATGGTCCACCGGCCGACCAGGCCCGAGCTTGACGTGGCGCATGAACTTGCCGGTGCCTTCGAGCAAACCATGCGGGTCATCGAGTTCGGCGCCGCGAAAAAAACCGACGTTGACGTGAGCCGTGAACGCGTTGGCGTAGGCGAACGCGGCATCATCGACGCATGCGGTCGGATGGCCGTCATGCAACAGCTCCCGGACGTCGTCGCCGCAGTCACGCATCACATTGAACCAGTGGCGGGCGATCTCCCCCAGTTCATCCGCATGCACGCACATCCATGCCTCGACGGCTTTGTCGTGCTTGACCGCGTTCGGAAATCGCATCAGCTGGCTCTTCCGCGCTTTCGCTTTCACGGACTCGTCAGCTTGCAAACTCGCGACCGATCGTCACAGCGCGCCGACCGGCGCTACGCTCGTTCCCAATCCGCCACGGCCCCCGCCGTGACGCGAAACAAAGGATGTGGCAGCGGTTTCCTCATAGCGCGCGCACGCGCATACAGGTCGGGACTGCGCACCTCGAGCTTGCGAAGCAGATGGCGCCATTCGTATGCGATTTGACCGGTCGTTGCCGGGATCTCGATCCGGCCCCGAACCGGCCCGACCTTGCTCGCATCGAACGAATACCCGCGCGATCGCGACTCTTCGAGAACGTCCGCCAGATAAGCGTTGATGGCGCTGCGTGGCGTGGAATGCGCGCGAAACCGATCCAGCTGCGGATGATGGCGATAGCCATTGGTCTCGCCGCGCAGGACCGCGCGCGCCAACAGCGCTTCGCGCCACAACGCGACCAGTCCTTTCGGATCGAGGTACTTCGGGTGAATGGTCCACAACCGCATCAGGATTTCCTAGGACATTGCAGCGCAGCGTTCGAACGATCGATCCGGCACCTAGATGCCTCGACACAACAGCGGCGTGAACGTGTAGCTGACGAAATACTCGAGGCCGCAGACCAGGCTGATCGCAATGCAGGCCAGGATCGACCTGACCGGATGAACCAGGAACGCGCGAACGAGAAGCGCGCCGGCCGAAAGCACACCGAGCCAGACGGCAGCGAGCAAGAGGGCTGCGCCAATCCTGCTGCATGGAGCCTCGACAACCGTCAATGCGGCTCCGGCGATGCAAGCCATTAGCGAGCCGATCAACAGCCAACTCGAGGAATTCCGAAGACGACCGGAAGCAATGGTTTCCATTCCTCAGATTTCCTGACGCAGAACCAGGCGACTCATGCCGCGTACCGCATGATAGTACTGCAGACGGCCGCCGCGGTCCGCGTCAACGAATTGTCAGGCCCGCCCAGTTCCTGCCTCGCCGCCTGCCAGCAATCGATGGAGCACGTTGGCGGATGAACGTTGCCTCACCGCGCCGTGCCTACTTGTCCAACGAGTCTGGCTCCGGAGCCAGCCGCGGCGCACTGACCTCGCCAGGCGGCCCGAGAGGCAAGCCTGTCGCCCGCCATGCCAGGAACCCGCCGACGACATCGGTCGCGCGGCGCAACCCGAGCGCTTGCAGGCTGGCCGCGGCAAGCGAGGAGGCATAGCCTTCGTGACACAGCACGATCCACTCCACGTCGGCGCTCGTCGCCTCCGGGATCCGGGTGGCGCTTCGCGGATGCAGTCGCCACTCGAGGTGATTGCGCTCGACGACGATGGCGCCGGGGACTTCGCCATCTTGCCGCCGCTGAAACTCGGGCCGGATGTCGACGAGGAGCGCGCCGCGCTGCGTGGCCGCATAGGCATTTGCAGGCTCCAGCCGCACCAACGTGGAGCGAGCCGCAGAGAGGTACTCATCCAGCGCGCCCGGTCTCGTTTCATGCTCGGACCCTGAACTGGTCAGATCGTTGCTCCTGGTGCCGGTTGAATGAGCGCCGCGGCCGCCTACAGGCTGATCGTATCGCAACCCGTTGCATCGCCCGCCGCTTGAACGAACAGTCAGCCCGGTCTTCTAGCGCCCAGGCAGGAGCCGCAGTTGCGGACTGATGTCATAGTCCGTGACGACCCCCGAACTGATGACGTGGATCACCGAAGTCGTCGAATCGAAGCACAACTCCGTGGGCTTCGACTCGAGCGGGGAAACCGGCTCTCTGGCGCCCGTCGAAAGGCGTTGCACATATAACCAGGGCGTTCCGCGTTCGCTGGAGACATAGGCCAGGAAATTGGTGTCGGGAGACTGGCGCGCCAAATTGATTTCGACAACCGAGCGGAACACGACTCGCCATTGCGCGGACTTGTTGAGTACCTGAATCGCCCAGGCGTTCTTGTCTTTGTCGATGCGCAGATTGCTGGACTGTGACGAAGCGTTGTCGCAATTGCTCTCTGCCGCGCCCGCCAACGGCACGAGCGCAAGCCCGCAAAACGCGAACAATACAGAGTGCACGGCTGGCATTCTCGAAGCCAAGTGATTGAGCCTCCGGTGGGCCGACGCTCGAGTCAAACGGCCCGCTACGCGTACCGCATGATAGCAGCGCAGCGCCGCAGCAGCCGCGCGCCCCGCACACAGCAAGCGGCGGCCTCGGCTGTCCGCTTGCGCGCCAAGTCAGACCTCACGATGCAGGAATATCTCGATGGTTCGAACAAAAATGAACCCGAAGATGCAAAGAGCCCAAGTCAGAACAACGGCATAAGGGCCGGCATTCGGTGAGAACGGGATTCCTGCGACGTTTAACCACAGGCTCGCAACCCCGACCGCTGACACGGCATAAATGATTACGACCCACAGCGGAAACCGGCCCGCCTCGATTGCGCGGCGACGACGGAACTGGATCACGAGAAGAGCGGTGAAGATCGACGCAGCGGACGCGCTGGACAGCAGCCACGTGACGGTGTCGGGGACCTGAAGCAGGTTTAGAAGCGGGGGAACCAACGCCAGCGCGGTGATCAGAAAGCCACCCTCAATATACAGGCGCACCAGGCGGAGGTGCCGATCCGAGAGCTTGCCTTCCAGTGCACCGCGAAGCGTGACAACGATCGCCGAGAAACCGACAAATGACAGCGAGAGGCCTGAGAGGTGAAAAAGGTAGTCGGATTCCGTCGAGGTCACGAAAGCATGCTCATTGAGAATGGGCTGACGTCTGAGTCGAGTGG
>DATIEJ010000027.1:0-17629 GCA_035455825.1 Rhodanobacteraceae bacterium | reverse complement strand
TTTCGGCGAGTCCGGCCGGCAGCTCGGGCGTGATCCAGCGCGCATCCCGGGCCGAGGTCAGCACGACGCCGCGTTCGGTCCCGCGCGCGAACGTCTGCGCGTCGGGCGCGATCGCGAACACGTTGAATTCCTGGATGCCGCGGGCCTCGCCGAAGCCCACGCTGCGCCCATCGCGCCAGATCACGGGACCCTGGGCCTCGGGTCGCTCAATGATCATCGAACGATCCGGCAACATCGCGAAGTTCTCCGCCCGGCGCAGGCCCTGCAAGAGCTGGCGCTCGCGTTCGGCGCCGCTGCCGATATCGAGGCGCAGCAGGTAGGTGTCGTCGGCAGCTTCGTTCGTGGCGAGTGCGAGCACTTCGCTGTTGTCCGCAGCGAAGTGCATCCACAGGATTTCCAGCGGCGTCGGGGCGGCAGCCTGCGCTGCGCTGGCAGGGCCATACGTCCACAACGCCCGCAGCGAAATCGCATCGCGCAGCGTGCCGCAGGTCAACAGCGTGCGCCCGTCCGGCGCGTACTCGATCGCATCGCACGGCGGCGCGGCAGCTTCTTCCGACACCGGACGGCCCGAAAGGAGGTCCCAGGTGCTGGCGATGTCGACCGCCGCGTTGTCGCGGTAGCCGCCATACGCGATGAAGGCGTGCCGCGAGTCGGGGCTCAGCGCCGTTCGAACCGGATCGCCGGAGATCGACACCGGCGGCAAGCGCAGACGGCCTGCCGGCATGTCGTAGACGTAGAGCAGATGCCCGGCCACCGCGACCAGCGTGCGCCCGTCGGCAGTCAGCTCGGCGAACGCTGGCGCTTGCGGCAACGTGATCGCCTCGCTTGCCGCGCTGCCGTCGCGCACGTGCGCGAGCCGCATCCTGCTTCCGTCGACCGCGACGACAACCCCGTCCGGCGCGCTCAGCACGGGACCCGGGCTCATGGTCGCGCCGAGACTCGGCATGCCGCGCGGCAGACGCCAGAGGCGCAGTTCGCCCTCGTCGCCGCCGGTCGCTACGAGATCGGTCCCGGCCAGATCGAACGCGCGCAGCAGTCGCGGCACTGCGTGCGGGAATTCGCCGCTGATGCGGCGCGTTCCGTCCGCCTGCGTCGACCACGCAGCCATCTGGGTGTCGTTCGACGCGAGCACCAGCTGATTGGCCGGGTCCAGCAGCAACTGCTGGCGATGTCGCCCGGGACCTGACTCGAGATGCAGCAGAGGTATCGCCGGCCGGCGCGTCGCACTATCCCAGACCAGCACCTCTCCGGTGTCCGAAATCGCGCCGAACCAGCCGCCATCCGCGCTGTACGTTACCCACCCGACGCGGCTCAGTGCGCCCGGCAGGATGCGTTCGTGCCGGTCGCGCTCCATGTCCACCGATTCGACTGTTCCGTCGGCGTGGCCGAGCAGCAGCGTGTTGCCATCCGGACTGGTCGCCCAGGCGCTGATGAACTGTGCCTCGGGATAGGTGTGGCTGTAGCGGACCCGCAGCGTATGCGGATCGCGCACCTGCAGCGTGCGGAAGTTGTCGGCTTCCGACACGAGATGGCGTCCGCCGCTGCCGATCCGCCATCCCGAGCGCCGCATCGGCAGGCGCGGGCTCAGCGCCGACCAGTCCGACGTGCGCATCAGGCACGTGGTCTCGTCCTCGCCTTCGACGATCGCGTAATCACCATCGGGACTGAACGTCGCGTCGTAGTAGCGGGGAAATTTCTCCGGCGGTGGCAACAGTTGCCTGCCCGTGCCGGCGTCGAACAGTGCTTCCTGCTCTCCTACCGGCGAGGCGATGTCGAGCTGCGCTCCGCCCCAGTGCTCGTGGCCGAGGATGCGTCGTCCGTCGGGGGTGAAGCGCAGAGCGTCGAGCATCGGCTCCGGCGTGAACAGGAACGGCACGCCAGTTATCTTGGTGCGCCATTTCTCTGTCCCGGTGGCGGTGTCGAACAGCCGTATCGTGGAGTCGTCGTTGGACGCCGCGACGGACTTGCCGTCGGGGCTCAGCGCGACCCCGGTGATGCCCGCGCCAAGCGCAATGACATCGATGAGTTGCGGCGCGCTGCGGCTTATCATCGCCATGCGCAGGCGGTCGTCGTGCGTATCCAGACCCAGCGCTTCGCGCTCGCTGATGTTCGCGGCGAGGCTGGGCAGCGCGGCGAACGGGTGGTCGTCACGCAACGCACTGGCCGCCTGATCGAGTCGGGTCTGCCAGAGGCGTTCGTTGGCGAGCTGGGCGTTGCTTTCGGCGCGGATGCGCTGTTGCGTGCTGGCGGCGAAGCCGGCCAGCAGCGCGATCAGTGCCAGCAGGGCGGTGAACGCCAGCTTGGGCTCGCGCCGCGCCCAGCGTGCGGCCCGTTGCGCGACGTTCAGAGGCCGCGCCTGGACCTCGCGGCGTTCGATAAAGCGGGTCAGATCGTCCGCCAGCTCACGTCCGCTCGCGTAGCGTGCGGCCGAATCGCGCGCCATGCACTTGAGGATGATCGCCTCGAGGTCGCGATGCAGTTTCGGCACATGCCGGCGCGGACCGGGTAGCGCGCCTTCGACGACGAGCTTGAGCGTGGCCTGCGGCGAATGGCCCAGGAACGGCGGTTCGCCGGTGATCAGCTCGTAGAGTATTGCGCCCAGGCCCCAGATATCGGTCGCAGGAGTGATCTTCTGCGCACCGGCCGTCGCCTGTTCGGGAGCCATGTAGCTCGGCGTGCCGGACACCTCGTTGTTGTCGGCGGCCAGACCCTGTTCCAGTCGCCGGGCCAGGCCGAAATCGGCAACATGCGGCGTGCCGTTCTCGTCGATGAGAACGTTGGCCGGTTTGAGGTCGAGATGCAGTACCCCGAGACGATGCGCGTAGTCGACCGCCTCGGCGATCGTGCGTAGCAGTGTTGCCGCACGCATCGCACCGATCCTGCCCACGCTCCTGATCTCCGCGGCAAGACTCGGTCCGTGGATCAACCGCATGCTGAAGAAGTGCAATTCCTCGATGTCGCCAACCTCGTAGATAGCGACAATGTTCGGGTGCTGCATGCGCGCCGCGTTCTGCGCTTCGCGGCGGAAGCGCGCGACGAAGTCGCGGGAGGCCCACGGCCCCGCGGCGAGCAACTTGACCGCGACCTCGCGTTCGAGACTGTTCTGGCGGGCGCGATAGACCACGCCCATGCCGCCCTCGCCGATCAACTCGAGAAGCTCGTAGTCGCCGAACTGGCGTTGCGCGGGATCGGTGAGGTCGAGTTCCAGTGTTTCCTTCGACAACATCGCCAGGTGCCGGACCTGGTTGATTTCCATTTCCGAACGGTTCGCATGGCCGAACGCGAGTTTGGCGATGATCGAAATGTCGCCTTGCAGGCGCGTCGCGTGATCGACCTCGGTGGCGCCGGCCAAGGTCTTGAGAATGGCGGCGCTCATCGCTCCCCTTCGCCGAGCACGTGCAACAACGCATCCTGCTCGGCGGCGAGATCGTCCGCCGAACCGACCGTGTCGGCGAGCTCTTCGGCGGCAAGTTCCCCGAAGCGCTGGCGCAGTCGTTTCAGCGCCAGGACCAGCGCCATCACGCGCGTGCCGAGCTGGGCCGCCATGAGTTCGTATTCGCCGGGCACCGGGTCGCGCGCCAGGTACGGCTCGAGCTTCTCGTACATGTCCAGATGGCCGGTTTGTGCCGCCTCGCTGCGCAGCCGGCGCAGCGCGCGGTGCAACACCTCGAGGGCGAATCCGCGCTGAAAGGTCTCATCCGGCGATCGCGTGTCGGAGTGATCGGACTGGTAGCGAGCCTCGAGGTCCGGCGGCGCGCGCAGTTGCTCGGTGAGCGGCTCGACCTGGACGGATTCGGTCCAGTCCGCGGCAAGGAAAGCATGCAGGCGGTCAAGCAGGTAGCTGCGATAGAGGCCGGGCGATTTCTGCGCCGGGTCCTGGCACATGTCGCGCAGCAGCCGCTGCAGGAAGCTCAGGGTAATTTCCTGGGCGACGTCCGGCGCATGTCCGCAGCGGCGTACGTAAGCGTAGACCGGATACCAGTAGCGCTGCGCCAGCTCGCCGAGTGCGCGTCGCGCGTCGGGCGATTCGGCCGCGGCCAACTGCATCACCATCGACCAGCGCGTCGTGGCGAAGCGGTCGTGCGAACGGTCGGCCGTGGAAATCATCCGCGTGCTCCTGGTTTCATAGGCAGGGAGTACGTGAATTGCATATCGCGATTACGGCGGGCCCGCAGGCAAGTCGGCGCTGCGAGGTCACTGGATGACGGCGCCGAAGGAATGGCGCAATTCCTCGAGCTCCTGGTCGAGGTCTGAATCGTCGGCTGCGGTGTGGGCGAGTTCCTCGGATACCAGAGTGCGCAGGCGGTGGCGCAGCCGGTGCACCGCGACTGCAACCGTGTTGCGCCGCAGGTTCAGTTCATCCGCCACCCGCGCATAGTCCACGTCGTCTGGGCGCTCGATCAGGAATTCGCGCAGGTGGCCGAACAGTTCGGACTTGCCTGCGTCCGCGGCCTCGTCGCGCAGCCGGTCGAGCGCCGTCTGCAGCAGCGAATGCGCCCAGGCCCGTTCGAATGCCCGCTCCGGAGTTTCAGCGTCCTCGATCGAGGTCGCGCCGCCGTCGCCGTCGACGAGTGAATTCAGCGAACGCACATGGGCCTCGCCGCCGCGCTTGGCCGCGCGCGCCGCATCGTTCGCATCATTCAGAAAGTTCTTGAGCGCGGTCAGAAGGAAAGCCCGGAACCGGCCGCGGGAAGGATCGGCCTGGGCATGGAACGCACGCTCGATGAATCGGGTGAAGAACGTCTGGGCAAGATCTTCGGCTTCGACTGCCGAATGGCCGCATCCGCGGACGTAGGCAAGCACAGGCGAGCGGTAGGTGCGGCACAACGTGTTCAGCGCCAGCCTCGACTCCGCCGAGTCGTTGCGCGCCGCCAGAACCAGACTCCACCTTGTCGTCTGGAAACGGTTCACGTTGCTGCCCCCGCCCGTGGTGCCAGCTCATGTTGCCACAAACATTTTGCGGTGTCGTTCCGCAAATGTCTGTAAGGCAAATGTCAGGTTGACGGTTCGCGCAACGATGAAAAAAATGTTTCGCGTCTTTCGGTGGCGAGCAATCCGACGCGCTCGGAGTGGAGCGCCCGATGCGTACCCCGTGTCAGCGTCCGCTGTCGACGAGCGTGCCGATCGGCTCGCCTTGCATGATGCGCATCAGCACGCCCGCGCCGCTGATGTCGTAGATGCGCAGCGGGATCTTGTAGTCGCGGCACAGTGCGATCGCCGCCGTGTCCATGACCGCGAGCTTGCGCTCGATGACCTGATCGTAGGTCAGCCGTTCGAAGCGCTGCGCAGTGCTGTCCTTGCGTGGATCGGCGCTGTATACGCCATCGACCTTGGTCGCCTTGAGCAGCAATTCGGCGCCGACTTCGATGGCGCGCAGCGCGGCAGCGGAGTCGGTCGTGAAGAACGGATTGCCGGTGCCGGCGGCAAAGACCACGATGCGGCCTTTTTCGAGATGGCGGATCGCCCGGCGGCGGATGAAGTCCTCGCAGACTTCGTTGATCTTGATCGCGCTCATGACGCGCACGCGGCCGCCGAGCTTTTCCAGGGCGTCCTGCATCGCCAGGGCGTTGATCACGGTGGCCAGCATTCCCATGTGATCGCCGGTGACGCGATCCATGCCGGAAGCGGCCAGGCCTTCGCCGCGGAAGATGTTCCCGCCGCCGATGACCACGCCGACTTCGGTGCCGGCCCGCTGCACGTCGATGATTTCGCGCGCCAGGCGCGTCAGGACTTTCGGGTCGATGCCGTAGTCGGCGTCGCCGAGCAACGCCTCGCCGCTGAGTTTCAGGAGGACACGTTTGTATTTTGCGTCGGCGGGCATGCGGGCGTCTCGACTGGGAGGCGGGCAAAACGTCGGTATTCTAGCCTGACTCGGCCTGCCGCGCCGGATGCGCCGATGCAAAACGGACGCTGATGGCGGCCTCAACCCCGATGGACGGCTCGCCGGCCGGCTTGGCAAAGGCGCCCGCGTACCGCGCGCGCCGGTATCTCGAGGTAAGCCGCGGACAGCGCCGATCGTCTATCATGACGCGTCGCGTCTCTTTCCGGATCGCGATGCAGACACGATGACGGGGGAGGCGGATGCGTTCGTTCCTGCGCGAGCTCAAGCGCCGCAATGTGTACAAGGTCGGCGCGATGTACGCCGTCGGCGGCTGGCTGCTCGTGCAAGTCGCCACGCAGGTGCTGCCGTTGTTCGAGGTCTCGGCACTGGCCCAGCGGTTGATCGTGCTCGTGGTCGTCGCCGGATTTCCGATCGCGCTGGTCCTGTCCTGGGTCTACGAGGTGACTCCGCAAGGCATCGCGCGGACCGCCGAGATCGCGCCGGAGCAATCGATCACCGGCCGCACCGGACAACGCCTGAACATCGTCATCATCGCGGCGCTGATTCTGGCGGTCGCGTTCCTGCTCGTTCAACATTATGTCCTGCCGAACAAGGCGGCCGTAGCCGTCGGTCCGATAAACGAAAAATCGGTCGCCGTGCTGCCGTTCGAGAACCTGTCGGACGAAAAATCCAACGCCTATTTTGCCGAAGGCATCCAGGACGAAATTCTCACGCGCCTGGCGAAGATCGGCGCGCTCAAGGTGATCTCGCGCACTTCGACCCAGCACTACGCAAGCAATCCCGGCAACCTGCCCGAGATTGCGCGCCAGCTCGGCGTGGCCAATATCCTCGAAGGCAGCGTGCAGAAAGCCGGCGACGCCGTGCACATCAACGTGCAGCTGATTCGCGCCGCCACCGACGATCACCTGTGGGCAGAGGTTTACAACCGCAAGCTCGACGACATCTTCGGCGTCGAGGGTGAAGTCGCCGGCGCAATCGCCGAGGCCCTGAATGCGAAGCTCAGCGGAGCCGAACAGGCGGCGGTCGCGAAGCGGCCAACCGAGAACCTCGCGGCGTACGAAGCCTATCTGCGTGCTCGCGCGTTGCAGACCAAGGGCTACGATTTCGCCACGACGCGCAAGGTTGCCGCGGCGTATGCCGAGGCCGTTCGCCTCGACCCGCAATTCGCGCTGGCGTGGGCCGAGCGCACCAGGATAGAAGGCTATCTGTACTTCAACAACGTCGATACCGACACGATTACCGCCGAATCGCTGAAGCAGGCAACCGACACTGCACTGCGTCTGCAGCCAAAGCTCAGCGAGGCCATGCTGGCCAAGGGCAGCTACCTGTACCGGGTCCAGCGCGATTTCGCCGGCGCCCAGAAAGTATACGAGGAGGTTTTGCAGCAATCACCGAACGACCACGACGCCCTTCAGGACCTGGGATTGGTCGAGCGGCGGCAAGGTCATTGGGAGCAGGCGCTTGCGCATCTGCAGCGGGCACTGGTTCTGGATCCGCTAAACGCCGGTCTGCTGACGACGGTCGGAGGCGAAACGCTGCTCAACATGCGGCGCTTCAAGGAGGCTCACGAAGCGCTCGATCGCGCGCTGGCGATTGCGCCAAATGATGGGCTCGCGTTGTCCTACAAGGTCAGTGCCTATCAGGCCGAGGGAAAGCTCGAAGAAGCTGCCCGCATCCTGGAACAAGTGCCATCGGACGGAATCGATCCGGGTCTGGCCAGCTACCGCGCGTACCAGCGGCTGCTCGAACGGCGCTTCCCGGTCGCGATCGGCGAAATCACGCCGCTGCTGTCAAAGTCCGACGATGCGCTCAATGGCTTCGGCCCTCTGCTGACGCTGTACCTCGGCACGGCGCAGCGCGCGAACGGCGATGCGGCAGCGGCAACGGCGACGTTCGAGCGGCTGATCGCGCAACTCCAACCGAAGGCGCGGCGCGTGGATGACTCGCTCGCGCCGGTCGTCCTGGCGCAGGCGTATGCGGAGGCGGGCAAGCATGCAGCCGCCCTGGACCAGGCACGCCTCGCGCTCGAACTGTTCGGCAATGACGCGAACATGCGTCCGACGGCGCAGGTCGCGCTGGCCCAGGTATTGATGATGGGCGGCGATGCGGAGGGTGCGATCGAGATCCTGAAGACGACGCTTCCCGTTGCTGGCGCCTTCTACACCGCGGCTCTGCTGCGGCTCGATCCGTTGTGGGATCCGCTGCGCGGCAATCCACGTTTTGAGGCGTTGCTGAAGTAATCGCGCATAAGACATCACGCGCGCCGCTCGACGGCCACGGTCGGTTGTAAACGTTCCTTGAGCCTTCTGGCAAACGTCAGTTGCGCGTGACTTGTTCCACGTTCGCCCGGCGCGCGACGGCCGATAATCGCCAGCAAGTCATTAGAGGGGACCACGTTGCTCAGCGACGATCTTCGCTACTCGCTGCGCATGCTGCGCAAGTCGCCGCTGGCCAGCGTTGCGATCGTGCTGACCGTAGCGCTCGCCGTCGGTGCGACGACTGCGGTGTTCAGTGTGTTCAACGCGCTGATCCTGCGACCGCTGCCTTATCACGAGCCCGAACGCCTGGTGTGGGTGGCCGAGCGCAACGACAAGCTCAACCTGCCGACCTTCACGACGTCGGGACTGAACTTCCGCTCATGGCAGGCGGAAACGGCGCCGATCGATTCGCTCGCAGCGATCGGCTTCGCGAGCTACAACCTCAGCGGCGACGGCGAGCCCGAACAACTCACCGGCGGCACGCTCAGCGCCGGCGTGTTTCCGGCACTCGGGATAGCGCCGCTGGTCGGACGCGCATTCTCGATCGACGAAGAACAGGTCGGCGGCGCGCCGGTCGTGATGATCGGCGAGGGCCTCTGGCGTCGCCGCTTCGGCGCCGATCCGAAACTCGTCGGTCGAACGCTGAGCCTCGACGGCACTCCGCATACGGTCGTCGGCATCGCGCCGGCCGCGCTGACCCTGATTTCCCCGGGCGATGTCTGGAAGCCGCTGGTCATCGACCCGGCAAAGGAAAAACGCCTCGCCCATACCCTGACCGCGATCGGGCGATTGCCTTCGGGCAGCGCCCTGCAGCAAAGCCAGGCGGCCATGGATGCAGTCGCTGCGCACGTCGGCCAGCAATTTCCGGAGACCAGGGACTGGGGCATACGCCTGGTGCCGTTTCCAAAATGGATCGTGCCGGACACGTTGCGCACGCTGATCGGCGTGTTGCTGGCAGCGGTCGGCTGCGTGCTTCTGATCGCCGCGGCGAACATTGCGAACCTGATGCTGGCGCGCGCGCTCGCCCGCGAATCCGAAGTGGCGGTGCGGACAGCGATCGGCGCGAGCCGCATGCGCGTCGTGCGCCAGTCGCTCATGGAAAGCCTGCTGCTGTCGCTCGCCGGCGGAGCGCTCGGCATCGCGATCGCATTCGCCGCGCTGCGCTGGGCCGCCTACGCAATGCCGCCGAACCTTTTGCCGATCACCGACATCGGCATCGACGCCCGCGTGTTCGCCTTCGCCTTCGCGCTCAGCGTGGTTACCGGATTGCTGTTCGGCGGTGGTCCGGCGTTGCGCGTTGCTCGCGCGCATTCCGCGCCGATCCTGCGCGCCGGCGGCCGCGGCATGTCCGCCGGTGCGCAATCGTGGCCGCGCAAGAGTTTGCTCGTGATCGAACTCGCGCTCGCTGCAGCACTGCTCGTCGTTGCCGGCCTGCTGATAAGGAGCCTGGACCGGCTCGAAGCGGTCGATCTCGGGTTCCGTCCCGATCATCTGCTCACGTTCCAGTTGAGTTTGCCGCAAGCGCGCGATCCGAACGACGCGCGGCCGTTCGTGTTCTATCGCGACCTGATCCCCGCGCTCGCAGCAGTGCCCGGAGTCAGTGCGGCGGCGCTTTCGAGCGGCGTGCCGTTCGGCGCCGGCACGTATTCGGCGACGCCAGTGCGTCCGAATGGCGCTTCGTTGCTTGCCGCGGACGACGCCTTGACGATCGACTGGCGGCTGGCGAGTCCGGATTTCTTCCGTACCTTCGGCATCCCGCTGCTGCGCGGACGCACGTTCACCGACGCGGACGATGCGCGGGCGCCACCGGTCATGATCATCAGCCGTTCGATGGCGTTGAAGTTCTGGGGTACCGAGGACGTGCTCGGCCACAGCGTGCATCGACTCGGCGACGGCAAGGACCTCACGGTCGTCGGCGTTGTCGGCGACATCCGCCTGACCGCGCTGAACACGCAGGCGCCGACCATGTACTACTCGAGCGCGTCGCGGCTGTGGCCGCTGATGGACGTTGTCGTGCGGACGAACGGCGATCCGGCCGCCGCCATCGCCGATGTGCGCGCGCGCATCCGTTCGCTCGATGCGAACCTGCCGCTGGCCAACGTGCGCACGATGGACGAATGGGTCGCCAACAGCGGCGCTCAGCCGCGGCTGAATGCCGGCCTGCTCGGGATTTTTTCCGCGCTCGCACTGGTCATTGCGGCGCTCGGTGTATACGGCGTGCTGGCGCATTCGGTCGGGCAGCGCAGCGGCGAAATCGGCCTGCGCATGGCGCTCGGCGCGCAGGGTCCGCGGCTGGTCGGCCAGTTCCTGCGTGAAGGTTTGGGGCTCGCCGGACTTGGCATTGCGCTCGGTTTGTTTGCCGCGCTTGCTGCGAGTTCGGCGCTCGAAGGCCTGGTGTTCGGCATCACGACTCGCGACGCGGCGACTTACGTCGTCGTCGCGATCTGCCTGGCAGTCATCTCCGGCGTTGCGTGCGCGATACCGGCGCGCCGCGCCGCACTGGTCGATCCGGTGGTTGCGTTGCGCGGCGAGTGAAGCGGCGAGAAGAACGTCTTCTTGTTTCGAACACCCGGGATTTCGTTTTGCGGGACAGTGGACTGTCACGCACCCGCCGAAAATTGCTACTGCATTTCCGGCGGCATCCGAAATCCCAAGGGCTTCGTTTTTTCGGGACAGTGGGCTGTCACGCACCCGCCGGAAATTGCTCCTGCATTTCCGGCATACACGCCGTCCCTGGCGATAAAAAAAGCCGCGCTTTCGCGCGGCCTTTCTTGGTTCGGATCCGGCTCGCCGAATCAGTGGGCAAGACCAGCCTGCTTCATGACCTCGCCGGCGAAATCTTCCTGCTTCTTCTCGATGCCTTCGCCGACCGCGATGCGGTGGAAGCCGAGCACTTCGGCGCCCTGCTTCTTGAGCACGTCGGCCACGGTCGAGTCGGTGTCGAGCACGTACGCCTGGCCGGTCAGCGACATTTCCGCAAGCGTCTTGCGGATCTTGCCGCCGATCATCTTTTCCTGGATCTCGGCCGGTTTCGCGCGATCCTTGTCGGTCATCTGCGCGAGCGCGATTTCCTTTTCCTTGGCGACGATATCGGCCGGAACGTGATCCGGAGAAATGAACGGCGGATTCATCGCCGCAACGTGCATCGCCAGCCCGCGGCCCAGATCGTCGTTGCCACCCTTGGTCTCGACCAGCACGCCGATGCGGCCGCCGTGGACATACGCGGCGACGCCATTGCCGCCATCGATGCGCACGAGGCGGCGCACCTGGACGTTTTCACCGACCTTGGCGACCAGCGCCTGGCGCGCTTCCTCGACCGTCCCGCCGTTCGGCGCCTTGACCTGCTTCAACGCTTCGACGTCGGCGGCGCCGCTGGCCAGCGCCTGCTTGGCGACCATGTCGGCGAACGCGAGGAAGTTTTCATCCTTGGCGACGAAATCGGTTTCGGAATTGACCTCGACCAGCACGGCCTTGCCGCCTTCCTGGGCCAGGACGATGCGGCCTTCGGCCGCGACGCGGCTGGCCTTCTTGTCGGCCTTGGCCAATCCCTGCTTGCGCAGCCACTCGATCGCCGCGTCGGTGTTGCCGCCGTTCTCGGTCAGCGCCTTCTTGCATTCCATCATGCCGGCGCCGGAACGCTCGCGCAGTTCCTTGACCATGCTTGCCGTAATTTCCATTGCGAACCTCAGATTTGTTGGAACTCCGATTTCGGAGTTCACCGGATTAGGGGATTTCAATCGCGAAGCCGTCGCTTCAGCCCCTCTCCGATCGGGAGAGGGGTTGGGGTGAGGGTCGGGTCTCGGTGTGACGTTCGTGAGAACCCGGACCCTCATCCGGCCCTTCGGGCCACCTTCTCCCGATGGGAGAAGGAACAGCAAAGCAATGCGCCTGCGACGTTACTCGGCGGCCGGAGTCTCGGCCTCGGCCGGCTTGGCCTCGAGCTTCTTGGCCGGACCTTGCGACGGAGTGCGGCGCGGAGCCGGCTTGCGTGCCGCAGGCTTATCACGACGCGGTCCTGGTTTGGTGCGGCGGTCGTCGCGCTCGCGCACGGCTTCCTTCTGCATCGGATTGCCTTCGGCGTCGAGTTCGATGAACTCGTCCTTCTGGGCGGCGGCATACTGCGGAGCGGCGGCCTTGCCCTCGAGCACGGCGTCGGCGGCGGCGCGGGTGTACAGCTGCACGGCGCGGATCGCGTCGTCGTTGCCCGGAATCGCGTAGTCGACCAGGCTCGGGTCATAGTTCGTGTCGACCACGGCGATGACCGGGATGCCGAGCTTCCTGGCTTCCTTGACCGCGATGTCCTCGTGGCCGATGTCGATGACGAACAGCGCGTCCGGCAGGCCGTTCATGTTCTTGATGCCGCCGAGCGACTTGTCGAGCTTTTCCTTCTCACGCACGAGGCCGAGCACTTCGTGCTTGACCAGCTTGTCGAAGCTGCCGTCGGTCGACATCTGCTCGATTTCTTTCAGGCGCGTGATCGACGCCTTGACCGTGCGGAAATTCGTCAGCATGCCGCCGAGCCAGCGCGCCGAAACGTACGGCATGCCGCAGCGGACTGCTTCTTCCTTGACCGAGTCGCGCGCCGAGCGCTTGGTGCCGACGAACAGCACCGAGCCGCGCTTCTGCGCCAGGCCCGACAGGAAATTCATCGCGTCGGTGAAAAGCGGCAGGGTCTTTTCGAGGTTGATGATGTGGATCTTGCCGCGCGCGCCGAAGATGTACGGCGCCATGCGCGGATTCCAGTAGCGGGTCTGATGACCGAAATGCACGCCAGCTTCGAGCATCTGGCGCATGGTGACTTGAGGCATGTGAAACTCCAAAATATGGGCGGCCGCGAACCTTGGTTTCGCGCGGCAATGCCCGGGGTTGAGACCTCCACGCCCCCATCGTTGGCGACCTCCGTGCGGACGGCGTAGCGTCTGCCAGAAGCACCCCGACAACGGTATCGAGACGTGTGCGGATTTGTTCCCCAACGGGGGAACCGAAGAATTGTAGCGGATTCCGGTGGTTGCGTGCAAATGCAGCGTATTCCGGCGCCTGGCGTCGGCGGCAGCCGGCGCTCTTGTTTGTGCGGCGCACCAGCCGCACCTTCGCTACACTACGCCATGTGGCGGTTTCCAGCGGGCAAGGACCCGAATCGAAGGTAATGGCAGTCAGCATCAAAACCCCTGAACAGATCGAGCAGATGCGCATCGCCGGCCGGCTGGCGGCCGAAGTGCTCGAAGTCGTCAAGCCGCACGTCAAACCCGGCGTCACGACAGAGGAACTCGACGACATCTGCCGCGAGCACATCCTCAAGGTGCAGCAGGCGATTCCGGCCAACGTCGGCTACAAGGGCTTTCCGAAGACGATCTGCACGTCGGTCAACCACGTGATCTGCCATGGCATCCCGAGCCACAGCAAGATTCTCAAGGACGGCGACATCGTCAACATCGACGTGACCGTGATCAAGGATGGCTGGCACGGCGATACCAGCCGCATGTACTACGTCGGCAAGCCGGACGTGCGCGCGCAACGCCTGTGCACGGTGACGTTCGAAGCGATGATGCTCGGCATCGAGCAGGTCCGCCCCGGCGCGACGCTCGGCGACATCGGCTACGCGATCCAGCGGCATGTCGAAGGAAACGGGTTTTCCGTCGTGCGCGAATACTGCGGCCACGGCATCGGCACGGTGTACCACGAGGATCCGCAAGTGCTGCACTACGGGCAGCGCGGCAGCGGATTGCAGCTGCGCGAAGGCATGACGTTCACGGTCGAGCCGATGGTCAACGCCGGCAAGCCGCAGACGCGCCTGCTGCCGGATGGCTGGACCGTCGTGACGAAAGACCACTCGCTGTCGGCACAGTGGGAACACACGATCGCCGTGACCGGCAAAGGCTTCGAGATTCTTACGCCCTGGCCCGTGGCGGCCTGAGATCCTGCAATGAAAAGGGTCGCCGATCCGCCGCGCGCCGCGCCCATCGTCGACCTCCCGCGTCTGGCGCCGACGGTCCCGCGCTCCGGCGTTTCCGATGCCGCGCGACTGGCGTTGCGCCAGCTGCTCGGCGATACCGACCGGCGCATCGCCGACGCCTACCGCGACGGCGCGTCGGCCTGCGAACTGGCCGTTGCCCGCGGCAAGGCGATCGAGCACGTCGTCGCGCATGTCTGGACCGCCTGCATCGGCGAATCGAGCACGATCGCGCTGTACGCGGTCGGCGGCTTCGGCCGCGGCGCGATGTTTCCGTATTCCGATGTCGACCTGCTCGTGCTGTGCGAACCGGCGCCGCGCGGCTCGACCGTGCGCGCGCTAGAATCGTTCTTCACGCTGCTCTGGGACCTCGGCCTGAAGCCCGGGCATGCGCTGCGCACGCTGGCCGAGTGCCGCGACCTGGCCGCGCAGGATGCGACAATTTATACAAGTCTGCTCGATGCGCGCCGGATCGCCGGCGCGGTGGCGCTCGCCGATGGACTTGCCGAAATCCTCGGCGACGCGCAAGTTTGGCCGCGCGCGGCCTACCTGGCCGCGAAACAGGCCGACCGCCTGAATCGCCACGGGCGCTTCGGCGACACCGCCTACAACCTCGAGCCGAACCTCAAGGACGGGCCGGGCGGCCTGCGCGACGCGCAGACGATACTCTGGCTCGGGCGGCGCCTGTTCGACGCGCCGACGTTTGCCGCGCTGGCGAAACGCGACCTGATATCCGCGAACGAAGCCGAGAGCCTGGAGAAAGCGCAGGCCCTGGTCGAGCGCATTCGCTTCGCCCTGCATCTGGCCGCCGGCCGCGCCGAGGAGCGGCTGTTGTTCGACTACCAGCGCGAACTTGCGCGCCAGTTCGGATTCAGCGACGAACATGCGAAGAATCTCGGCGTCGAGCAGTTCATGCAGGACTACTACCGCGCCGCGATCGTCATCGAACGCCTGAGCGAGCAGTTCCTGCAGCGCTGCGAGGAGGCGCTGGACAGCGGCGCCGGGCACAAGCCGCTGCGTCTCAATGTGGATTTCGTCAGCATCGGGGGCCGCCTCGACTGCGATCCGCCGGATCTGCTGACAAAGCGCCCGGCCGCGCTGATCGACCTGTTCCGCGTCTGGATCGAGCATCCCGAGGTCCGCGGCCTGCGCGCCGACCTCGTGCGCCGCATTCACGAGGCGCTCGATCAAGTCGGCGCCGACCTGCCGTTCGACGACGAAGTCAACAGCGCATTCGCGCGGCTGTTGCGCAAGGGCGCGCCGGCCGTGGACGCGATCGCGCGCATGAATCACTACGGTGTGCTCGCGCGCTACCTGCCGGCATTCGGGCGCGTCGTCGGCCGCATGCAGTACGACCTGTTCCACGCCTACACGGTCGATGAACACACGATGCGCGTGCTGCGCAACGTCGCGCGTTTCGCCGAGCCTGAAACGAGCAGCGAATTCGCGCTCGGGCACGAGCTGTGGTCGCGGCTGGCCAAGCCGGAACTGTTGCTGCTGGCCGCGATGTTCCACGACATCGCCAAGGGCCGCGGCGGCGATCATTCGGAACTCGGCGAGGCCGAAGCGCGCGAGTTCTGCGCGCGCCTGGGATTGTCGCGCGCGGATACCGACCTCGTCGCCTGGCTCGTCCGCTGGCATCTGCTCATGAGCGTCACGGCCCAGCGCCAGGACATCACGAACCCGGACGTCGTGCATCGTTTCGCCGTCAGCGTCGCCGAGTGGGAACAGCTGGACTATCTGTATCTGCTCACGGTCGCCGACATAGCCGGCACGAGTGCTAAATTGTGGAACTCCTGGAAGGACAGGTTGCTGGCGGACCTGTACGTCAGCGCGCGCTATGTGCTGCGCTCCGGCCTGGAACGTCCGCCGCACGCAGCCGAAAGGGCCGCCGACGTCCAGGCGCGGGCGCGCGCGCTATTACGCGCGCACCTCGATGAAGCCGAGACGACGCGTGTCTGGGCCGACTTTCCGGAAGAGTATTTCCTGCGTTTCACGCCGGAGCAGATCGCCTGGCAGACGCGCGGCATTGCCGGAGACACGTCGGCGGCGCCGCTGGTCCTGGTCGAGGGCGACGGCCCGCGCGGCGGCACCGAAGTATTCGTCTATGCACCGGATCGCGACGGCCTGTTCGCGGCAATCACCGCGGTGCTCGATCGCCTGAGCCTGTCGGTGCAGGACGCGCGCGTCGTCACGTCGCGCAGCCGCATGAGCCTGGACACATTCTCGGTGCTCGATGCGCAGGGGCAGGCACTGCACGACGCCGGGCAGGTCGGACGCCTGCAACGCGCATTGACCCAGGCTTTGGAGCAGTCGCCCGACGCGATCGCGCCGATACGCCGGCCGCCGGCGCGCGCGCTGAAGCATTTTCCGATCGCCACGCGCATCGAATTCAACGACGACGCCGGCGGCACGCGCCTGGCGCTGGTCTGCGCCGACCGGCCGGGGTTGCTGGCCGGCGTTGCCCAGGTGTTTCGCGCGCGCGGCATTCGCGTGCATGATGCGCGCATCGCCACGTTCGGCGAGCGCGTCGAAGATTTTTTCCTGATCACCGACGAATCGAACCACGCATTGGCTGAGCCGGAACGGCAGGCTCTCGGCGAGGCTCTCGCGCGTTGCGTGGACGAAACCGTTGCCGGACCGCTGGAGGGCCGCTATGTCATCGCTTGAACACACCATCGATCTGGCCTGGGAACGCCGCGCCGCGCTGACGCGCACGCGCATCGACAAGCAGTTGCGCCCGGCGATCGAGGATGCGCTTGCGTTGATGGAAAGCGGCAAGCGCCGCGTGGCCGAGCCGAACGGCAAGGGCTGGCGCGTGAACCTGTGGCTGAAGAAAGCCGTCCTGCTGTATTTCCGCATCAACGAAAATCGCGTGATCGGCTCGGATCCATCGCCGTACTACGACAAGGTGCCGCTGCGCTTCGACGGCTTCGACGATTTCAAGTTCAACATGCTGCGCGCGCGCGTCGTGCCGGGCGCGATCGTGCGTCGCGGCGCGCACATCGGCAAGGATGTCGTGCTGATGCCGAGCTTCGTCAACATCGGCGCCTACGTCGGCGCCGGCACGATGGTTGACACCTGGGCCACGGTCGGTTCGTGCGCGCAAGTCGGCCGCAACGTGCACGTTTCCGGCGGCGCCGGCATCGGCGGCGTGCTCGAACCGCTGCAAGCCACGCCGACGATCGTCGAAGACGGCTGTTTCATCGGCGCGCGCTCCGAAGTCGTCGAAGGCGTCGTCGTCGAAAAAGGCAGCGTGATCGGCATGGGCGTATTCATCGGCCAGTCGACACGCATCTACGACCGGGCCACGCGCAAGATCCACTACGGCCGCGTGCCGGCCGGCAGCGTCGTCGTATCGGGCAGCCTGCCGTCGAAGGACGGCAGCCACAATTTGTACGCCGCCGTGATCGTCAAGCGCGTCGATGCGAAGACGCGGTCGAAGACGTCGATCAACGACCTGCTGCGCGGGCTGGCGGAGTAGCCGCAGGCGTTTTCGATTCGGCTTCGTTTCCAAACCCGTCATCCCGGCGTAGGCCGGGATCCAATTGGAACCCGGCCCCCGTACGATCCCTCGAG
>DATIEJ010000026.1:0-7516 GCA_035455825.1 Rhodanobacteraceae bacterium | reverse complement strand
GTCGGCGACAAGCCCGCCGACAACGAAAACGACAAAACGGCAACCGACACCATGGGCGCTGTCTACCAGGCCGGGCTCGACAACCTCAAGAAGATGGCCGAGGCGAAATAGGCGCGGGCGCAAAAAAAAAGAACCAGAACGGCCGGAATATCGCGTTCCGGCCGTTCTCTTTTCACCTCTCGTCTCGCGGAAGACTCGCGCCGCAACAGCGTCTCGGCGCCGTCGCACGGTCGCACCCCCGCCCGGTGCACGCGGAAGTCTTGGCGCTGATCGATACCTGCCGGGGCAACGCTGATCGCGAAATGCGCTTGTCCCAAATCGGCCAACGCAAGAACGATGCCTGGCCAGCGCAGGCCGAGAAGCCGCCGCCATTGCGCACCCGGCCCGGATCCACGGAACTAGAGGCGATGCTCCGCGGTCTTTGAGCTCAACCAGCCGATGGAAACACCTGCA
Organism: Rhodanobacteraceae bacterium; assembly: GCA_035455825.1. GTDB lineage: Bacteria > Pseudomonadota > Gammaproteobacteria > Xanthomonadales > Rhodanobacteraceae > Rudaea. The sequence continues at coordinate 7,063 of DATIEJ010000026.1, read as the reverse complement.
TGTCCATGCTGAAGAGAGCGGCGCACCTCGTCGCCACCAACAAGTCGTTGCTGACGTTCTTCGTGCTCATGCTGGTGTTCCGCTCGGCCGTGGCCGACTGGATGTATGTGCCGAGCGGCTCGATGAATCCGACGATCGTCGAAGGCGATCGCATTCTGGTCGACAAGGCCGCGTACGGCCTGCGCATTCCGTTCACGACGAGACGCCTGACCCGAGGCGAAGATCCGCAGCGCGGCGACATCGCGATTTTCGCCTCGCCCGAAGACGGAACGACGCTGGTCAAGCGCATCGTCGGCCTGCCAGGCGACACGATCGAGATGCGTGACGACGTATTGCGGATCAATGGCGTGGCCACCGACTACGACGCGGCGATCGCCGGCACCGACAAGGACTTGCCGGCCGCGACGCGACAGCAGGATCATCAGTTCCTTACCGAGCGTCTCGGCGGCCGCCCGCACGCGATCATGATGCTGCCGCAGCGAATGGCGCTGCGTTCGTTCGGGCCTACGGCTGTGCCGCAGGGTTACTACCTGGCTCTCGGCGACAGCCGCGACAACAGCAAGGACTCGCGCTACATCGGTTTCGTCCCGCGCGACAGCATCGTCGGCCGCGCGTTCAAGGTTGCCTACTCGCTCGACGCCGAGCGCTGGTATCGGCCGCGCACCGACCGGTTCCTGGCGCCGCTGCAATGACACCTTCGGCGGAAGACCACGCACATCATGGCATCCAGTAACCTGACCGAAGAAACCGCGATCCGCGAACTCGTGGCCACGTGGTTGCGGGCAAGCAAGGCCGGCGACAGCCAGACTGTTTTGAACCTGATGGCGGAAGATGTCGTCTTCCTGCAACCCGGACAGCCGCCGATGCGCGGCCGCTCGGGATTCGCCGCCGCGCAAAAGGCGATGAGCGATATCGACATCGAAGCGAGCAGCGAAATCCAGGAGATCAGGATCCTCGGCGAGTGGGCCTGGTGCTGGAATCGCCTGACCGTCGTCGCCACGCCGCGCAAAGGCGGAGCATCGATCAAGCGCACCGGCGACGTGTTGTCGCTGCTGCAGAAACAGGCCGGTCGCTGGGTGATCGTGCGCGACGCGAACATGCTGTCGCGAGTGGAAGCGTGAGCCGGATCGCGGCGAGACGCAAATAAGAACGCCACCATCCCTGGCGGCGTAGCAAGCCTCCCCTAGGCCCCGGATACGCTCCCTGTACGCCCTGGCACATTCCGGGTGCCGCCGGACCCAAAGACTGGTTGCGGGATGCAAGTTCGCTTTTTTCGCCGGCCTTGGCAAGATCGCGCGGATGATAGTGCCGCTAATAGCGCCAGTTCAGCGCCGGCCCGGCTTCAACTCCTCGAGGAAGCCACTTAGCAGTTGCCGGGCGCGCGGAGACAGCGTCCGGAATCGCTGCAGCAGGGTTTCTTCCGTGCTGTCATGCGCGAAGACCTCGAGCTTGAGCGCGGGAATCGCTTCGTCGGCCTGCACCTGCTTGCGCTTGCGCTCGCCGCTGCCGATAGCCAGCCACTGAAACGTGACGCCAGTGGCGGACGCGATTGCCTGGAGCCGCTGCAGGCCGGGACTCGTCCCGTGCGGATGCTCCCACTGCGCCGCAGCGCTTGGAGTCACGCCGACGCGCTCTGCCAGTGCAGTCTGCGACATCTTCGCGGCACGTCGTGCCGAACGGATGCGGCTGGCCAGTTCGAGACGCTCGTCTAAAGCGTGGCTTGAAACTTTCATGTAGCGCCCTTGCATTAGTAGCAGCGCTATATATTGCCCGCCGATCCATGCCAAATCAAGGCCGCGGGCGCAGCACTGTAGGGTGCGCCTCGGCGCACCGGCTGCGGAAGGCGGAAAGACGAGCAGTACGGATGGCCCGAGGTCCACCCTCCATGGCGAAGCCAAATCAAGGCCGCGGCCGCAGCGCTGTAGGGTGCGCCTCGGCGCACCGGCTTTGAAGGATGGAAGAAGAGCAGTACGGTGGCCCGAGGTCCACCGTACGATGGCGAAGCCCAGCGGTCTACCAGATGCGAACGCGCGCCTCCGGCGCCAAGTACAGCTTTTCACCCGGTTTGACGCCGAACAGGTCGTACCAGGCATCGATATTGCGGATCGGCCCGTTCACGCGGAACTGCCGTGGCGAGTGTGGATCGCTGACGACCTGGCGGCGCACGAAGTCGTCGCTGAACTTGCCGCGCCAGGCCTGGGCCCAGCCGATGAATACGCGCTGGTCGCCGCTGTAACCATCGAGTACCGGGGCCGGTTTTCCGTGAAGCGATTCGTGATAGGCGGCGAGCGCGAGCGACAGCCCGCCGAGGTCCGCGATATTCTCGCCCATGGTCAAGTCGCCGTTGATGTGCACGCCGGGCAGCGGCTCGAACGCCGAATATTGCGCGCCGAGCATCTTGGCTCGCGCTTCGAACGCCTTGGCATCGTCGGCCGTCCACCAGTCGCGCAAGGCGCCGTCGGCGTCGATCTTTCGACCCTCGTCGTCGAATCCGTGCGTCAATTCGTGGCCGATGATCCCGCCGACGCCACCGTAGTTGATTGCCGAGTCGGCATTCGGGTCGAAAATCGGCGGTTGCAGGATTCCAGCGGGAAACACGATGTCGCGCAGCGAGCCGTTGTAGGCGTCGTTGGTCTGCGGGGTCATGCTCCAGTCGAGGCGGTCGACCGGCCCGTTCAAGCGGGCGACGTAGAACGACCAGTCGGCGGCCGCGGCGCGCGTGACGTTGCCGATCAGATCGTCGTCACGCACGACCAGCGTCGAGTAATCGCGCGGGTGATCCGGGTAGCCGACCTTGATCGTATACGTTTCCAGCTTTTTCAGTGCTTCCTGCTTCGTCGCCGCACCCATCCAGTCGAGCTTTTCGATCCTCGCGTGGTAGGCCGCCTTGAGATTGGCCACGAGTGCTTCGATCTTGGCCTTCGACTGCGGCGGAAAATATTTCGCGGTGTACAGCTGTCCGACCGCCCACCCCAGATTGCCGAACGTATCGACGCGTTCCCCGGTCAGGTAGTCACCGCCCGAAACCGCATGCACGCCGCGCTTCCAGCGTGCGGTCTGTGCCTGCTGTCCGGAAAGGGTCTTGCTGTGCATGTCGAAATACGCATCGGCGAACGCCGCCGACAGGTAGTACGCGGCGTTGTCTGCAACGCGCAAGGCCTGCCAGGCTTTCAGCGTCTCGACCGGCGTATGCATGTAGATCGCGGCGAGCTTCGGAACGGCGCTTTTCTCGGTAACGATGATGCGCTTGAGATCTGCGAGTTGCGCCTGCTTGAGGAATGCGGTCCAGGCAAAGCCCGGTGCAAACGCGCCCAGCTCGGCGACCGTCATCGGGTTGTAGACGGCGTTGATGTCGCGCTGCTGCGCCTTGGTCCAGCTGGCTTCGGCGACTTTTGTTTCGAAGGCGACGACGTCTTTCGCCGCCTGCCCCGGGTTCTTCCACGCCAGCAGCCGGAGCAGTTTCGCCGCATACGCTTCGTAGGCCGCCTTCTGCTTGGCGAAATCCGCCTCCAGGTAATAGTCCCGATCGGGCAAACCGAGCCCGCTCTGGCCGACGTAAACGGCGTAGCGCTTGGGATCCTTCAGATCGACGTCGGTGCCGAAGGCGAACAGCGATCCTTCGAAATCGACGGCCGTGCGGCCCATGAGTGCGGCCAGATCATCGCGTGACTTGGCAGCGCGCACGGCGTCGAGTTGCCCCGCGATCGCTTTCGCACCGAGCGAATCAATACGCGCTTCGTCCATGAACGACTTGTAGAACGCGCCTACCTTGCCTTCGATCGAGGCCGGCTCGTGATCCGACGACGCTGCTGCCTGCATGATGTCGCGCAGGCGCTGCTCGGTCTGGTCGGTCATCGCCAGGCGCAGCGAGTAGCCGGGCTTGTCGGCAGGAATCGCGGTCTGGTCGAGCCAGGTGCCGTTCGCGTAGCGAAAGAAGTCGTCGCCGGGTTGCGCCGTCTTGTCCGCGCCGGCCAGGTCGAAGCCCCACTTGCCGTATTGAGGCGCGGACTCCTGTGCCGAAGCGCCAGCGGCCAGAACGGCAAGGCCGAGCATCAGCGTGGGCGCAATCTTTCTCGTCTGCATGGATCCCCCGACGGGTTGAATACTCTGCGATCTTAGGACGGCCCGCCTCGCAGCCATCAGTGCCGAAAGTCGCGCCGATCGTCGGGTCGGCTTTAGCCCACCGCTGTGTCGCATTCTCGCATCGGAGACCTGCAGCCGACCTTTCTTGTACGCCTGCGCAAATCGCGGTGGGCCAGGGCCCACCCTACGCCATGCGCGGCAACCTGCCGCGAACGCTTTCGGCGTCGTGCGGGCCACGCTCCGCGATCAACTCGCGCGCGGCGTCGACCTGGCCCCACACGTTCCACAGCAGCACGCCCCGCACTCGTCCGTTGTCGAGGTAATACACGACGCCTTCCCGATACGGCACGGTCCAGTTCTCGACAACCTCGAGGCGGTCGTCGAGCAGGCCCACGGCTTCGTAACCCAGGTCGAAAAGGTCGGAGTAGAAGTACGGCATCAGCGTGTAGGCCTCGCTGGCCCCGGTCATCGCGCGGCCGGCATGCGCGCCCATGCTGATCGCCGCATTCTCGTGCTCGACGCGCTGGCGCAGGTCCAATGCGGCATTGTGGAAATTGGCGACATCGCCGGCGGCAAAAATATCGGAATCGCTGCTGCGCAAGTGTTCGTCGACGATAATGCCGTTGTCGACACGCAACCCGGCGCGCTCGGCCAGGGAGGTATTCGGCGTCACGCCGAGGCCGGCAACGACGGCGTCCGCGCGACAGGTCGTTCCATCCGACAGCGCGATTTCCACGCCGTCCGCATCGGGCCGGCCGTCGACGACCTTGATTCCCGGTGTCAGGACCACCCCGCGCTCGCGATAGTAGCCGTCGACGAACTTGGCCAGCGCCGCGGGAAAGCGGCCTGCCCCAAGCGAAGCGCCCGGAAAAAGCATCGTCACCTGGCAGCCGACCGCACTCAGCGACGCAGCGATTTCGCTGCCGATGAATCCGCCGCCGACGACGGCGATTTTCGCGCCCGGAACCGCGTATCGGCGCAAGGCGAGGTAATCATCGAGCGTGCGGTAGTTGATTACGCGATCACCGGAGAACGGCAGCTTGCGCGGCGCGGCGCCCGTGGCCAGCAGCAGGCGGCGGTAGCGATAGACATCGCCCTGATCGTCGCGCGCGCTGCGGTCGTCGCGATCGAGCGCTTCGATGCGGCGTTGAAGATGCAGCACTGCGCCGCTGCGGTCGGTGCCAAGGTCGATCGAATCGACCGGCTTGTCGCCCTTCCACAGCGCTTTTGTCAGTGGCGGGCGCTCGTAAGGCGCCTGTCGTTCGTCTCCGACCATGCCGATGCTGGCATCCGCATCGGCCTTGCGGATCGCCTTGGCCGCGGAGTCTGCGGTCATTCCCGCACCGATGATCAGGTAGTCGTAGAGATGTTCCATGACGTCTCCAGGGTGCGCCGAGCCGGCCTCCGGCCGACGCCGCAACACGGTCGGCGATGCGGCTTGCGCAGCGAGTGCTTTCTCAGCGGAGCGGACTGCGCGATAATTATGCGCTCAATCCCGACTTCCTGCGCCAGGACTCTCGTCATGACCGATTCCTTCTCGACCCACGACACGCTCGAAGTCAATGGCGAGCGCTACCGGATCGCCAGCCTGGCGAAACTCGGCAAGCGCTTCAACCTCGGGCGCCTCCCGTACTCGATGAAGATCCTGCTGGAGAACCTGCTGCGCCACGAGGACGGATTGAACGTCACGGCCAAGGAAATCGAAGCGGTCGCGAACTGGGATGCGAAGACCGAATCCGATATCGAAATCGCCTTCATGCCGACGCGCGTCGTGCTGCAGGATTTCACCGGCGTCCCCTGCGTCGTCGACCTCGCCGCAATGCGCGACGCGATCGTCAAGCTCGGCGGGAATCCGGAGCTGATCAATCCTCTCGTTCCTGCCGAACTGGTCATCGACCATTCGGTGCAGGTCGACGAATTCGGCAAGGCCGACTCGCTCGAGAACAACGTGCAGATCGAGTTCGACCGCAACATCGAGCGCTACGCCTTCCTGCGCTGGGGCCAGAAGGCATTCAAGAACTTCAAGGTCGTGCCGCCGCGTACCGGCATCGTGCATCAGGTCAATCTCGAATTCCTCGCCCGAGTGGTAATGACCGGGCCGAAGGACGGCGCGACGTGGGCATTCCCGGATACGGTCTTCGGCACCGATTCGCATACGACGATGATCAATGGCATCGGCGTGCTCGGATGGGGCGTCGGCGGCATCGAAGCCGAGGCAGCGATGCTCGGCCAGCCTTCGTCGATGCTGATACCGCAGGTCGTCGGCTTCAAGCTGACCGGCAAGCTGCCGGAAGGCGCGACCGCGACCGATCTGGTGCTGACCGTGACGCAGATGCTGCGCAAGCACGGCGTCGTCGGCAAGTTCGTCGAGTTCTTCGGCGACGGCCTGCAGCACCTGCCGCTGGCCGACCGCGCGACGATCGCGAACATGGCGCCGGAGTACGGCGCGACCTGCGGCATCTTCCCGATCGACGCGGAAGCGCTGACCTATCTGCGCCTGTCGGGCCGCGACGAAGCGCAGATCGCGCTGGTCGAGGCCTATGCGAAGGCCCAAGGCATGTGGCACGACGCGAATACGCCGCAGGCGGATTTTTCCTCGACGCTCGAATTGAATCTGGCCGAGGTCAAGCCGTCGCTGGCCGGGCCGAAACGCCCGCAGGATCGCGTGCTGCTCGGCGACGTCGGCAAGAGTTATCGCGATTCGCTCAGCACGCTCACCGCCAACCGCAAGCCGAAGGCGGCGACACTTGAGCGCTTCGCCGGCGAAGGCGGCGCGACAGCGGTCGGTCACGACGAGAGCGCTTTGGCCGAGGGCCAGCACGTCTCGCTCAACGGTTCCGCGTTCAACCTGCGCGATGGCGCCGTCGTCATAGCGGCGATCACGTCGTGCACGAATACGTCGAATCCCGCAGTCATGCTCGGCGCCGGCTTGCTCGCGCGCAATGCCGTCAAGAAAGGCCTCAAGGCCGCGCCCTGGGTC
>DATIEJ010000025.1:0-17147 GCA_035455825.1 Rhodanobacteraceae bacterium | reverse complement strand
TGTAACGAAGATTCGGCAGATCGGCCCGCAGCCGGCGCAGCAGCGCGAGCAACGCGTCGATCTGCGCCTTCGTATAGGGAACCGTGAACGCCTGGTAGCGGCTGTCGCCCCAGTGCGGATAGCGCCCCACGTTCGACATCTCGATGCCGATCGAGCGCGGGTTGTAGCCATAGGTGTGGTGGGCGATGCGCTCGTTCGCGACGAAGCGGTGGATGCTGCCGTTGGTGTCGATGTAATAGTGGCCGCTGTTGCCGGTCTGCGAGTGCTCGTAGCGCACGCGCTCGCCGAATTCGCGCGTCATCGTCATGTCCGGCAGTTCGGTGCAGTGGATCACGACGAGGTCGATCGTCGTCAGTTCCCGGCGCGCCAGCCGTATCTCGTACGGCAGCGGCCAGTCGTGGATGGCAAGGTCGGCGGGCATGCTCGCTATTGCTGAAATGGCTCTGGTCGGAGTGTCGCATGGGCCATGGCGCGTGCCAACGCTGCGATTTGCGATAATGCGACGATGAAGCCCTTCCTGATTCTCTCCCACGGCCTGGAAAGCGGTCCCGATGCAACCAAGGTCAGCGCGCTGTCGCGCATCTCGGCGCCGCTCGGCTTCGACAGCGTCCGGCCCGATTACCGCGACCTCGACGCCGGCCGCGATGTCGCCCGCATCGACGACCGCATCGCGCGCCTGAAGGAGCATGCGCCGCGGGGTCGGCGCGTGATCCTCGCCGGCTCGAGCATGGGCGCCTTCATCTCCGGGTACGCCTCGCTCGAGCTCGATTGCGTCGGCCTGTTCCTTATCGCGTTGCCGGTGGCGATCCCCGGTTATCCGCGAAAATTTGGCGCGGCGCCGGTGCCGACCGCGCTCGTGCACGGCTGGGACGACGAGTTGTGTCCGGTCGACGATGCAATCGCGTTCGCGCGCGAGCGTGGCGACGCGATAACACTGGTGCGCGACGATCACCGCCTCAGCGCGCACGTCGACTTCGTCGCCGAGCAATTCCGCCAGTTTCTCGGCCAGTTCGCTTGAACGCGCGCGACTACTTCGCCAGTTGCCCGAAGGGCCTGGAATACCTGCTCGTCGACGAACTGAAGGCGCTCGGCGGCGAAGAGGTGCGCGAAGCACTGGCCGGCGTGCATTTCCGCGGCGGCCTCGAGATCGGCTACAAGGCCTGCCTGTGGTCGCGCCTGGCCAGCCGTGTGCTGATGCCGCTCGCTGAGTTCGACGCCGAAGACGCCGATGCGCTGTATGCCGGCGCGCAGGCGATCGACTGGGCCGCGCACCTCGACGTGGACCGGACGTTCGCCGTCGACGCGGTCGGCAGCACGCGCGGCATCGTCAACACGCAATTCGCCGCATTGAAGGTGAAGGACGCGATCGTCGACCAGTTTCGCGCGGCAACCGGAAAGCGACCGGACGTCGAGACCGAGCGCCCGGCGCTGCGCGTCAATCTGGTCCTGCGCCGGGGCAGGGCGATCCTCGGCATCGACCTGTCGGGAACGCCGCTGCATCAGCGCGGTTACCGGCTCGGACGCGGCATCGCGCCGCTCAAGGAGAATCTCGCCGCGGCGATGCTGCTGCGCGCCGGCTGGCCGGCGATTTTCGCGGCCGGCGGCGGCCTGGTCGATCCGCTGTGCGGGTCCGGCACGCTGCTGATCGAGGCGGCGCTGATGGCGGCGGATGTCGCGCCGGGTTTGCGCCGCGACTATTTCGGCTTCCTCGGCTGGCGCGGCCACGATGCGGCATTGTGGAAAACGTTGCATGATGCCGCGCAGGCGCGTGCCACAACGGGCTTGCAGACCCTGAAGCCGGTGTTCGTCGGCTTCGACCAGGACCCGGCCGTTCTCAACGAGGCCAAGCACAACGCGCAGTACGCGCAGCTGTCCGGCTTCATCCACTACGGCCGGCAATCGCTCGAGCACCTGCACCGGCCGCAGGAACTCGCGCAGCCGGGCCTGGTCATCTGCAACCCGCCGTACGGGGAGCGCATGGGCTCCGACACCGGGATTGCTGGGCTCTACCGCCTGCTCGGCACGAAGCTCAAGAGCGAATTCCCCGGCTGGCACGCTTGTGTCATCACGTCTGACGAACAACTGGGGCGCGCGATCAGCCTGCGCGCCGACAAGAAATACAAGTTGTACAACGGCGCGCTCGAATGCGTGCTGTTGCTGTTCGAAATCGCGCCTGCCGATGCCGTTCCGGCGCCGCCGAAACCGCTGTCGGCCGGCGCACAGATGCTGAAGAACCGCATCGAGAAAAACTTCCGCCACCTGCGCAAGCGCGCCGAGCGCGAGGGCATCGATTGCTGGCGCGTGTACGACGCCGATCTGCCCGAATATGCGTCGGCGATCGACATCTATCGCGCGCTGTCCGGTGACGACTATCTGCACATCCAGGAATACCAGGCGCCGGCGACGATCGACGATAATCTTGCGCGCACACGGCTGCGCGAAACCGTGCGCGTCGCCGGCGAGGCGCTCGGTGTTCCGCGCGACCACGTCTCGCTGAAGACGCGCCAGCGCGGCAAGGGCGGCGAAAAATACGGCCGCCTTGACCAGCGTGGCGAATACATCGAAGTCGGCGAGGGCGGCTTGAAGTTCCTCGTCAATCTATGGGATTACCTCGATACCGGGTTGTTCCTCGATCACCGGCCACTGCGCGCGCGCATCCGCTCGATGAGCCGCGGCAAGCGCTTTCTCAACCTGTTCTGCTATACGGGAAGCGTCAGTGTATACGCGGCCGCCGGCGGCGCCAGCGAGACGACGAGCGTCGATCTGTCGCAGACCTACCTGGACTGGGCCGAGCGCAACTTCGAGATCAACGGCTTCGGCGCCGAGCGCAACAAACTCGTCTGGGCAGACGCGGTCGGTTACCTGCAATCGCATTCGGCGATGTACGACCTGATCTTCGTCGATCCGCCGACGTTCTCCAATTCCAAGCGCGCCGACGATTTCGACGTGCAGCGCGATCACGTGCGTCTGCTGGCACTGTGCGGCGAGCGGCTGCTGCCCGGCGGCACGATCCTGTTCTCGAATAACTTCCGGCGCTTCAAGCTCGACGAGGCCGCGCTCGGCCAGTTTTCGATCCGCGACATCAGTCCGGCGACGATTCCGTTCGATTTCGAGCGCAACGCGCGCATCCACAAGTGTTACGAACTTCACAGAAACTGAGGCAGCGGATCACAAAAAAACACATCTGTTCAGTCTCGCCCGGGTGAATCTGAACATACTGAATTTACAAAACTTTTTTCAGTTTCAATTCAGCCGCCGGTCCCCATGATGTGCTTGCGATAATCCGATCGCATCGTTTGGAGAACATCATGAATTTCCGCAAGCGTGGTTTTCGTGCGATGGTTCTGGGTCTGCTCGTCGCGGGCGGCTTGGCACTGACGCCGGCCGCGTTCGCCGGCGGTAGCCATGTAAGTGTCGGCGTCGCCTTTCCGGGTGTGAGCGTCGGGTACAACGGGTATGGTGGCGGATATGTCGGCGTCTACGCGCCTGCTCCTGCCTACTATGCACCGGCTTATCCGACCGCCTACTACCCGACGGCGTATTACGATTATGGTCCGGCGTACTACAGCGGCTACTACGCCTATCCGGCGTATTACGGGGCCTACTACTACTCGGGCGGCCATCGCTACTATCGTAGCCACAGCCATTCCTACCCGAGCCATCACTACAACAGCACCTACTATCGCCACTGACGTTCGTAGTTCCGATCTGAAACTACTTCGCCGGCAAATTGGCTGAGCCGCAACCCCGCCCTGCCCCGCAGGGCGGGGTTTTGTTTTTACCGCCATGGATGGCGGGTATGCCGGCCTCTCTCGGCCATCCATGGCCTCCGAGGCACTTGGGCTCCTGCCCGGCGAAATGCGGGAGCAATTCGGCTCTTCCAGAGGGTAACCCCCTGATGTATACAGCAATCGCTGGCCGTTGGCGCCGCGCCCCACTATGATAGTGGCCGTTTTCTCTCATTCCGCACGGACCCGTCGATGAGCAAGTCCCACGAGCCGGCCGGCATCCGGACCGGTAAAGCGAATGTGCCGGCGGGCTGGATCTTCTTTCGCCAATGGCTGAAGAACCCGCTGCGCATGGCGGCTTTTTCGCCGTCGGGGCGGCAGCTGGCCCGGCAGATGGTCGCGGAACTGCCGACCGGCGCCAAGCGCGTCGTGGAACTCGGCGGCGGCACCGGCGTATTTACCCGCGCCATGATCCAGCACGGCATTGCGCCGCGCGACCTGCTCGTGCTCGAACTCAACGACGAACTCTACGCCCATCTGCGCGAGGGTTTTCCCGGCGCGCATGTCGTGCACGGCAACGCCAGTGAACTGCAAAAACTCGCTGAGCGCGATGGCTATCTGCGCGACGGTCTCGCCGATGCGGCGATCAGCGGACTCGGCCTGCTGTCGATGGCCAGGGCGACGCAAAAAGCCATCCTCGAATCGACGTTCAACGTGCTGAAGCCGAACGGCCGGCTGATCCAGTTCACCTACGGCCCCTCGTCGCCGGTGCCGCGCGAACTGCTCACCGAACTGGGGTTGCAGGTTCGGCGCGGCGGATTTGCCTGGTGGAACGTGCCGCCGGCGTCAGTGTACGTGTATACACGCAACCGCTCCGAAGCGATCCACGCCCAGCGCACGCGCGCCTGAGCGTCATCACGCGGGCACCGTTTCGGCATTCCAGCCATACAAGCGCACGCTGCGGTCGTCGGCGGAGATGTCGAAGTTGCGTTCGAAGCGCAACCCGACCGCCTCGAGCAGGCGGCCGGATGCCTCATTGTCCGGTGACGTGATCGCGATGATCCGCTTCAAGCCGACGACATCGCGGCCATAAGCCAGCGTCGCGCGTGCTGCCTCGCGCCCGTAGCCGTGCGCGCGGAACTGCGGCAGGAATGCAAAACCGATGTCGACGTCGGGCAAGGTGTCGCGCTTGATAAGTCCGCACATGCCGATCGGCACGCCCGAGTCCTTGATCTGGACCGCAAACAGCCCGAAGCCGACGCGCTCGTACATGGCCATCGGGCCGTTCTCGATGTAGGCGCGCGCGTCGTCCAGGTTGCGCACGCCCTTGTCGCCGATATAGCGCAGCCAGTCCGGGTCGTTGACGAGCTGGAGGATGAAGGGCGCATCGTCCGTGACCAGCAGGCGCAAAATCAGCCGGTCGGTTTCCAGCACCCTGCCATCCGCGGGTGCGGTCGGTGCCACGCTGGCCGCGCTCATGTCATGCCGCCGGCAGTGGCGCGCCCCACGGGCGGAACTGGCGCCGCACGGCCAGCGTCACGAGGCCCTGGGCAAGGAACGTGGAAAACGGGAAGGCGAGGCGGTCGCTGAGCGTCCATAGGATCTCGTTGGTGTCCGGCGGAATTTCCAGATGGAATGTCTGTCCCTCCGGCGTCGTGCAGAACACCGGATTGGTCAGGCTGTGATACATGCGGCACGGCACCGGGCGGTGCGCGTAGACGCGGCAGTTGTTGCCGAGGAGCAGGGGGCAGGGCTTGGCGGCGGCAGCGAATGCTTCGAGCGCGCGCATGGCCGGATCGGCCGGGTCGCCGTCGTTCGCTTCGCTGATCTGGACCACGGTCGCCTGGAACTCGTCGGCATACTCGACGAACGCATCGTGGATCGCGCCGTACTCGGCGAGTGGCCGCAGCTGGCGGTACAGATTGATGATCTCGAACGAATACACGCCATGCACGGCCTGATGGCAGCAGCGCGTGCAGCCGAAGCGGCACTGGATATTCAGTTGGCTTGCCGCCAGGTTGTGCGCGATGTAGGCGTCATAGGCAGCGTACAAGTCGGCGAGCAGTGCGAAGAAGCGGTCTGGAAGGATGCCGCTGGCCTGGAACGCATCGACGCCTTCGCACGCGGACATCGCCTGCGCGATTTCGGTCATGCGCGCGGCGAATCTCTGCGATTCGGTATCGTGCAGCGAAGGAATCGAAACGGGTTCGCTCACCGCGATTCCCTGCAGCGAGAATACGCGCCATGGGAGCGCGGGCTGGGAGAATCGGAAGAGGCAAGAGCGTGAAGCTGCATCGAGGTCAAAGCTTACCGGCGTCGAACGGCCGCCATGATAGCGGATGCCCCGAGGCTCGGATCAATCCAGTCACGTTTGCTGCGCAGACCCAGGCTCAGCATCATCAGAAAAGGACGTCATTCCCGCGAAAGCTGGGATCCATTTTGATCCTGGTCTCTTGCCATTCCACTTAGATCAACTTGGAGCAACATGGATTCCCGCTTCCGCGGGAATGACGGAGGCGTGGGGCGTTTCTCTTGGCGTTTCCTCGACGCCTACCTTGCTGCTTTCGCAGCCAACGCCGCATTGCGCCGCTCCAGGCTGTCCTTCGGCCACACGTCTGCGCTCTTGTAGTACTCCGCAACGGCCAGCGCATTCGCGGGCAGCACGACCCACGGTTGCTTGGACGCGGTGAAGATATGGATGTCCGGCGGCAGCCTGTCGGGTTCGTCGAGCGTGCCGACACGAACGAAGCGGATCGCGTCGCCACCACCGCCATAGTTGCTCCACAGCGCGACACGGCACTTTGGACAACGGCTGATGCGCTGGCCCTTGCCGCTGTTCGACGGCGTGTCGATCACTTCCACGTCGCCGTGCAGCAACTGCACCCGATCGCTTTCGATCAGCGCGTTCAGCGCGAATGAAGCGCCGGTCTCGCGCTGGCACCAGCGGCAATGGCAGCAATGGACGAACATCGGTCTCGTCGCCAGGCGATAGCGCACGTGACGGCACGTGCAACCGCCGTCGTGAGATTGGGATTCCACTGGGCTCATGGCTTGCTCCTTCAGGTGCGCGCGACACAGGCGGCGTGTTGCGGCAGATCGTAGCGCGACCGGCGCGCGGGCGGGTTGAACACAATTGACACCAGGTGTGAATATCCGCCGCATGCCGCGATGGCGTCAGTCGCGTGCGCTCGCGTGCACCTGCGGCACGAGACCGCTATCGAACACGCGAACGATCGATGGTGGCGTGAGCAGGGTGACCTCTTCTGCCGGCACGCTTGCCGAAACGGGACTTTCGTATCCGGTAAACGTCCACGGAAACAGTTTGCCGTTCCAGATCAGGTGCGGCCGGCCGCCGAGCTCGACGAAAGCGCCGGGCGGCAGCTTGCTCGCACGCGTGTGCCAGGTTTTCTTCCCGCCGCCGCGAACGGCGCGCTCCGCGTGGAGAACGCGATCGATATCGTCGGCGCCGGGTTTTCGGTCCGAGGCGACCGCGTTGATCTCGATCCAGGCCGCGCGGAATTCGTCGTAGCGTTCGCGCCGGCACTCGGCGCACGGTCGGTGTCCGGCGGCAAACGCGGTTGCCTCATCGAGGAAGAACAGTTCGCTGTAGCGGTGCGGCGCGAACACCACGCGCTTGCGGCCGCGGAAATGCAGCACGCAGGTGATCCAGCGTTTGAGGCGCCACGGTACGACAACCCGCTTTTCGTCGTCGTGCAGGATGCCGCGATTGCCCATCCACGCGCCCCTGGCTTCGACAGCATGGAGTTTTCCGTAGGGATCGACCCTGTTCTTGAGCGGCATGGGACTCCTCCAGATTGATGCCCCATTGACATAACCCTAACAATTGGCTGCGATTTATGCGACTCGCGTTACAAAAATTTCCGCACGAGTTGTTATCGTACGCCGCGTGAACGGGCGTACAGGTCTTGTGCGCCGATCGCAAAAAATTAAAGCAACAGAAAGATCTCTTCGCGATAAGGGCAAACCTCCTGTGATGGAGGGGCGCAAAGCCGCGGGTCTCGAACAGTGTCGAGACGGCCGGGCTACCGAACGAAGGGGGCCGGTTCCAGTCAACGCGAGTTGACGGGGGGTCTTTCCTAGCGCCCGCTCGGAGGTCCCCAATGCAGTCTCGCGTCAACGCGCGGTCATCGCGCCGTATTACTCCCGTCCTGCTGTATGCCGCTGCGCTGCTGGTGCTGCCGCTCGCCAGCCACGCTGCCGTTGCGGCTCGGGGCCAGCCGGTGCAGATGAGCGGCACGGTCACGGTTGTCAATGTCGACGATTTCGCCAATCACACGTCGGCTCTCGAATACTACCTGGACGACGGGCGGTCGCATGCGACGCTGCGCTTCGACGGCGCGCCGCCCGAAGGTCTGCGCAGCGGAACGCGGCTGACCGCAACCGGGATCGCGGGTGGCGACGGTTCGATTTTGCTGTCGAGCGACTCGGCCAGCGTGCAACTCGCCCCGACAACGGCGGAGACTGCAACGCCGCTGGCCACGGCGGCTGCGACGGTCGTATCCGGTGTGCAGAACACGATCGTGATCATCGCCAACTTTACCGACGCGGCGGTCACGAGCACGGCGGGCCAGATCCGGGACATCATGTTCACGGATCCGAACGGCCATTCGATCGACGCCTTGTTTCGCGAAACATCGTTTGGCAACGTCGGCTTCAGCGGCCAGGTGGTCGGTCCGTTCGTCATCAATTATTCAACTGCCTCCGCGTGCGATTACGCAAGCTGGGCGAACGCTGCGGACGCGGCCGCGACAGCCGCGGGCGTGAACCTTTCGTCGTATCCACGCCGGCTGTACGTGATGCCGAAAACCGAGGTCAGCCTGTGTGGTGCGCAGGGCGTCGGCCAGGTCGGTGGCAACCCGACCCGTGCATGGGTCTTCGACTACGCGGTCAACGACGTCTATGCGCACGAACTCGGCCACAACCTGAACATGGCGCATGCCTCGACCCTGGCCAACCAGTATGGCGACGGCAGCGATGACATGGGCATCGATGGCTTCCCGCTACGGCACTTCAACGCACCGCACATGGAGCAGATGGGCTGGATGCCTCCGGGCAATATCGCCACTGTCACGCAGTCCGGCACGTACACCGTTGCCGCGCTGGAACTGAGCCCCGCGCAGGCACCAGCGCCGCAGATACTGAAGATCCTGAAAGCCGACACGGGCGACTACTACTATCTTTCGTATCGCGAACCGCTCGGCTTCGACACTGCCCTGGACTCCGGCTACTGGAACCGGGTTTTTGTCCACAAGTACAGCGGCGACTACGGCGCCTACAACACGTATTTCCTCGCGCTGCTCAGTGACGCCGGCGCGTTCAGCGACGCGACGAACGGCATCACGGTCACTCAGGTATCGCACGCGAGCGACCGCGCAACGGTGCAGATCCAGATTTCCGGGAGCGGCACGCCGACCTGCCAGCGGGCTGCGCCGGTGCTCGCACTGAGTCCGTCGAGTCAGAGTGGCACGGCTGGCAGCACGCGGTCCTACACCGCATCACTGACGAACATGGACAACGCCTATTGCGGCGCGAGCAGTTTCTCGCTCGGCGATGTCGTTCCTTCGGGCTGGACGGGCACGCTGTCGCCTTCCGCGCTGAGCCTCGCGCCGGGAGCGGCCGGGTCGGCGACGCTCTCGCTGACTTCATCGGTCACGGCGACGGCCGCGAGTTATCCGGCGACGATGAACATCTCCGATGCAGCGAGTTCCGCGCACACGGTTTCGGCCAACGTCGCATACGTCGTGCAGGCCGCGGCGTGCGCGCGATCCGCGCCGGCCATCGCTTTTTCACCGGCCAGCCAGAGCGGACCAGCGGGCAGCAGCTTGAGCTATACCGTTTCGGTCACGAACAAGGACAGCAGCAGCTGCACGCCGAGCACACTCGCGCTCGGCAAGCTCATTCCGTCGGGCTGGGCCGCCACGATCTCGCCGACGACGATGAGCCTGTCGCCGGGCGCGACGAGCGGCGCGACGTTCGTCGTGACCTCGGCCGCGACCGCGGCGGCCTCGACGTACTCGATCCAGGTGAGCACCACGGATACGGCGAGCGCGACCCACAGTGCTTCGGGCAGCGGCAGCGATGCCGTGCAGGCCGATACGCAGGCGCCTTCGGTTCCTGCCGGCCTTGCCGCGTCGGTTTCGAAACGATCCAACGTCTCGCTGACATGGCAGGCTGCGACCGACAATGTTGGCGTCGCTGGCTACGAGGTTTGGCGCAACGGCGCACGCGTCGCAACGACCGCTGCAAGGAACTACGTCGACGTGCTTGCCGCCGGCACTTACAGTTACTACGTCGTTGCGTACGACGCCGCGGGCAATCGGTCAGGTCCGGGGAACACGGTGAGCCTGACGATCAAGAGCCGATAGCGCCACGCTGCGGACGAGAGAACCCGCCCCGGCAGGCCCGGGGCGGGTTGCTTGTCAGGCGTCCTGTGCGGATGCCAAGGACGCCTGGATGGTGGGCCCAGGGGGAGGCCCACAGAGCACGAACGCTACAAGCAAGCGCTCGGCCTGTCGTTGTTGTAGTTGTCCAACTCCGTCGCCAGGTTGTTGGCAATCGTTGCGTCTGCCTTGGTCAGCTTCGGAGAGTACGTGTTGCCGTTGAATGCGTACTTGACCAGCAGCGCGTTCGCCTGCGTGATCGCCGTCGCCGCCTTCGGGCAGATTCCGGCACCCGCCTTCACGTTCAACTCGGCCGCGATCAACTGCGCGACCATGTTGAAGATCGGATCGCTCGCCATCTTCTTGCCCGTCGTCATCGTCGACTTGTTGAGCAGGTTCACCGCGTAGCTGCACGGACCCGTCAGTCTGAACGATCCCACCTGGACTCCGGCTGGCGCCAGCGCGAGCGTCGCGTCCAGCGTCGCCGCCTGCCTGCCACCGCTGCAGGATGACCAGTTCTTCCAGAAGCCGATCGTCAGCGCGCGGCCACCCGGTGGCGGCGTGTTGTCGATGTGGAACTCCCTGGCTTCGCCGGCTCCCGGCACGAAGTCGACGCACAGGATGCTGTTGTCGACGTTCGGATTCACCGGTACGCCATCCGGCGGCATGAAGGCATTCGGCACTATCGTACCGATGTTCGACAGCCAGCCCGGCATCACGATTTCGCAGAACTGATAGTGATTGCCCGGCGTGAGGTCGTAGGTGAACGCGTGCTGGAACAAGTCGGCCAGGTCCGCGACTTCAGTCTCGAGGATCGTGCCGACGTGCGTTGCATCCGCACCCTGCCGCAGCTGGAACGTAAAGCTGTCCGTGGAGCTCAAATCCGCCACTCCCGACTTCGTCTTGAACAGCTTCGCGTGCGCAAGCTTCGTGTTGTGGAACGTGCAGGACTTGACCGTGCCGTCATCCGCAAACAGATCGACAGTGAACGTGCACTTGAGCGTGTCCACGCCGTCGTTCGGCATGGCGTAATCTTCCTTCCATCCCGACTTCAGGATTTCGGTTGCCGTGTACGTGCCGTTGGACAGCGCGCACGGATTGTTCAGGCTATCCCGGAAGACAACAAATCCAGCGCCCGCGCCTGCGCTTGCCTTGCAATCGTCGAGGGCAAGGCCCGGACCGTTGAGCGTGAAGCTCCAGGTGTAATCCGGATCATTGCTTGCCAGCACCGGGTCGGTGATCTTCTGGACCTGTGCTGTTACACCTTGCGTCGCCAGGGTATTGGTGATCGCGGCGGTCTTCGCGCAGCGGCCGGTCATGTCTCCGTCCGCCGGAACGTTCAGATCGACCGGCAAGTCATTTTGCGCTGGCGCGAGCAGCGATGGTGTCGCCGGAGTCGTGCAGACGCCGCCGGGACACGCTTCAGACCCGGTTTCCGTCACCGTGTACGTGTCGGGTGTCAGGCCGGTCAGATCCGTGCTGATCGTGCAGCAATTGTTGCTGTCGAACGTGAAGGTGAACGTGTTCGAGTAGCCTCCCGTTCCGGCGACACTGAAGTGAACCTTCAGGGTATCGCCCGGCTGGTCGAGCAAGTCGGTGAAGTAATCGTTCGGAATCGTCTTGCTCACCGTGAGCTTGACCGTCGCGGTCGAACTCGTCGTGATGCTCGCCGGCGCGTCCAGGGACTGGCTGGCACTCGCCAGGTGCGCTGTATCCGACAACGTGCCGGAGGTGACCAGCAGTCCGGTCTTGTAGATCGTCTTGTTGAACGTGATCGTGCCGCTCGATGTCTGCGCGGAAGAAAGCCAGTCCACCGGCCCGGCCGTCGCGGTGCCCGCATAGCCGTTGAGGAAGCTTCCGGACGAAGGCGGCGTCGGAACCGAGAACGTCAGCCCGCTGCCGGTCATCGATTCGGAGTCGCTGACGACGGCGCTGCCGTTGGAGACCGAGCCTTGGGCAATTTGTGCCTGGGCCGTCGCGGTCGTCGTCCCGGGGATCGCGACATGCGTGACCGGATCCATGTACGTTCCGGTTGCAACGTCGTTGAGGAAATCGCCGATATTGCCATCGGCAGCTGGCAGCAGCACCGTGTGAGTCAGCACGAGGACGGTGCTGTTTGCCGGCAGGTCGGTCAGTGCCGACACCGCAGTATCGAGCGCCGTGGTCTGCGTCGTGCCCTGGTAGATGACGTCACTTACAGTGACCTGCACCGTGCGCGCCGCTGGATTCGTCGCATACACGTGCGTGGTGACGGTAATCCCGTCCGGCGTTGCCGCGGACTTGGTCCAGGTGATCGTGATCGACGCTGGCAGCGAGGTTGGCGCGTCTGCAGCGCACACATCGCCAAAGTCCACGTTGGCCGGCGTTCCATGCTTCGTCAGTTCCCACGTTACGGTTGCGTTCTCGACAGCCGACATGTCCTTGTTCAGCGACTGCGCCTTGATCTCCTTCACCGGAATCGACACTTCCTTGGAGCCGATGCCTGCCGTGCTGAAGGATTGGTTGAGCAGGTCTGCATGCAAAGACGAGCCTGGCCACAGGTGTGACCCTACTGCAAGGCGTCCGTACCAGTCATAGACGCAGGTCGTGTTCTTCAACTGCGTCACTGTCCAGAGCCGGTAGATCGAGGTGTCGATGCCGCCGGTGCCGGGCGTCAGCGCCTGCTGGCCGCCGTCGCTGGCCGCCGTGCAACTGGCGCTCGACAGCGCGGTGTTCAGCACTGGCGCCGAGATAATGTCGTAGCCCGGTTTTCCGACGTCGATACCGTCGAGCGCGTTGGCGAATGCGTAGGTCTGCGTGGCGGGCGCGGAATTGCCCGCATGGACCGTTGTCCGGTGCGGCACGAGGTCGAGCTCGTTCCAGCCACTGCCGAGGTTGCCGGTCGTGTATGCGTTGTCACTGCAGACGAAGTTGAAACTGGCGAGAGGGATGTTCGTGTTGTTGACGAACTTGCATCCTTCGAGCGTGAATTGCACGCTGTCCGGATCCGCAGTCGCAAGCGCCGCGTTGCCGCCGAAGGCGAAGAACGTGGCCAGTAAGAGTTGTCTCCAATAGCTGTTTCCGGCTCGTGCCGGATGATGTGTCGTCTCCATTTGGTTTCCTCCTGTAGCGGTGATGCTTGTCGACGGTTTCCATCCCGCCAGCATCGTTGCAGCCGAGAAATGGGCAGCATGCAAAGACCCCTGCCCCTGCAGGCGTGACCGCCTGCGGCATTCCACATTTCCAGGGTGACACTACGTCGTCGCGTTCGGGTTTTGTATCCGCCGAGTGGGGGACCGCCAGAGCAGGCTTGTTTGCAAATTGCACACCGCCTGTGCTCGCTTGCTGCGCGCGCGAGGTTGGTCGCGCCGTGTTTCGACCGCGTGAGGATATTGTTGATCCGTGCACTGGAACATGTATAATTTTCTCTTGCTATACAGGGCGAACGCCGCAGCCTGTACAGGGTTCAGTTGCGGTGTTCGAGCAAGCAGACGTTGCGGACGTCCTGCCTCAGGGGTTCCGATCGCGCATGGGTGATTCGCCCACGCTACAAGCAGCAATGGATGCGACAGAATTTCTGAAAGTATCGGCAAAGGACGCGAACCGCCTGCCTTGCGGGTGCGCCACTCTCGGCGTGGGCGGTGCGGGGAAGAACATGCAGCATATCCTGCTGGTGGCCGTGGTTCCGGACGAACGGTTCCTTCGGGATCTGCGCTGGGAGGTCGCGAGTCAGGACGACATGCACCTGCTTGCGGAGTTGCGCGACACCGCGAACATGCTCCGCATCGTCGAAAACCTGCACCCGGATGTCCTGCTGTTGCACGAGCCTCTCGCCGGCGTGAGCAGTCGCGCTGACTCGATTCTCTCCGATATCCACCGTGCCTGCCCCGCGACCAGGACACTCCTGGTGAGCGACAACGGCAGCGATCGTTGCGGCGAGCGCGCATTGCAATACGGCGTGCGCGGATGCATAAGGAGCAACGCATCGGCCGGGGAATGGCTGCGCGCGATTCGCGCGGTGAGCCGCGGCGAGGTGTGGATCGGCCGCAAGGAGATATCCGCCGTCCTGGACGTCCTGCTGACGCAGCTCGAGCGGGCCAATGAAGTTTCCGACAGGAAATTTGCGGAGCTGTTGAGCGCGCGCGAGTTGCAGATCGTCGGTGCGGTCAGGCTTGGTCTGACAAACAAGGAGATCGCCCGCAAGTTGCGCATCAGCCCGACCACGGTCAAGACGCACCTCGAGAACATTTTCCACAAGCTGAAGGTCACGCATCGCGTACAACTGGCGATGCTCGCCGGTGCGGCCCCGGTCAAGACGGCAAGGTCGTAATCCAACTGGGAGACCAGATCGCCTCGCGTGGCAGTGACCGGCCGGGCCAGGAATAATGACTCACCCCACCGAAAACGCCGGCGCGCTCGCCATGTCCTCGGGCGAGAGGAAGGGATGGCTTCACGAAAGCGGGCCGATTGCCGCTACCTTCAGAGCTGCTGGCGGCAGGTAGCTGCCCATCGAGGTTCCTGCAGCGCGGATGCGGGTCGTGGTGAGCCGCTAATGCGAGCGCGCACGCGGATACCGAATTACTTTGCGATACTTTGTGCGCGCACGGAAGCCGCGGCACGGAGCGCAGCGAAGGGCTGGGCCGGTTCAGCGTGCGATTTTCCCGAGCGTCGACGTCGCAGAATCTGTATCCGAAAGCTGGCAACCTGAACTTTCCTGGGTCCGCGTCTCCCTCCGCCCCAGCAGCCAAATCTCTGCATCGGCCACACTGCGGAAGGTGCGCACGTCGATGCCGCGTGTCGCCGCGACGTCTTCGGCCAGGATCATGTTGTCGCCCGAACGGTCGGGACTGCTATCGACGTAGGCGATCCGCATGCCCAGGTCGCGCGCCAGTTCACTGCCGGCCGATACCGAGCGATACACGTCGAGCATGCTCAGGCTCTCGCCGACCATGTTCACGACGATCAACACGTGCGTCTGGCGCAGCCGGATACAGGCTTCGCGCACGTCGTTCGAATAACGCGTGATGTTCTCGGTCGTGTTCCGGCCCCAGACGCTGACGAAGAGGTGACCGGGGCGTTCTTCGATGGAAATCTTGAAGTCCATGGAAATCTGCGTCCGTTGGGCCAATGGGCTGACGCGGCCGTGCGTGCTCTACGCGCATACTTTAGCGCATACGCATACATGCGTCGATGCGCCTCGGAGCCGGAGCGTCGCGCCATCCGCGCGCTGCCTCCTTGCGTGCTGCCTGGACGTTCAGCAATTTCGCTCAGTTGCGCGGACGAAACGCGTTGTCGAATACTTCGTCGGCGACGTGGCGGCCCAGCTTGATGCCTTGGCTCTTGTCGAACGACCAATGGATGCCGAGATAGATCCGGCTCTGTCCGTTTTCTTCTTCGGCCTGCGAGAAACTCTGGAACGAACGCGGCACGAGCGGGCGCACGTTGCCATCGTGGTCGCGCGTCACGCCATCGAGTTCGTCGGACACGAACGTGAAGGCGATGTCGTCGCGACCATAGAACCGCCGCAGCGTCTGGAACAGCGCGCCGCCGAACGTTGCGTGACCGGACGGATAGGCGGGGAAGGGCGGCGTGAAGTTCGGCCCGGTCAGGTTGCTGGCCGGCGCGCCGAGCGGCGTGAACGTCGCATCACCGATGGTCAGCGGATTGAAGTCGCCCAGACCGGTTGGGCCGGTGCCCGGATCCGCTTCGCGGATCGCCGTGACTGGTCGCCAGAAGTTGTAATAGAACTTCGATTCCCACGAGGCGATGCCGGCGTCGGCCATCGCCGTGTTGACGAGCGCGAGCAGGCGCGCAAGGTCGATCGGATCGGTATGCAACTGCGATGCGATCTGCATCGTAATCTGGTTGTACAGGCGCGGCGGCGCGCACAGGCTCGGCGTGCCGTCGTAGGCCCAGTACGTGCCGATCTCGGTTTGCTCGGCGCTGCGTATCGTCGGCGTGACGACGCCATCGCCTCCGTATGCCTTGACTTCGTTGAATGCGTTGACGTAGTCGGCGCTGTCGAGCGCGGGTGGCGGCGGGATACGAAACTGGCTGGCCGAAGACAGCACGAACGGTTTGACCTCGGACCAGCGCGCGCCCATGGCGATCGGCTGGTGGCCGATCGGATCCTGGCGCCAGTTTCCCGGGTCGTTGCCGGTGAAGAAGTTCACGCCGAGGCGCGGCTCCGCCACATCGGAGCCGTCGTTCGCGCGCAGCGCAAGGATCGCCGTCGCCACGCGGTGGCCGAGCTCGATGCCCGCTTCGCGCGGGCCGCGCGCGCGAATCGCGCCGAGTTCGTCGGCCAGATGCTGGTCGAAGGTCGCCGACTGCGACGGAAACAGTGCGACGAGCGTGTCGCGCGCCGCCTGCGCCATCGCTGCATCCATCGACGCGCGCGGCATGGGCGTCACGCCGACATAGCTCTTGTAGCGCGGCGTCACGGCGTTGACCGCTTCGAACATCGCGATGTGCACGATGGCCATTGCGCGGCTCGAGCGCGTCGGCCCGAACTGTTCGCCGAACACGCGCTGTTCGCCCGGCGCGATCGGCGTGTGATCCAGGCCACTCGCGTCGACAGCGATGGCGTTCCAGTGCGCGAGCGCGGATTGTGGCGCGCGCACATGGGCGATCGCAGCGCGGGCAGTGGCGGGCTGGGCCTGGTAGCGCGCACCGAGCGCTTCCTGATGGCCATTCGGATAGCCGCTGACCGAGGCGGCGTGCAGCGTAATGGCGACCATGCCGGCAAGCGCCATCGACAGGGCCTGCAAGGCTCGAACGCAATTCATGACAATCTCCCTGGTTCCCCGAAACCGGGTTCGCTACTCGAGCGTGAATCCCACCTTGATCGTCACCTGGAAGTGGGCCACGGCGCCGTCGTGCACGCCACCGCGCGTTTCGACGACCTGAAACCACTTGATGTTGCGGATCGATTTCGACGCGCGCGCGATTGCGGTCCTGATCGCATCGTCGCAACTCTTCGTCGACGTGCCCGTGATTTCCAGCGACTTGTAGACGTGATCCGACATGACGGCCCTCC
>DATIEJ010000024.1:0-3834 GCA_035455825.1 Rhodanobacteraceae bacterium | reverse complement strand
AGCGCCTGTTCTTCGTCGAGCGTCAGAACCGGAATCTGGTGCACGGCGTTGATGTACGCATCGACGCTGCCCAATGCACTCGGAATCGGCAGGTTGTTCGCAATCACAGCAGTAGACATGCGTTCTCCTTGGTGCCCCTGGCACTGACCTAGTCAGAGTGCCAGTTGATCGGTTAGTTCCAGCCGGCTGAGGCTGGTTTCTGTACCGCATAGTACACCAATTCAAAGGTCGAGCGCAATGTTCGCGGAGCGCGGCAGGGACCAATCGATCTCGGCCTGGCTGTGCTCGCTTAGCCATTGATTTGCTTTTGAAAAATGTCCGCAGCCGATGAAGCCGCGATGAGCGGACAGTGGCGAGGGATGCGGCGCCTTGAGCACGCGATGGCGGCGCGTGTCGATCAGCGCGCCCTTGGCCTGGGCGTAACTGCCCCAGAGCAGGAAGGCCAGCCCTTCACGTTCGCGGTTCAGGTGATCGATGATGTTGTCGGTGAAGCCTTCCCAGCCCTTGCCCTGGTGCGAGCCGGCCAGGCCGCGCTCGACCGTGAGCACGGAATTGAGCAGCAATACACCCTGCCGCGCCCACGGAATCAGGCAGCCATGATCGGGACGGGCGATGCCGAGGTCGCGGCTTATCTCTCTGAAGATGTTCACCAGCGACGGCGGCTGCGGCACGCCGGGCAGCACGGAAAAGCACAGGCCGTGCGCCTGGCCGGGTCCGTGGTACGGGTCCTGCCCGAGGATCACGACCTTGACCTGATCGAACGGCGTCGCGTCGAGCGCGGCGAAGATGCAGCGCGGCGGCGGATAGATCGTCTTGCCGGCGCGCAGTTCGGCGCGCAGGAACTCGGACAACCGCTGCATCTCCGGCCGGTTCAGGTAATCGCCGACGCGAGCCTTCCAGGAAGGCTCCAGGCGGACCGGATGTTCACTCACGCCGGGTTGGAATGCACGCTGCGCGCGTGCCGCGCGACATTCATCTGGAACATCAGCTTCGTGATCAGCAGCCGCTCTTCGATCGGTTTCTGCACGAGGTCGTTCGCGCCGGCGCGCAACAGCGCGGCCTGGTTCTTCGGATTGTCGTCGCCGGTCATGATCAGCACCGGCAGCTCGCCCTTGCCGTAGCGAAACTGGTTGCGGATGCGCGCGAGCAGATCGCCCCCGGTCAGGTCGCCTTTGAGATTGACGTCGGACAGGACGACGTCGACACCCGGCGCCTGGCCCTGCTCGGCAGCCATGTCGAGCACGGCGACGGCATCCTCGACGCTGGTGACGTGGCGCACGGTCAGGCCGTGCTTCTCGAGCATGCGTATCGTCGCCACGGCGACGACGCGGCTGTCCTCGACGTACAACACCTCGCCGCTGCCGCCGGTCTGCGGCCGCACGTAGCCGCGGATGAACGCCGATAGGGCGTTGAAGCCGAGCGACTTGTCGAAGTAGTCGGTCACGTGCTCGGACAACTCGCGGTTGATCAAGCGCTCGTTGACGTCGCCGGAGACGATGACGATCGGTATATAGGCCTGCGGCGCGTGTTCGCGCACGTACTTGGCCAGCTCGAGTCCGTCCATGTCCGGCAGGCGCAGCGCGGTCGTGATCAGGTCGACGACGCCGGTCTCGAGTTGCTGCTTGGCCTCGGCGCCGGTCTCGCAGGCGAGCACGACGACACCCGGCAGGTCGGCCCTGAGCAACTGCTCGATCAGCTTGCGCACGACGCGCGAGCCGTCCACGACCATGACGCGCGGATGCTCGTGGCTGATGTGCTGCGTTAAATGGCCTTCCATCGTGATCCTGTCATGATCGGGCTTGCCACTGCCGGCGCCTGGTCCGACATCGCCGGACGGTAAAAAATAGCACGTCCCGCGCGTCGCGGCAGTTAAAGCCGGTTTGGCCACCCGGACGGGCAGTTTACACGCGCCCCCACGCGCGCGCTTCGAACTGCTTGCAAGCGGCTAGCGCGGCGTTCCGCGCAGCAGATGCCGCGAAGCGGCGAGCCATGCCCCGAGCCAACCGAGCGCGGCGCCGAGCGCCAGTGTCGATAGCGCCGGAAGCCAGCCGACGCCATGGATCGCGAAGCGATGATCATAGCTGGCGACCAGATCGGAAAGCGGCTGGAACAGCAGCCACTCGACGGTCGCGATCACGGCCAGCGCCAGGGCCGCGCTGAACGCGCCATACCACAAGCCGGTATACAGGAACGGACGCCGCACGAAAGCGCTGCTCGCGCCGAGCAGTTGCATCACCGTGATTTCCTCGGATCGGCCGAGGATGTCGAGGCGCACGGTGTTGCCGACGACCAGCAAGGCGGCCAGCGCCAGCAGGCCGGCCAGCACTTCGGCAAAGCGCGTTGCTGCGCCGAGAATCGCATCGAGGCGTTGCCGCCAGGCGGCATCATATTGCACGAGATCGACCTCGGGCTCGGCGCCGAGCGAAGCGGCCAGCTGCGCCGGCGCGTCGGCGCCGGCGGCGTCGGCCCGCGGCGTGACGACGAGCACCGCCGGCAACGGGTTTTCGTGGAGCACCTTCATCGCATCGGCGAAGCCCGACTGGCTGCGGAACTCCTGCAGGCCCTGCTCCGGTGTCTTGACCGTCACGGACGCGACCCCGGCGCGCGTGCGCAGGCGCTTGGCCAGGGTCTCGGCCACGGCCGTGTCCTGATTCGGCTTGAGGAACACGCTGATCGCACCGGCTTGCTGCATGTCGCCGCGCAGCTGCTGCGCGTTGTCGAGCAGCACGAACAGCAGCAACGGCATCGCCAGCGCCAGCGCCATCACGAGCAGCGTCAGCAGCGTTGCCAGCGGCCGCGCGGCGATGCGGCCGAGGCTCGAGAACAGGCTGTAAAGGTGCTGCTCGCGCCAGGCGCGCAAGCCCAGGCGCGGCGTGCGCGCGACGCGCGCAACGGCTTTCGGCGGCGTCGCCGGCTTGAGCCGGTTTTGTGTTTTGCGGCGATTCATCGAGGTGTCAAAGTCGTCTTGTAAGCGTAGCGAGCGAAGACAGTTTGCGCGAGGGCGGCGCGCAGGAACCGGAGTTTACTTGTCGGTAAATGAGGATTCCGAGCACCGCCATCGCGCAAAATGTCGAGCGCAGTAGCTTACGAGGCGACTTTCGGACGAAAGTCGTCGATCAGATGTCCATGATCGAGCACGAGCACGCGTTTGCCCATGCGCTTGATCAACGCCAGGTCATGGCTGGCGACGAGCACGGTCGTGCCGACTTGCTGGAATTCGCCGAACAGCGCCATGACCTCGGCCGACAGCTGCGGATCGAGATTGCCGGTCGGTTCGTCGGCGATCAGCACCGGCGGCTTGGCGACGATTGCGCGCGCAATGCCGACGCGCTGCTGCTCGCCGGTCGACAACGCGACCGGCACATCGCCTTCGCGCCCGAGCAACCCGACCTTGTCGAGCGATGCACGCACGCGCTTGCCGATCTCCTCGCGCGCGACGCCGGCAATGACCAGCGGCAACGCGACATTGTCGAACACGCTGCGATCGAGCAGCAGCCGGTGATCCTGGAACACCATGCCAATGCGCCGGCGCAGCGGCGCGATGCCGCGGCGGCGCGTGTGCGCGAGATTCTGCCCGTCGACCGTCACCTGTCCGCGCGACGGCCGCTCGAGCAGCGCGATCAATTTCAAAAGTGTACTTTTCCCGGCGCCGGAATGCCCGGTCACGAACGCCATCTCGCCGCGCTCGAGTTCGAAGTTGAGCTCGCTGAGGGCTTCGTGGCCGGATGGGTAGCGTTTGCTGACGTGTTCGAAGCGGATCATTGAGGAGCAGGGACTAGGGAGGAGCAGGGGCCAGGGACTAGGGGCCAGGGACTAGTGGTTGGGCTCTTGCTG
>DATIEJ010000023.1:0-10662 GCA_035455825.1 Rhodanobacteraceae bacterium | reverse complement strand
GTGTAGGTGACGGCATTCGCGTTCATCTGCGAACCCGCCGAGAAAGTCGTATACATGAAGCCGCTGCTGATCTTCGCCGGAAACGCGTTCTGCGGCTGCGGTTGCGAGCCGCTATTGCTCGATGCGGCGAAGACGTGGCCGTGGCCAGGCATCTGCGCGACCGACAATGTGACCGTCTCGGTTCCGCCATTCTGTCCCAGCGGGAACACCGTTCCCCCGCCCGACAGCGTGCCCATGCCAACCGGGACGCGCCCCTGCAGGTCGGGCAGGTTGAATTGGCTTCCCGAGCCGCCGTAGGTCGTCTGGAGCAAGGAGTACAGTGCGCCGTTCTGCGAGATGTCCTGCAACGAGCCGTCGCAGAATGCCCATCCTTCCGGCGCAAAGTTGCCCGCGAACATCCGGATTTCGCCGATATAAGGTGACCCCATTTCCTGATCTCCCTAAGAGAACCGCAAATCAGTGCTTCGCGCCAACGATTGCCGGCGACTAGCTCCTGCTCGGGAATATCCCGACCAGCGCGACGATGATGTTGACGACGAGAAACGGTTGCATGTTGTTGTGCGCCTGGCTGCTTCCGACTCCGACGATGCTGTCTGGCGACATCGTCGTGCCGGAGTCCGTGCGAAAGGGCTGCACATTCGAATTCGCGAAATAAGTCAGCGACGGATTCGGCGAGGTGCCGGCCACGTTCGTTGCATTGATCAGGTGATTGTGCGTCGGCAATTCGCTCGCTGCCAGCGTGTGCGAGACTTCGCCCCCGGCGTTGCCCGTCGTGTAGCCGTTGCCGACATGAATCGGTGTTCGGCCCTGCATGTCGGGCAGGTTGAAATTCAGCGTTCCGTCACCGCCGTAGGTCGTGCCGAAAACGGAGAACAACGCCTTGTTCTGCTGGATTGCGATGGACTGGCCATTGCACAGCGCCCAGCCCTTCGGCGCGAAGTTGAACGCCACGATCCGCATCTCGCCTATGAACGGTGAACTCATCGTCGTTCCCCTAATGTGCTCGAATCAGGGACAGGTTCCGGACGTTCCGGTCCATGCTGCCGAACCAACAGCGACGTTCTGGCTCGCGCTGCTGCCGGCCACACCTATTTGCGTGGTGATAGTCGCGGAATTCTGCTGCGACAGAAAGTCTGCTGCGTTGCCGTTCGTACCGACCGTGCCGGTGCACTGGGACGTGCAGCCGGCCGTGACTGTGCCAGGCGAGTACTCGGTACCCGTGTTGAAATTCGTCAGCGAGAACTGCAGCGCGTGCGACGCCAGGACGCGGATCGCGCTCTTGTGCGACGATGCGGCGGCCCACAGACCGGAAATCGTGTTGTTGTTGATGTCGACGCAACTGTAGGTCGCGCCGATGCCGGCCGTGTTCGGATTGCCGTCCTGGACCAGGATTGCGGTCGTCACCGATGTAGCGTCGTCGGGATAGTTCGCCAAATTGTTGGCGATCTTCACACGCATCGTGTCCACGCTGCTGCCGCTCGAGGTCACTCGCACTGCAGCGCCTTTCACGTGGTAGGCCTGGTTGTTCACGATGGTGACATTGTGCGTAGTGTTGATAGCCGCGCTGTCCGTAACCTGGATGGCGTCGCACCCGCTCACGAAACATCCGGACGCCGTGGCGCCTGCGGAGTTGGTACCGATGATGTTGCTGTCGATCACGCCGGTGCGAGTGCCGCCGGTGCCGCCGAACGATACGCTCACCGCGGTCGTGTTGAAGGTACTCGTGACGGCCGTATTGTTCGTAAACGTGTTGTTGACGATGTTGTAGGTCACGGCGCCATTGCCGGTGCTGCTGACGCCGATGCCGAGCCCGTCGTTCGTGAACGTGTTGCCGTTGCCGCCGCCGGCCTGGCCGAAATTGATCGTCCCGGTCGACGTCCCGTTCGCTGCATCCCAGCGCAGCGCGTACGAATAGATATTTGCGAAAGCGGAGCCTTTGACGGTCGGGCTGATCGTCGCCGTCCCGCCGGAATTCGCGTGGAAGTACAGCCCCGAGTTGGCCGTCGCATTGCCGGGGCTCGGTGGATTCGGGCTCGACGCCGTCGGGAAGTTGGTCAGCGAGAACGTCGCGCCGGTGACATTCGCCGTCAGCGCGCCGCTGCTTGCGCCGACCTCGAACTGAGTCGCCGCATTGTCCTTGAATGTGCCGCCCGTGACCGTCAGGGTTCCCGAAGTATTGAACAGCTGGACGCCATCTTCGCCGACCTCGTCGCCGTTCCCGGTCGCGGTGACACTAGTCAGTGTCAGGTTGCTCAGCGCATTGCCGTCGATGCCGATCTGCTTGCTGCCGGTGGCGCTGACGTTGTTCAGCGTGATGTTCGAACTGCTGCTCAACGAGATGTTCGCGTTGCAGTTGGCCGGACCGTTGTTGCTGCCGGAAACGATATCGCCGCAAACACTCGCCGCGGCGAGGTTGGCCGTGCCGTTTCCGGCGAAGTTCATGTTCTTCAAGGTCACATTCGCTGCGCTGCGGATATCCGCACCCTTCGCCGTGCACGATTGCACGGTGCCGCCGCTGCCGCTGGTCGAGCCGCTGCCGGAAATCGTGAACGCGCCGGTGCCCGTGTTGTTCAACAGGATGCCGGTGCCGGCGCCGTTGGCCGAGACGCTCTGGAACGTGACGCCACTCGCGCCGATCGTCACGTTCTGCATCTGGATCGCCGAAGAACTCGTCGTCGAGATCACGGATCCCGCGGCGGTTGTCGTGATCGTGCCGCCGCCGGTCGCGACGAATCCGCGCGCGCTCGCGCCGCTGGTCGCGAGCGAAAGCGTTCCGGCAAACGATATCGTCGCGCCGCTGTTACCCGAGAGCACGATGGCATCGGCCGTACCGCTCGAACCGCTGAGCGTCGATGCCGCGTCGAAAGTGACGCTGCCGCCAGTCTTGCCGCTGACAGCGACCACGCCGCCGCCAAACTGGGTCAGCGGTGTCGACACGAACTGCACCGTGCCGGCGCCTCCGGTTATGTTGACGCAGTTGCCCACGGAAGCGCAGAACAGCGAGACCCCTCCAATGGTCGACGTTCCGCTCGGACTGCCGCCGACCGTCGTTCCGCCGCCGTCCGCCCCGAGATTCAGCCCGCCAACGAGGTTGTTGCCGATCAACGTCACGGTGTTGCCGACACTGTTGGAAACGATCGGGGTGCTCGTGGCCGCCGGGAAGCCGCTGGTCAGGGTATTGGGCGCCAGAGTTATGCCCTCCGCCGCGAGCGCGGCGATAAGGTCCACGCCTTGGCCGAACAGCGCGTCGCCGGAGCCGAGCGTGACATTCGCCCCGTAGCCGCCGCTGCCATAGTAAACATAGATCAGCGCTTTCTTGCCCGCAGGCGCTCGCGCGCCTGCCGCCGGAATGGCAGCGAGCGAGTTGTACGGCGAGCCAAACCGGCCATCGCCGCCGGGAGCCGTGTTGTCGACGAAGATCACCCGATCGAGCAGCGTGATCGTCACGGTCGCCGTCGAACTGCCGCCTGCGTTCGCGACCGTGTACTTGAACGTGTCGCTCGCAACCGTCGCGCTCGCGGGCGCCTGGTACAGGAAGGTGCCATCGCCGAGCATTCCGACGAGGCCGCCTTGGGCCGTGGCAGCGTAACCGCCGACGGGTTGTTCGGTGCCCGTCGTCGCCCCGTAGCTCGTCACGGCGCCGCCGTAGAGCGTGTCATTGACCGCGACGCCTTCACCAGCCGAAATGCCGATGCTGAATCCACCAGTCGCGGTATAGGACGGATCATTGATCGCTACCGGCGGCGGCGGCAGCACGGTCAGCGTGAACGTCTGCGACGCGAACGGCGCGATGCCGTTGTCGGCCTTCAAGGTCAGGCTGTACGGGCTGGACAGGTAAGCCGAAGCGTCCGGCGTCCCTGACAACGTCGCCGTGCCGTTGTTGTTGTTCGTGAAGGTGATGCCGCCGGGCAGCGTGCCGGTGCGCGTGATCGCCATCGACGCGCCGGTTGGCCAGCCGGATGTCGTCACGTTGAACGTGTTGTTGCCGGTCGAAACGAAACTTGTGTTGTCGGCGCTGGTGATCGTCGGCGCCTCGTTGACCGTGAGTGTGAAGTTTTGCGCGGGAGTACTGCCGGCGCTGTTCGTAGCCGTGAATGTAATCGCGTACTGGCCGCCTTTCCCGGCGGTCGGCGTGCCGGAAAGGATGCCGGTCCCGTCGCCCTGGTCGACGAAGCTCAAGTTCCCGGGCAGCGGCGTGCCGCCAACGGCAAGCGATGGCGTCGAGCCCTTTGTCGTCACGGTAAAGCTGCCGAATGTTCCGACCTTGAACGTGGCAGAGTTCGCGCTGGTAATCGACGGCGGACAAACGCCCGGCACCACGACGGTCTGGAAGCCGTCGGCAAAAATGCAATCGTTGCTCAACAGGTTCATCAAGGTCAGGACGCTGCCTTGCGAGCCATCTGCAATCGCGAGGTCCGGCGAGGCGCCATGAAAATTGCCAACCGCGACCGCCACGAAACGATTTCCCTGGCCGATCGGCACCGCTTGTGGCGGCTCCAGCGTCCCGTCGCCGTTGCCGAGCAGCACCGAAATCGAACTGCGCTCGCCGGCACCGGACGCAGCGCCGACAACGACGACATCCGGCCGGCCGTCGGCATTGAAATCCGCGACCGCCAGCGCATTCGGATCGAGGCCCGCGGCAAAAGACAGCGCGGGCCGCAGCGTGCCGTCGCCGTTTCCAAGGAGAATTTCGATGGTGTGACGGCTTCGATCCGCCAGCACCAGATCAGCGATGCCGTCGCCGTTGAAATCCGCCGCCGCCAGCGCGAATGGCGAACTACCGGTTGCTACGGTAACCGGGTTCTGAAAGGTACCGTCGCCATTGCCGCGCAACAGCGCGACGCTGCGGCCGCCGCTGCCGGCCACGACCAGGTCGAGCTTGCCGTCGCGATCCATGTCCGCGCTCACGATTGCGAGCGGCGAGGCGCCAGCGCCCAATACATAGGGCCTGCGCTCGCTGAAACCGCCATGCCCGTCGCCGAGCAGCACCGAAATGCCGCCGTCCGCGCCGTTGACGACCGCGAGGCCGAGTTTGCCGCTGCCGGCAAAATCGCCGAGCGTCACCGACGCGGGGCTGTAACCCGCGGCAAACGCGCGCTGTGGCTGGAACGTTCCATCGCCGTTGCCCGACAACAGTGAAATCGTTCCACTGACGCGATTGGCGACGACGATGTCCGCGTTGCCGTCGTTGTCGAAATCGCCGAGTGCCAGCGACTGCGGATAGCTTCCGGCCGCGTAGAGGGTCTGGGGCTTGAAACTGCCGTCACCGTTGCCGAGCAACACCGAAACGGTATTGCTGTCGGCGTTTGCGACCACGAGATCGGCCTTTCCGTCGCCGTCGACGTCCCCGACAGCGATCGCGAGCGGTCCGGCTCCGGTGGCGGATGCAGGCCCTGCGTCGAAGGCTACTTTTGCGAATGCAGCGCCTGCGGCGAGCAGCAGAGCAAGCAACATTGCGCGGCGCGCGTGTGCGGCGAAGGGCCGCTCTGGCTTACATCTCGTATGAGGCATAGAGCAGGCGGCCACGTCCGAATGTGCAGGTCATTATTGGATGCGTCCGCCCGCGAGTCAATCTTTCGCCGCGAGTACAAAAACACAGGGCCTTCGCCTGCTTTTGTCTGCCGGACAGGATTCGCGCGGTCGGGCGGCCTCTTGAAATCCGCCCGGCGCCTCAGTCGACGCTCGTCGCGGCCGGTTGATCGGCGACGCGATCCGGCTCGAATTCGACGGGCCCGTCAACGGTTTCGGCACGGCCACCTCGCATCTTCACGAGCGCGAGCGACGGGTACAACAGCACGGACAACATGCCGGCGGTGATCAACGCCGTGGCATTGACCGGCAGCACTCGTCCCGTCTCGAGGCCGATCGTCACGATGACGACGATCAAGGGCAACTGCGTGCTCGCCAGCAGGGCCAGCGCCGAGCGGGCCGCGTCTGACAGGTCTTTTTGATACAACAGCATCACGGGGATACCGCGCACCATGAAGAACGCCAGCAGGAACATCGGCACGCGGATGATCTGGGTCGGATCCGAGCGCAGCGCCGCCAGGTCGAAGCGCATGCCGCTGACGATGAAGAAGATCGGGATCAGGAAACCGAAGCCGATCGCCTCGAGCTTGATGCGCACCGGGTCGTGCTCGGAACTCGACGTGCTCAAGCGGACGATCAGGCCGGCAGCGAACGCGCCGAGCAGCGCGTCGAGGCCCAGCTGCGAGGCGACCCAGACCAGCACGACCACGAGCAGCACTGCGATGCGTACCGGGAGTTGCGCGCTCGAATTGAGGTGCTTGCGCAGCAGTCTGATCCACTGCGGCGGGTGCGCGCGCAGCGTGATCGCAGCAGCGGCGGCGGCGACGAGCATGAAGGCGCAGAGGAACACGATCGTCTTGATCGGCTCGTCGCCGGTCAGCAAGACGGCGATCGCGACGATCGGACCGAATTCGCCAATCGTGCCGGCGCCGATGAAGTATGGGCCGAGGCGGCTCTGCAGCAGGCCGGCGTCGCGCACGATCGGCAGCAGCGTGCCGACCGCCGTCGTGGTCAGGCACAAGCCGATAAGCAGAATCGACAACGCTGAGCCATTGGCGACGAGGGTGTAGGCAAAAGAAAAGGCGAGAATCAGAGAAAAGCCCCAGCTAACCAGGGCCAGGTTCAAAGGGCGCCCCTTGATCGTGTGGAGCTCGATCTCGTACCCGGCCAGAAACATCAGGAACGTCAGGCCGAGTTCGGCAAGCCCGTCGACGACGTGATCGCGATGCGCGATGTCGAGCAGTTGCGGGCCGATCAGGATGCCGAGGACGATCTCGATGACGACGCCGGGCACCCGCACGCGTCGCACCAGCCATTCGGCAAGCAAGGGCGCGGTGACGGCCGCCAGGCTGACCAGCACCAGTGTGGTGATCGTTTCCTCTTCCACAGGCGCCCTCCTCGCCCCGGAAAGTGGCAAAGCGGGCCTCGGCCCGCTTTGCGTGTCACCCGGTCTTCGTCACGGCAGCTTACGCAGCTGGCGCTTCTTCTTCAACGGCCTTCATCGACAGGCGGATGCGGCCCTGCTTGTCGACTTCGAGCACCTTGACCTTGACGATGTCGCCTTCCTTGAGCTTGTCGGAGACTTTCTCGACGCGCTCGTTGGAGATCTGCGAGACGTGCACGAGCCCGTCCTTGCCCGGAAGGATAGTGACGAACGCGCCGAAGTCCATGAGCTTGGCGACCTTGCCCTCGTAGATGCGGCCCGGCTCGACGTCGGAGACGATCTGCTCGATGCGCTTCTTCGCCGCCTCGGCCGCTTCGCGGTTGACCGACGCAATGATGATCGTGCCGTCGTCGGTGATGTCGATCGTCGCGCCGGTTTCCTCGGTGATCGAACGGATCGTGGTGCCGCCCTTGCCGATGACTTCGCGGATCTTGTCCGGATGGATCTTCATCGTCATCAGGCGTGGCGCATATTCGCTCATCTCGGCGCGCGGCGCCGTGATGACCTTGGCCATCTCGCCGAGGATGTGCAGGCGTCCACGCTGGGCCTGGGCCAGCGCAACCTTCATGATCTCTTCGGTGATGCCGTCGATCTTGATGTCCATCTGCAGCGCGCTGATGCCGTCGGCGGTGCCGGCGACCTTGAAGTCCATGTCGCCGAGATGGTCTTCGTCGCCGAGGATGTCGCTGAGCACCACGAACTGCTCGCCTTCCTTGACCAGACCCATCGCGATGCCGGCGACCGGCGCCTTGAGCGGCACGCCGGCATCCATCATCGCCAGCGACGAGCCGCAGACCGACGCCATCGACGAAGACCCGTTCGACTCGGTGATCTCCGAGACCACGCGCAGCACGTACGGGAACGATTCGATGCTCGGCTTGACGGCCTGCACGCCGCGCTTGGCGAGGCGTCCGTGGCCGACTTCGCGGCGCTTCGGCGCGCCGAAGCGGCCGGCTTCACCGACCGAGAACGGCGGGAAGTTGTAATGGAACAGGAATGGATCCTTCGACTCGCCTTCCGGCGCATCGATGATCTGCGCATCGCGCGTGGTGCCGAGCGTGACGACGACCAGCGCCTGGGTTTCGCCGCGCGTGAACAGCGCCGAGCCGTGGGTGCGCGGCAGCACGCCGACGCGGACCGAGATCGGGCGAACGTCGTCGAGCTGGCGGCCGTCGATTCGAACCTTGGTCTTCAGGACGCTGTCGCGCAGCGTGTGGTATTCGAGTTCGACGAATTCCTTCGCCATGTCCGCGGCCTGCCAGCCCTTCTGCTCGGCTTCCGCCTTGAGCGAAGCCATCACGTCGGCCTTGATCGCGGCGATCGCGTCGCGGCGCTGCAGTTTGTCGCGCACCTGGAACGCTTCTTCGAGCTTGCTGCCGACCGCGCCCTTGAGCACGGCGATCATCGATTCGTCGCGCGCCGGAGGCTGCCAGTTCCACGACGGCTTGGCCGCTTCGGTGGCGAGTTCGGCGATCGCGCGGATCGCAGTCTGCATTTCGCGGTGACCGAACATGACCGCGCCGAGCATCACGTCTTCGCTCAGCAGCTTGGCTTCGGACTCGACCATCAGCACGGCGTTGTTCGTGCCGGCGACGACGAGATCGAGGTCGGACGTCTTCAATTCCGTGGCGGTCGGATTCAACAGGTACTTGCCGTTCGCGTAACCGACACGGGCGGCGCCGATCGGACCCTTGAACGGGATGCCGGCCAGGCTCAGCGCGGCGGAAGCGCCGAGCAGCGCCGGGATGTCGCCGTCGACCTCGGGATTCAGCGAGATGACCTGGGCGATGACCTGCACTTCATTCTTGAACTCTTCCGGAAACAGCGGGCGCACCGGACGATCGATCAGGCGCGAGGTCAGCGTTTCCTTTTCGGTCGGACGGCCTTCGCGCTTGAAGAAGCCGCCGGGGATGCGTCCTGCCGAATAGAACTTCTCGACGTAATCGACGGTGAGCGGGAAGAAATCCTGCCCTTCACGCATCTTGGTCGCCGCGACGGCAGTGACGAGCACGACCGTGCCGGACATGCTGACGAGGACG
This sequence comes from Rhodanobacteraceae bacterium, assembly GCA_035455825.1. Lineage (GTDB taxonomy): Bacteria > Pseudomonadota > Gammaproteobacteria > Xanthomonadales > Rhodanobacteraceae > Rudaea. The sequence continues at coordinate 1,650 of DATIEJ010000023.1, read as the reverse complement.
GCGCCGGACGCCTGGCGGGCGATTTCGCCCGTCTCCAGCGTTACCTGGTGACTGCCGTACTGGAATGACTTGGTAACTTTCGCCACGTTGTGGCTCCTAATGAATTAAGAATTGCCCGAAGGCCCGCTTTGTTGAAAAGTGCGGCCACGGATGGCCGCTTTTTGATCTTTGCGTTCACGGATGAACGCACCAATTTCGACTGCGGCCACGAGTGGCCGCTGTTTCAACTCGGAATTCCCGGACCGCTGCGACTTACCGGCGAATGCCGAGGCGTTCGATCAGGGTCTTGTAGCGATCGTTGTCGGAATTCTTCAGATAGTTCAACAGACGGCGGCGCTGGTTGACCATCTTCAGCAAGCCGCGGCGCGAGTGATGATCCTTCTCGTGATCGGCGAAATGCTTGGAGAGATGTTCGATGCGCGCGGAAAGCAATGCGACCTGGACTTCCGGCGAACCGGTATCGTTCGGCGCGCGGCGATAGTCCGCAATGACCTTGCTGGTTTGTTCGACTGACAGAGACATGGAATGTTGACCTTTTAGGATGATACGTACGGCGCGGTTCGGCCTGACTTCAGCGCTGGGCTGTCGTGGCGCAATCCGCGTTAGTGAAGCTCCACTGCCTGGCGAGGTACCTCGGAAGGCCATCGATGACCGGGGCGAGGCCGCGGGGCAGCGGAGTAAAGCCACTTATTGTAACCGTTTTCGGCGGAAAAAGGAGGTTACGGCTGCCCGCGGGCGCGACTGCAGCGAGTCCATCCAGACGGCTCGGGCAATTGCCTGCGGACGGCGCGGACGGATCGATCGCGGGCGAGATAGTTATCGTAACTATTTATTGAAAAAAGGTTTTTTCGCCTGCTGTCGCGATCACACTTGAGCATGGACGAATCCGCGCAGAACGCGGACCTCGCCGTCCGGTCCTATTTCGACCAGAGCGACGAGGCCGCCCAGGGAATCGAGCGCCCGGCAGAGCGCGGTCGCACCGAGTTCCGACTGAATGAAGCGCTTGCCTTGGCGCAACGCGAGCTCCTGATCGGGGGCGAGATGCAGCGCGGGCAACGCGTCGAGCGCGCGTTCAAGCGGCAACATGAGCGCATCCAGCCCCGCCAGCCCGCGCTCGCCCAACTCGCGTTCAAGCTGCGCCAGGCTGTACATCGTCGGCTGCCGAAATGGATCGACCCACGTGCGGCGCAACGAAGTCAGGTGCGCGCCGCAACCCAGCAGATCGCCGAGATCGCGGGCAATACTGCGGATGTAGGTGCCGGAACCGCACTCGACCTGCAGGCGAATCCGATCGGCATCGTGGCCGAGCAGGTCGAGGCGAAAGACCTCGACCTCGCGCGTGGGCACCTGGACCTCTTCGCCGCGGCGCGCGCGCTTGTAAAGGGCAACTCCGCCCTGCTTGATCGCCGAATACACGGGAGGCGTTTGCGTGATGCGGCCGCGGAACGCATCCAGTGCAGTGTCGATCGCTGCGCTCGTGAGCTCCGGCACGGGCCGCGTGGCAACGACCTCGCCTTCGGCGTCGTCCGTGCTGGTCGTCACCCCGAGGCGAAGTTCGGCCTCGTAAGCCTTGCGCGCGCCAAGCAGGTATCCGGCGATCTTGGTTGCTTCACCGAAGCAGATCGGCAACAGGCCGGTCGCGAGGGGATC
>DATIEJ010000022.1:0-24077 GCA_035455825.1 Rhodanobacteraceae bacterium | reverse complement strand
TTCCCGGCATCGACCGGGATATCGACGAAATTTCCACTTTGCAATTCGTATACGCGCAAGCCATGCGCATGACCGATCCACAGTTGTCCGTGCCGGTCCGGAAGCACTGACCACAGCGACTTGTCCGGAACGCTCAGGCGGCTGTCCGCGAGGCGTTCGACCGCGCCGGTCATCGGGTCGAGGCGGTCGATCCCGCCGTCCAAGTTCACTGCCCAGACGCGGCCGTCCGCGCCCGCCGCGAGACCCTGGGTGCGGTTCGTGCTGAGCGAGCGGGAATTGCCGGGATCGTTGCGGTAGAGGGAAAAGTTGCGCCACGCCGCCGGCAACTTGACCGCTCCGCCCTCCAATGTCGCGAACCACAGGTTGCCTTCGCGGTCGCGCATCGCGTCGAAAACCATGTCGCCGGGAAACGCGCCCGGCACGGCCGGATTCTCCACGTATTTCGCGATCTCCCCGCTCGGCGCGAGCCAGTTTAGGCCGTGCCGCGTCGCGACCCATAGCTCACCGGAAGCGCCGGTGGCAATGCCATAGACGAGCTTGTCGGTCAGGCCGTCGGCGGCAACGACGGAAACCGCCAGCGCCGGGGCGATGCGCAGCAGCCCGCGGCGCGTGCCGGCGAGCACGCCGCCATCGCCGGCATCGAGCAGCGTGATCGCGTTGATCCGGCCACCGCCCGGCACGCCGGCAAAATCGACGTGGCGGATTTTGCCGCCGGTCTCGATCAGGTCGATGCCGACATCGCTGCCGACCCACAGTCCGGCACCGCGTTGCGGCAGCAATCCGAGCACGTTGTCCGAGGAAATGCTTTGTGGATTTGTGGAATCGTGGCGGAAGTGCACGAACCCGGCGGCGCCCGGCTTCAGCAGGTCCAGGCCGCCGGCGTAGCTGCCGGTCCAGATCGCGCCGGTTTCGTCCTGGCTGATCGTCCAGACATCGTCGGCGCCGAGGCTGGCCGGATCGTTCGCGTCGTGACGATAGTGCGCGAAGCGGCTGCGCCCGGCGTCGAGCATGTTGAGGCCGGATTCCTCGCCGCCGCACCAGATGCGATTGTCGCGGTCGACGAACAGCGCCGTGACCGCGTTGCCGCCGAGCGAATCCGGATCCTTCGGATCGTGCCGGTAGACGCGGAAGCCGACGCCGTCGTAGCGCGCCAGCCCGTCCTGCGTGCCGAACCACAGATAACCGTCCTGGTCCTGCACGGTCTTGTAGATGCGGCTCGAGGGCATGCCGGCCGCAACGCCGAGCGTCTGGAAATACGGCGTTGTATACAACTGCGCATCGTCGGCCGGGTTTGCAGCTGAGGCAGCCAGCGCACCCGCAAGCAAGACTTCGATCCACATGCGGCACGTTCCTTGTTGGCGCGGGGATGATGCCAGAAAGCGAGCGCCGGGGGCTGGGGGCTGGAAAGAGAATCTCCGAGGCCACGCTTGATCTGCCCTCGGCCCTCAGCCCTCAGCCCTCAGCCCTCGCCCGTCTGCCATAATCATGCGAAATCCGCCTACCGCACATGCCGCCCCTCAATCGTCCGCTACGTCTGCTACTGCTCGCCGCGCTCGCGCTGCTGGCGGCCGCGCTGCTCTGGCTGGTTCTCGGCGTGCTGCACAGCGCGATCACGCTATGGCAGGACCTGCGCGCGCTGCCGGGTTGGGCGCAAATGCTTGTCGCGGGGCTGCTCGTGGCTGCGCTTTGCGGCCTGGCGTGGATCGGAATGTGGCTGCTTGGGCCGCGGCGGCGCAAACCCGTCGCCGTTGCGGCCCCGACGCGCGGCGAAGTCGAGCAACGGATCGACGCGATGAAACAACGCAGCACTGAAACATCCGCGCTCGAGGCCGAACTGGCCGAGCTCGACCGGCGCGCTCGAGCCGAACAGTTGTACGTGGCCGTGTTCGGCGAGATCAGCGCCGGCAAGTCGAGCGTGATCCGCGCGCTCGCACCCGATGCCGAGCCGCAAGTCGACGTCCTCGGCGGGACGACGCGGGCCATATCGCACTATGCCGCGAACTTGCCCGGGGGCCGGGAGCTCGTGCTCGCCGACGTACCCGGCACGCACGAAGTATCCGGCTCGCTGCGCGAGCAGCTCGCGCGCGACGAGGCGCTGCGCGCGCATGTCGTGCTCTATGTCTGCGCCGGCGACCTGACTCGTGACCAGGACGCCGAGCTGCGCTGGCTGCGCGGCTTCGGCAAGCCGCTCGTCCTGGCGTTGAACAAGGCCGACCAGTTCGCCGAGGGCGAACGCGCGGCCCTCGAGCGCGCGCTGCGCGAACGCTACGCTGAAATCACCGACGCGCGCGTCGTGGTCAGTGCCGGCGGCGTCGAGGACTTCGAGCGCCGCCTGGCCGATGGCCGCGTCGAACGCGTGCGCCGCGACCGCAAGCCCGACATCGGTGCATTGTCCACTTTGTTGCAACGCTACGCGGCAGCCGGTCCGCAGGCGTTCGAGACGGCACGCGAGTCGGCCGTGCTGTCGGCGGTCGACGCCCGCGCCGAGTCGTTGTCGGCGCAGACGCGGGAACGCGACGCGGACGCCATCGTGGCGAAGTACACGCGCCGCGCCGTCGTCGGCGCGATGGCGGCGGTCATGCCGGGCAGCGACCTGGTCATCCAGGGCGTGCTCGCCACGGGACTGATTCGCGAACTCGGAAAGCTCTACGGCGTGTCCGTGCGCGACATCGACATCGATGCGTTCCTCGGCCAGGTCAAGCTGACGTTGCGCACCAGTGCCTCGCTCGTGCTCGCGATCGCCGGCAACGCGGCGAAGGCATTTCCCGGTCTCGGCACGCTCGGCGGCGGCGTGCTGCACGCGATCGCCTACGGCCTGATCTTCGACAGCCTCGGCCATGCGGTTGCCACGACGATGCGCGAGCACCATTGCCTGGACGCTGCCGCGGCCAGCGCCTCGCTGGCGACTTTGCTCGCCGACACCAGCGCCGGTCGCCTCAAGCGCATCGCTGAATATGCGCTGCAGCGTGCAGACGACGGAGCCTGACGCTTTTGAACGGCAAGCGCGTTGGCCGGAACATAGCGTACTTCGCCGCTGTCTAGCTCTTTGTCCGGCAGCGTGTCAGATTGCACTGCCATGTCCTTTTGGAGGTGTGCGTGAAGTTCTATCGTGTCCTTGCTGTCCCGGCCCTGCTGGCTGCCTCGAGCGTGGCTTTCGCGGCTCCGAGCGACTACCGTTTCTACATGGCGCACACGCAGATATTCTTTTCGGTCAGCCACTTGAACTATTCCCATCCGATGGGGCGCATGCACGTCAAGGGCGGATACTTCAGCTTCGATCCGGACGACTGGAGCAGCGCCAAGGTCGATGTCACGATCGACATCGCGTCCCTCGACATGGGCGACGAGGCCTGGAGCAACAAGATGCGCTCGGCGTTTTTCGACGTGACGACCTACCCGACAGCGCACTACGTCAGCACGAAGGTTGAAAAAACCGGCGAGCGCACCGGTGTCGTGCACGGCAACCTGACCCTGCTCGGCAAGACACACCCGGTCGACCTGCAGGTGACGTTCAATCGCGCCGCGGCCGATGGTTATTCGATGCGATACATCGCCGGCTTTGCCGCGACGGCCGCATTCAAGCGGTCGACGTTCGGGATGACGCGCAGCCTTCCCGACAATGGCGACGACGTGGCGATCCATATCGAAGTCGAAGGCATACGCGATGGCGATGCGCAGAAGCAGGCGCCCGCGGACGCAGCGGAGCACCCGTAGTGCTCAAAAGCGGCAGCAACCACTGGGGCAGCCTGGCAAAATTCTTCCACTGGACTGTCGTGCTGCTGATCCTCGTGCAGGGAACGATCGGCCTGATCATGGTGGAACTGCCGAAAAGACCGAGCGTCATTCCGGTGTTCTCGCTGCACAAGTCGCTGGGCCTGACGATCCTTGTGCTGGCGATCCTGCGCCTGACATGGCGCGCATTCGATCCGCGCCCTGCTGAGCCCGCCGGTATTCCGCATGCGCAGGCATTGCTGGCCCGGTGGGGACATGCCCTGCTGTACGCCCTGCTGTTCGCCGTGCCGCTGACAGGCTGGTGGTTCGATTCGCTGTCCGGACTGAGGCCGCTGTACTTCTTCGGATTGTTCGAAGTGCCGCACCTGGTCGCGCCGGACAAGGCACTGGCGGATTTCGCCAGCGAGACGCACGAGACGCTGTTCTGGCTGCTGATCGCCGTCGCCGCCGGACACGCGGCGATCGCGCTGGTCCATCACTTCGCCCGCCGCAACAACATTCTCGGCCGCATGTGGCCGGACTGGCTGCAACGCAAGGCGGTCATTCGCGGAGAATCGTAATGGCATATCGAATCGCCCGCACGCTGCGGGCACTGCCGCTGATACTGCTTGCGACGAGCGCGCACGCGCGTGACTGGCAAGTCGACGCGGCGAAGAGTTCGCTGACCTTCAAATGCAGCTATGCAGGCGAGGCGTTCGACGGCAAGTTCGGCAAGTTCACGGCGCAGATCGCCTACGACGAGGCCGACCTGGCCAGCGCGAAGTTCGACGTGAACGTCGACCTGGCGAGTGTCGACACGCAGAATTCCGACCGCGACGACGCGCTCGCCGGCGCCGATTTTTTCGACTCGGCGAAGACGCCGCCGGCGCACTTCGTCACGCAGGCGTTCGCCAGGGCGGCCGACGGCAGCGTCGAGGCGAAAGGCACGCTGACGATCCGCGGCCAGACCAGGCCGGCAACGCTGAAAGTAAACTTTGCAGCATCCGCCAGCGGCGCCACGCTCGATGTCGACACGACGCTGAAGCGCCTCGACTTTGGCCTCGGCACGAGCAGCGACTGGAACGACATCGGCAAGGACGTGCCGGTGCACGGACATCTGGTGTTGAGCCCGAAGTGAAGGGCGCACCTTCGAGGAAGGCGTACGTGAAGGCGCAGCCCCGCACGAACCTGATTCTTCCATCGGGGAAGTCTGCTAGATCAGGATGCCGGAGCGAACATTCGCGTTGCGAATGGCCCGACAGGGCACGGCCGCAGGAGCGGCGCGCAATCCATCCAATAGAACAAGATCAACCTGGACTCCCGCTTCCGCGGGAATGACGGCATATTTCCTGGTCCGGTGCCGGGACCGAGCCCGATCGTCGTCCTACCCTGCCGTGTCGGGTACGATGGGCGCAGGCCTACCATCGATCTGACTTCAGCATCCCATTAGATGAACGATCCGACTTCGCTCTGGCATCGATTGCGTGCTCGCCTGCGCGGCGCGAAGGTTGTCTCGGGCGAATCCGGGGACGCATCGGCTGGTCATGTCGCGCAGACCAGCGAGGCGCTGCGCGCGCTGCTCGATGATCCGGACATTCCGGACAGCGTCCGCGGCGAACTGCGCGAGGATTTCGCCCAGATCGAGTCGCTGCTGGACAAACTCAGGACCGGCGAACTGCACATCGCCGTGTTCGGCCGCGTCAGCGTCGGCAAATCCGCGCTCGGCAACGCCCTGCTCGGACACGAAGCGTTTGCCACGGGCGTGCTGCACGGCACGACGCGCGCGCGCGCCGCGCAACGCTGGCAGGAAGTGGCCGGGCAGGGCCTGCACCTGATCGATACGCCGGGAATCAACGAACTTTCCGGCGAAGAACGCGAGCGCCTCGCGTTCGACGTCGCCGGCATCAGCGACCTCGTCATCTTCGTCGTCGACGGCGACATGACCAGCGCCGAACTCGCCGCATTGTCGACGCTGGCAAAAACCCAGCGGCCGCTGCTGCTCGCGCTGAACAAGGCCGACCGCTATACGCGGGACGAGCGCGAACGCCTGCTCGCGCGCCTGCGCGAACACGCCGCCGGCCTCGTGCACGCCGAAGACGTGATCGCCTGCGCCGCGCATCCGGCCGACCTGCGCATCTTCCAGGTCGCCGCCGACGGGCACGAGACCGAAACGCGCAACCCGCAGCGTCCCGATGTCGCCGAGCTTGCGGCGCGCCTGCGCGTGATCGCCGAGCGCGAAGGCAAGACGCTCGCGGCATTGAACGCCGGCCTGTTCGCCGGCCAGCTGTCCGACCGTGTCGCCGAACGCGTCGCCGCCGCGCGCCGCGAACTGGCCGACCGCGTGATCCGCAACTACTGCCTGGCCAAGGGCATCGCGGTTGCGCTGAACCCGATCCCGGTCGCCGACCTGCTCGCCGCCGCGTCGCTCGACGTCGCGCTCGTCGTGCATTTGGGAAAGGTATACGGACTGCCGCTGACGCGCAGCGAAGCCGGGACGCTGATTGCGACGATCTGCGCGCAACTCGCCGCGCTGATGGGCGCGATCTGGGGCGTGCATCTCGTCGCCAGCGCGTTGAAAGGCGTCAGTGCCGGACTCTCGACCGTCGTCACGGCGGGCGCGCAGGGCGCGCTGGCATGGTACGCGACCGAACTCGTCGGGCGCGCCGCCGAACGCTACCTGCTGCAGGGCAAGTCGTGGGGCGAGCAAGGCGCCAAGCGCGCCGTCGCCGAAATCGTCGCGAGCCTCGACCGCGACTCGATCCTGCGCGAGGCGCGCAGCGCGATCATGGCGCGGCTGCGGGCTTGACCTGGATGGCGCGCGCAGTCAAGGCTCGAACCCCGAAGCAAAGATTTTCTCTGACACGGTAAACAACGTCACCGTGTTTTCGTCGGGTCGTCCGACGACGAGGCGTTTGCGCGCGGGGTCGTAATCGGCGACCCACGAGGAGTAGCCCGATGTGTCGCTGATCACGCTGTTCCATGGCGCAATCGTTCCGGCCAACCCGAATGGCCCGTCGGCAAGCGTGACCGAGCCGTTCGATTCGATTTCGCCGAATAGCGAAAAGCGATTCGATATGACGTAGTTGCCGTCGCTCAGCGCGGTAACAATCGATCCGGAGTGGTTCGGCGTTCCGACCAGCGAATTGCCCGGCGATACGACGCCGGACAGACCGTGGTCGCCGCCGAGCCATGTGAATGCTCCGACGCTGTTCCCAGCTGCGTCATGCCAACCCGGACTGGCGACGACGAAGTTGCCATTGGCCAGCCGTGCGCTGCCGTAATAGCCGAGCGCATCGTCCGGCGTGGTGCCGACCAGCGAATTCCGTTCCGAAACGACGCCGGACCGCGGGCCACTGCCGTCGACCCATGTCGCGGCGCCCGCACGTTTCGCCGCGCCGTTGCTCCAGTCGGGGCTGAGCGCGACATAGTTGCCGGATCCGACCGCGATGACGCCACCGCCGCCGACACGGTCGTTCGGCTGCGATCCTACAATCGAGTTGCCGGGCCCAACGACTGCCGCCGTCACTGCGCTGCCGTGTACCCATGTCACCGCACCAACCTGCGCCGCTGCACCGTTGCTCCAATAAGGGCTCGCGACGGCATAGTCGCCCCTGGGGAGCGCCGCGACGCTGCCGAAACCGACAAAATCATGCGCGGCAGCGCCCACGAGCGAATTGGCAGCCGTCACCGTGCCCTTCGAGCCTTTCGCGCCATCACCCCAGGTGAGCGCACCGACACCGGGACCCTGTGGGCCATTCCACCACGGGCTGCCAACGACATAGTTGCCATCCGCGAGCGCCGTCGCGTTGCCTCCTACATGGTCGCCTGGATTGGCGCCGACCAGCGAGTTGCCGCGTGTCGCGCGGCCGACGCGGCCGACGCGGCCGTTGGCCCAAGTCGCTGCACCCCTGCCGTTGTCCCAGTTCGGGCTGAGCAGAACATAGTTGCCGTTGCTGAGCGCGGTGATGCCAAGCTGTCCAAGATGCTCGTACGGAACGCTACCGATGAACGAATTGCGATCCGAAACCTCACCGGACAAGCCGCGCACCCCGTCGACCCAGGTCACCGCGCCGATTTCCGTTTCCGTACCTTGGCTCCAGCACGGACTCGGAACGAGGAAGTTCCCGTTGGCCAGAGGAACGATCTGATGGGTGAGCCCGATGACGTCGGTATAGCAGATTGTCGTTCCGACCAGGGAATTCGCTGCGCTCACTGGACCGGCCGTTCCGCCGTTTCCGTTGCCAAGGGTCACGGCTCCCGGATTTGCCGTGCTGCCGTAATGCCAGAAGCCGCTCGTGACGACGTAGTTGCCGTTGGCCAGCGCGACGACGCCGGGCCAGTCGCTTTGTTCCTCGCCGACCAGATCGCCGGCCAGCGTGCCGACCAGCGAATTTTCCGCCGAGACGGCGCCGCTGATACCGGTCGCGCCGTTTGCCCAGGTCACGGCTCCGGCATTGTTCGCATCAGCGTTCGACCAGCCCGCGCTCGCGACAACGTAGTTGCCGTTGCTCAGTTCGACGATGCCGTCGTATCCGCCGACAGAGTCGGTCGTGCTGGTTCCGACCAGCGAATTCTGCGCAGACACGACGCCCGACAAACCGGTCGCACCGTTGATCCAGGTCACGGCGCCGGCGGCGACTGCGCCGCCGTTGTTCCATTGCTGGCTCGACACGACGAAATTACCGTTGTGCAGAACACGAATTTGCGCGTCGCCGACGTTGTCGTTCTCGCTGCTGCCGGTCAGCGTGCTGATCAATCCGCCGGAGGGATCGTAGAGATAAATCGCGCCGACGTGCCGCGTGCTCGCGGTCGAAAAATATGGGTCGGTAACGACGATGTTGCCATTTGGCAATACGGCTACGTGCCAGCCGAACAAACTGCTGCCGGGCGGCCCATGAATGTCGATCTGCGCCGAGATCGCGGGTGATGCCACTGAAGCAAAACCAACCACGCACGCAAACGCGCTCGCGACGAATCCGATCGGGGACTGCTGAAGCGATGCGCTGGCGAGCATATCCCTGCTTCGTCGGAAAGCTGCAGGGCATTCTGCAACAAAGCCACGCTCTCGCACCATCGCCGCGGAGCGCATCCTGGCAGCGAACTCAGCAACTGGGCTTCGTTTGGACCGGCGCGACTGTTCCGGGTTGGCCCGTCCGCTCTGGTGCCGTGTGACGAGGTCGCATTTTTAGCTGATGGTAACAACCGCAGCGCTATATTCGCGTCATCTAAAGTTAACGCGCTCCAGTTTTTTGCGCTGCCTCTGCAGTAGCGCGTGGAGGTGGGTGGCGTGCGCCTTGGAAAATTGTTGCTGGTCGCCGCGTACAGTGCATGCAACGCCGCAGCGGCGGCCCCTGCGAGCGATGCGGCATGGCTGCTCGATCCGGTTGGAGCCGTTCTGGCCGAGGCGGACACCGCGCCGGATCCGATGACTGCCGCGACGAAGACCGGTCCGGAGGGGTGGATCTCGGTCGACTACGCGAAGCTGCTCTGGGACGACACGAAGGAAACGGCCACCGCTCCGCTGCACTGGGATGCCGACGAGTGGCGCAACTTCGGTCTGATCACCGGCGGCCTGGCGATCTCGGTCGCGTTCCTCGACAAGCCGATCCGCGACGCCGCGCAGCGCAGCCGCTCGTCGTCGGCGGACGACTTCTTCCGCAACGTCGAGAAATTCGGCACGAAGCAATACGGACTGCCCGTGCTGTTCGGTTTTTATGCCGTCGGCCTCGCTGTCGACGACTACAATGCCAAGACCGTTGCGCTCGACGGGTTTTCCGCGAGCGTGATCAGTTCGCTGACGACCTCGGTGTTCAAGGGGATTGCCGGACGCGCCCGCCCGAACTCCGGGCTCGGCCCGCATCATTGGAACCCGTTCGGCGGCGACCAGTCGTTCCCGTCCGGACATGCAACCGGTGCCTTCGCCTTCGCCTCGGTGATCGCCGGACACTACGACTCGGCTTGGGTCGCAACGACGGCCTACACGATCGCCTCGCTGGTCGGCGTTGCGCGCATCGAGCAGGATGCGCACTGGGCGTCGGACGTCGTCGCCGGCGGGCTGATCGGCGGGCTGATCGGGCATCACCTGGTCCAGTTCAACGAGACCTGGCGCGAAAATCACGAACTCGCCCTGGAGATCGGGACCGACGGGCGGCAGCTGACGTTCAGCTGGAAGTTCTGACTGCGCGCCGGTTACGCGGTCAGCCAGGCGACTACGGTAGGCGCATCGAAGGGCCAGTTCAGCTCCCGGGCCGATTCCTGGTCGCACAATACCGGTACGCGTTCGCCATAGCGCGCTTCGAGATCGGCGTCGTCGTCGATGAACACGCTGTCGAAATCCGGCATGCGCGCCTGAGCGAGAACCTGTAATGCGAGATCGCACAGGTGACAGTCGTCGCGTTGGTAGAGGATCAGGCGCATTGGAGAGAGGGACGAGGGACGAGGGACGAGGGACGAGGGACGAGGGACGAGGGAGATTAATCGCTTCTTCTCGGGCGTCAACTCTTCTTGGCGTCCGAGCAACAACATCCCCACCCAACCCTCCCGTTGAAGGGGAGGGCTTCAAAGCAGGTCCTCGACCTTCGTCCCAATTCCGCACGATGGGTTGAGCGCAGCGAAACCCATCATCCGCGCCCTGGGAGTCTCACGCGGTGGGTATCGCTGCGCTCAACCCATCCTACAAGGCTTGTTCCTCCCGTCCCTCCTCCCCTCTTCCCTCGCCCCGGCACTCGCCCTCGCCGCCGTCCGCTAGAATGAGCACCCGTTCAGCCCCACATCAAACCTATGGCCGTCAGCGTCTTCGATCTGTTCAAAATCGGCATCGGGCCGTCGTCGTCGCATACGGTCGGGCCGATGCGCGCGGCGGCGCGCTTTGCGACGCGCTGGCTCGACGAGCGCGGCATTCTCGGCAAGGTCGCGCGCGTGCGCGCCGAACTTTTCGGCTCGCTGGCGCACACCGGCCGTGGACATGGCACCGACAAGGCCGTCCTGTGCGGACTCGAGGGCGAGTGGCCGGACCGCATCGATCCGGACGTGATACCGGAAAAGCTCAAGCGCATCCGCGCGCAGAAGAAACTGCTGCTGCTCGGCAAGCACGAGGTCACGTTCGACGAAAAGACCGACCTGGTATTCAACAAGCGCCAGAAGCTGCCGTTCCACAGCAATGGCATGCGCTTCATCGCGTTCGACGCCGACGGCAACGAACTGGCGAACCGCGAGTACTATTCGGTCGGCGGCGGTTTTGTCGTCAATCACGACGAAGCGGCCGAGAACCGCATCGTCAAGGACACGACGCCGCTGCCTTACGCGTTCCACAGCGGCGATGAACTGCTTGCGCTCTGCGAGGCCTCCGGCAGGTCCATCGCACAGGTCATGTTCGAGAACGAGAAAGTCTGGCGCAGCGAGGCCGAGATCCGCAGCGGCCTGCTGACGATCTGGAAGGCGATGCAGGATTGCGTCGCGCGCGGCATGCGCAATTCGGGTGTTTTGCCGGGCGGGTTGAAAGTGCATCGCCGCGCGCCGTCGATGGTCAACGAACTGCGCGACCGTCCCGAAGCATCGCTGCGCGATCCGCTCACGATCCTCGACTGGGTCAACCTGTATGCGCTGGCCGTGAACGAGGAGAACGCCGCCGGCGGCCGCGTCGTCACGGCACCGACGAACGGCGCCGCGGGAATCATTCCGGCGGTGCTGCACTACTACACGCGTTTCGTGCCTGCGGCGAACGACCAGGGCGTGCTCGATTTCCTGCTGACCGCCGGCGCGATCGGCATCCTGTACAAGGAGAACGCCTCGATCTCCGGCGCCGAAGTCGGCTGCCAGGGCGAAGTCGGCGTGGCCTGCTCGATGGCCGCCGGCGGACTGACCGCGGCGCTCGGCGGCAGCGTCTACCAGGTCGAGAATGCCGCGGAGATCGGCATGGAGCACAACCTCGGCCTGACCTGCGATCCGATCGGCGGCCTCGTGCAGATACCGTGCATCGAGCGCAACGCGATGGGTTCGGTCAAGGCAATCAACGCGCAGCGCATGGCGATGCGCGGCGACGGCAAGCACCGCGTGTCGCTCGACAAGGTCATCAAGACGATGCGCGACACCGGCCGCGACATGCAGGACAAATACAAGGAAACGTCACGCGGCGGATTGGCGGTAAACGTCATCGAATGCTGAAGCGCGAGACGAGAGACGTGAGAACGGAGACGAAAACGCGCAGGCTGACTGCTTCGGCGTCTCCCGTCACTCGTCTCTCGGTTCTCGCTTTCGCGGCCGCGATCTGCAGCGCTCCGGCCGTGGCCAAGCACATGTACCAGTACACGGACGAAAAAGGCATTGTCCACTTCACCGACATCAAGCCGGGCGGCGACGTCAAGGATGTCAAGTCGACGCAGGTGCGCACCGATCATGAGCCGCTCGTGCGCGTGCGCGAAGACGGCACTGATGCGGACCGGACGATGACGTTCGTCAACATGGCCGGCGGTCCGGTCAGCGTCGACGTCGATTTCCAGGACCACCAGAACGTCGAGGCCCAGCCGGCGCTGCCGGCACGCATCGTGTTGGCGCCTCACAGCGAGGCCGCGGTGTTGCGCATCACTGCGCCTGCGCCGGAGAAAGGATTCAGCTACCGCCTGCGCTATACGTTCATGCCGGGCGACTTTCGCGCGCAGCAGGACGACGGGGCGCAGTATCGCGTGCCGTTCGGCGACGGCGAGTCGTTCGGCGTCGCCCAGGCGTTCGGCGGCAAGGCCAGCCACGGCGACAAGCAGAACTACTACGCCGTCGACATCGTGATGCCGGTCGGCACGCCGGTGGTCGCGGCGCGCGACGGCGTGGTCATGACCGTGGACAACGATTTCTTCGGAGCCGGGCTCGACATGGCGCGCTACGGCGACCGCGCGAACAACATCCGCATCGTCCACAGCGACGGGACGATGGCCGTCTACGCGCATCTGGAACTGGAAAGCGCGCGCGTGCAAGTCGGCGATCGCGTGCGCGCCGGGCAGGTCCTCGCGTTGTCCGGCGATACCGGCTATACGACCGGACCGCACCTGCATTTCTGCGTGCAGGTCAACTCGAACATGGCGCTGATCTCGGTGCCGTTCGAGTTCACCGGCGCAAGCGGCAGGTTCGTGCCCGAGAAGGGCATGCTGCTCAGCGCGCCGTGACGCCGGAAGCGTCGGCGGATTCTCTGCGCGTTTTGCCCCTATAATCGCCGGCCCCGAGGAATCGCCGCAGCCAAGAACTGCCGTCATTCCCGCGCAAGCGGGAATCCATGTTGAACTTCTTTTGATGCTGAAAATGGAGTCCCGCTTGCGCGGGAATGACGACAATTATTGGATGTACGGCACGCGTTGATGACCATGACTGACTTGAACGAAACCCAGCGCCGGCGCACGTTTGCGATCATCTCGCATCCCGATGCCGGCAAGACGACACTGACCGAAAAGCTGCTGCTGTTCGGCGGCGCGATCCAGATGGCCGGCAGCGTGAAGTCGCGCAAGGCCGCGCGCCATGCGACGTCGGACTGGATGGCGCTGGAAAAGGAACGCGGCATTTCGGTGACGAGTTCGGTCATGCAGTTCCCGTACGCCGAATGCATCGTCAACCTGCTCGACACGCCGGGCCATGCCGATTTCTCCGAAGACACGTACCGCGTTCTGACCGCGGTCGACTCCGCGCTGATGGTCATCGACTGCGCCAAGGGCGTCGAGGAACGCACGATCAAGCTCATGGACGTTTGCCGCTTGCGCGACACGCCGATCATGACGTTCATCAACAAGCTCGACCGCGAGGGCCGGCCGCCGATCGAACTGCTCGACGAGGTCGAGTCGGTGCTGAAGATCGAGTGCGCGCCGGTGACTTGGCCGATCGGCATGGGTTCGCGCCTGAAGGGCGTCTATCACCTGCTCAGCGGCGAGGTGCACCTGTACGAGCCGGGCCGCAACTTCACGCGCCAGGATTCGACGATCTACGCGTCGCTCGATGATCCGCAGCTGCACGCGCGCCTCGGCGACGACATGCTGCGCGAACTGCGCGAGGAACTCGAACTGGTCGAAGGCGCCTCGCACCGCTTCGACGCCGAACGCTATCTCGCCGGCCGGCAGAGCCCGGTGTTCTTCGGTTCGGCCGTGAACAATTTCGGCGTGCAGCCGCTGCTCGATTTCTTCGTCGAACATGCGCCGGCGCCGCAGGCGCGCGCGACGACGACACGCGAAATCGCCCCCGAAGAAGACCAGTTGACCGGATTCGTGTTCAAGATCCAGGCGAACATGGATCCACTGCATCGCGACCGCGTCGCGTTCATGCGCATCTGTTCGGGCCGCTTCGACGGCGGGATGAAGGCGTTCCACGTGCGCAGCGGCAAGGAGGTCAAGCTGGCGAACGCGCTGACGTTCATGGCCTCGGACCGCGAGATCGTCACGACCGCGTATCCCGGCGACGTCATCGGCATCCACAATCACGGCACGATTTCGATCGGCGACACGTTCAGCGAAGGCGAGCCGTTGTCGTTCATCGGCATTCCGAGCTTCGCACCGGAACTGTTCCGCCGCGCGCGCCTGCGCGATCCGCTGAAGATGAAGCAGCTGCAAAAGGGCCTGGCGCAGTTGTCCGAGGAAGGCGCGACGCAGTTTTTCCGGCCGCTGATGTCGAACGACCTTATTCTCGGCGCGGTCGGCGTGCTGCAGTTCGAAGTCGTGGCCTACCGGCTCAAGGACGAGTACAGCGTCGATTGCGCGTTCGAGAACATCACGGTGATCACCGCGCGCTGGGTGCATTGCGAGGACGACAAGAAGCTCGCCGAATTCCGCGACAAGAACGCGATGAACCTGGCGGTCGACGCCGCCGGGGAACTCGTCTACCTGGCGCCGTCACGGGTAAACCTGCAGCTGACGCAGGAACGCTGGCCCGGCGTGACGTTCACGGCAACGCGCGAACACGCCAGCGCAATCGAAGCGTGACGGTCGCGACCGGGCGACCGGCCGCGCGAATCAGCCGCCGCTGAATTTGCCGTGAAAGATCTGGTCGGCCTTGAAGTCGGCGTGAAAGATCCGGTCGGAACCTGATGCGTTCGCGGGGCTTCGGTCGTCGATGGCGGCAAATATCCGATCGGATTTTGCCGTCGCCGCCGCCGTGGTCGACGCCGTCGGCAGCTGTGTGCGCTGCACCGACCAGACCGCGACCGCGACGATCAGGCCCGCGGCAACACTCGCGGCGATGCGCAGCCAGCCGCGCTTCGCGGTAGCCGCATGCGGCGCGTGCCGTGTGCGGCGCGCATGATCGGCCGCCGGACGCTCGAGGGCGCGGTCGAGTTGTGCGCCCAGCCGTGCCGACTCCGGCGCCAGCGCGCGCGCAAAACGCAGCAGGTCGGCATGCATGCCGGAGCGGGCGACATCGGCGAGCAGGCGATCGGTTTCCTCCGACTGCTGGCCGTCGGCCAGCGCCAGCAATGCATCGACTTCGGGCAGCGGTGCGGCCGCGGCGCGGCTACGCGTGAAGCGGCGATACAGGTTGGCCACGTCCGGCTTGCCAAATTTCGAGCTGTTCATTCGATGTCTCCAACGATTCCACTTACTGCCAGGCTTTCGCGCAACGACTCCAGGCCGCGATCCAGCAGCTTGCGCGCTGCTTCTTCCGAGGTGCCGCTGAGCTGGCCGATTTCCCGCAAGCTGAAGCCCTGCAGATGCAGCGCCACCGCCTTGCGCCGGCGTTCCGGCAACTCGGCCATGCACCCGACGATACGATCGAAATCGTTGATTCCACTGGCATTTCGCTCGGGTCCCGCGGTGGGATCGATGAACGCCATGCCGGCATCGTCGGGTGCCTCCGGCAGCGCTTCGACCGGCCGCGCATTGGCTGCGCGAATCGCGTCGATCACCACCGTCAACACCACTCTCTGTATAAAAGACGTATGAAAGGCCGCATTCCGGTCACGCTCCAGCGCTTTCCACAGGCGGATGCGGACCTCCTGCTCGATATCGGCCGGGTCGATTCCATAGTGGCCAAGCCCGTGACCATCGATCAGGGAGCGTACCTTGGCGCCGTAGTCGGCCAAAAGGCGATGCAGGCGCGTGCGCAGGGCGGGATCGAGACTCATGCCGTCTAGCTTAGCGCGTGGGGCTTGAACGTGAGCCGGTAGCCGCTAGCCGGACACAGGAGAGCGGGCGAAACTGCTTTCCGGCTACCAGATACCGGTTACCGGCTACGTCTCTTCGACCACAGCCACAGCATCACCCCACGATGTAGCGCTGCAACTGTTCGAGCTCCGCGGCCTGCTCGTCGATGACCGCCTTGACCAGGTCGCCGATCGACAACACGCCGACGACCCTGGCGTCGTCGACGACTGGCAGGTGGCGTATGCGCATGTCGGTCATCAAGCGCATGCAGCGGTGCGCGCTGTCGCCCGGCGTCACGCCGACCACTGGCGCGGACATGATCTCGCTGACCGGCGTGTCGGCCGAGGAACGTCCCTTCAGAATCACCTTGCGCGCGTAGTCGCGTTCCGAAACGATGCCGATCAGTTCGTCGCCGCGCATGACCAGCAGGGCGCCGACATGCTTGTCGGCCATCAGGCGGATCGCGTCGAGCACCGGCTTTTCGGGCTCGATCGAATGGATGGCGTTGCTCTTGCCTTCGAGCAGATGTTTGACCAGGCGCATGGTGAACCCTCCTCTGCCGCCGTTCCGGCCACCGCGAGTCGGTGGCATCCGCCAGTTTACTGCGGTTGAGGGTCGCCGGTCGTGTTTCGCTTTGCCGGCGGAGTCCATTCCTCGATCAGATAGAGCGGCCTCTGCTTGGCCTCGAGATACAGGCGGCCGAGGTACTCGCCGATCACGCCCAGCGCCATCAGCTGCACACCGCCCAGAAACAGCACCGCGAGCATCAGTGACGGATAGCCGCGCACCGGATCGCCGAACAGCAGGGCCTTGCCGAGCACCCACAGTCCGAACACGAACGACAGCATCGCGGCGGCCAGGCCGATATAAGTCGCGACCTTCAACGGTGCGCCGGAAAACGACGTGATGCCTTCGAGCGCGAAGTTCCACAGGCGCCAGTAGTTGAACTTGCTGCTGCCGGCATGGCGCGGATCGCGTTCATACACGACCGGCTTCTGCCTGAAGCCGACCCAGGTGAACAGACCCTTCATGAAGCGTTGCCGCTCTCGCAACTGGCGCAGCGCATCGAGCGCGCGCCGGCTCATCAGGCGGAAGTCGCCGGTATCGCGCGGCAGCGGCGTCGCGCTGAGGCGCTCCATGACGCGATAGAACGCGGCCGACGTGAATTTTTTCAGGCGCGTTTCGCCGGCCCGGGCCGACCGTGTTCCGTAGACGACGTCGTAGCCTTCGCGCCAGTGCTGGACGAGCAGCGGAATGAGTTCCGGCGGATCCTGCAGGTCGGCATCGATGATGACGACGGCGTCGGCATCGACGGCATCCAGGCCCGCGGTCAGCGCGAGTTCCTTGCCGAAGTTGCGGCTCAGCTTGAGCGTCGCCACGCGCGGATCCGACTCGCGCAGCGCGCGCATGATCGCGTAGCTGTCGTCGCGGCTGCCGTCGTCGACATACAGCACTTCGGCGTCCAGATCGAGCTTGTCGAGCACCGCGGCGAGCCGCGAATGGAACGCCCGCAGGCTTTCGCTCTCGTTGTAGGCGGGGACGACGACGCAGAGTGTGGCCATACGCTCGCATGCTGGAAGCAGGACGCCCGCATGCTAGCGCATGCCAGCGGTAGTCGAAACAGCATCAGGGTTCTGGGCGCTGATGTTCTCGAATCCGTTGCAACAGAGCGTATTCGGTTGAAATCCGTTCGCCCTGAGCGTAGGCCGCAGGCCGAAGTCGAAGGGTCGCCTGGCGCTTCGACCCCGGATCAAGTCCGGGGCAGGCTTCGCTCGCTGCGCGAGCTACGCTCAGCGCGAACGGGTCATGGGCACTTGACAAACGTCGATATATTTCCATAATTCCGGAATTATGGAATCTAAGAAGACGATCGCCGCGCTCAAGGCGCTCGCCCATCCGGACCGCCTGCAACTGTTTCGACTGCTCGTGCAGGCCGGCGCCGAGGGCGTCACCGTCGGCGCGATCCAGGCAAGCACCGGCCACGCCGGCGCGACATTGAGTAATCACCTGAATGCCCTGCGCCGCGCCGGCCTGATCCGCGACCGGCGCGACGGCCGCAATATCTGGTGCCGCGCCGACTACACGCGCATGAATTCCGTCATCGCCTATCTGACCGAAAACTGCTGCGGCGGCGCGGAGTGCGCGCCCGCCGCCGCCTGTTCACCGACAACCACAACCGCAAAACGCAGGAGTCGCCCATGAACCGCTTTCATGTCCATGTGAACGTGACCGATCTGGAGCGCAGCATGGCGTTCTACACGCAGCTGTTCGGCGCCGCGCCGAGCGTGGTCAAGTCCGATTACGCCAAATGGATGCTCGACGACCCGCGCGTCAACTTCGCGATCTCGAAACGCGATCGCGCCGCCGGCGTCGATCATCTGGGCATACAGGCCGACGACGGCGCCGCGCTCGAGGCGATCGGCGCGCGCCTGAAAGCGGCCGACGCCGTCAGCCTGGCCGAGGTCGGCACGACCTGCTGCTATGCGCATTCGGACAAGTACTGGACCGAAGATCCGCAAGGCCTGCGCTGGGAGACGTTCCACACGCACGGCGAAGCGACGACGTACTACGCGCCGGCGATGGCGACTTCGGCCGACAAGGCATCCGCGGGAAGCGCGGCGGCTTGCTGCGGTCCGCGCGCCGCCGACCAGCAAGAGTCCGTTGCGGCATGCTGCGGTCCCGCAGTCGCGGCGAATCCGCCGGCCTGCTGCAACTGAGTTTGTCCGATGCCGCGCGTGTTGTTCGTATGCGTCGAAAACTCCAACCGCAGTCAGATGGCCGAGGCGTTCGCGCGCGCGCTCGGTGGTGAGCGCGTCGAGGCGCGTTCAGCCGGATCGCGCCCGTCCGGGCAGATCAATCCGCGCGCGATCGCGTTCATGGCCGAGCGCGGCATCGATCTGGGCGCGCAACGTTCCAAATCGCTCGACGAAATCGGCGCTGATCCATTCGACGCGGTCGTCACGATGGGTTGCGGCGATGCGTGTCCGTGGGTGCCGGCAACGCGGCGCGAGGACTGGGCGCTGCCCGATCCGAAACTGCTCGACGACGCCGGCTTCCGCGGCGTGCGCGACGAGATCGAGCGGCGCGTGACCGCGTTGCTCGGCGAACTCGGCGTCGCGGCGCGGGTGCCGGCATGAGCGCGGTCGCCGAAGCGCCGCGTCCGGCGCTGGGCGGCTTCGAGCGCTGGCTCAGCCTCTGGGTTGCGTTGTGCATCGTCGCCGGCATCGCCCTCGGCCGTATCGCGCCGGAGCTCTTCCACGCGCTCGGATCGCTCGAGATCGCACGCATCAATCTGCCGGTTGGTTTGCTGATCTGGCTGATGATCGTGCCGATGCTGATGCGCGTGGACTTCGGTTCGCTCGGGCAGGTGCGCCGGCACTGGCGCGGCTTCGGCATCACGCTGTTCGTCAACTGGGCGGTGAAGCCGTTCTCGATGGCGGTGCTCGGCTGGATCTTCGTGCGCCACGTATTTGTCCAGTGGCTGCCGCCCGGGCAACAGGACAGCTACATCGCCGGACTGATCCTGCTCGCCGCCGCACCGTGCACGGCGATGGTGTTCGTCTGGAGCCAGCTCGTTCGCGGCGAGGCGAACTTCACGCTGACCCAGGTTGCGCTCAACGACACGATCATGGTGTTCGCGTTCGCGCCGATCGTCGCGCTGCTGCTCGGCGTCGCCGCGATCGCGGTGCCGTGGACCACACTGCTGCTGTCGGTCGTGCTGTATATCCTGCTGCCGCTGGCTGTCGCGCAGGTCATGCGCGCGCACTTGCGCCGGCGGGCCGGCGCGCTCGAAGCCATGCTCGCGCGGCTGCAGCCGTCATCGCTGCTCGCGCTGCTCGCGACCCTGGTGCTGCTGTTCGGCTTCCAGGGCGAGGCGATCCTGCGCCAGCCGCTGGTCATCGCGCTGCTGGCCGTGCCGATCACGATCCAGGTCGTGTTCAACGCGGCGCTGGCGTATGGCTTGAACCGCCTCAGCGGCGAGGCGCACTGCGTCGCCGGTCCTTCGGCACTGATCGGCGCGAGCAATTTCTTCGAGCTCGCGGTCGCCGCGGCAATCGCGTTGTTCGGCTTCGAATCCGGCGCCGCGCTCGCCACCGTCGTCGGCGTGCTGATCGAGGTGCCGCTGATGCTGGCGGTGGTCGGCGTGGTCAATCGCAGCCAGGGCTGGTACGAGGCCGCGGGCCTCGCTCAGCGCGGCAGATAGTTCGCGCCACCGAGTTGCCGCACCTGGCGCTCGACCCACTCGGCGTGGCGAGCCACGTACGGCGATGGCCGGTCGGCGCGCAGCTTCTTCGGATTCGGCAGCACCGACGCGAGCAGCGCCGACTCGCGCGCGCCGAGTTGGCTTGCCGACTTGCCGAAGAATTGCCGGGCTGCTGCCTCGGCGCCGTAGATGCCATCGCCGAACTCGGCGACATTCAGTTACACCTCGAGGATGCGCCGTTTCGGCCAGGTCAGTTCGAGCAGCACGGTGAAGTACGCTTCCAGGCCCTTGCGCACGAAACTGCGGCCGTTCCAGAGAAACAGGTTCTTCGCCGTCTGCTGCGAGATCGTGCTCGCACCACGCAGGCGCTCGCCCTCCTCGGCCTCATCGAGCGCGTCGGCGATCGCCTGCAGGTCGAAGCCGTGGTGGGTCGGAAATTTCTGGTCTTCGGCGGCAACCAGGGCGATCGGCAGCTCGGATGATACTTTGTTTAAAGGTATCCATTGATACTTCAATACAAAGTCGTGCTCGCCGTGGGCCGCAGCCGCGAGCCGCCGCTCGAGCATGAACGCCGACGTGGCCGGCGGCACGAAGCGCAGCGCGAGCACGCACAGCCAGCTGATCGCGATCCATGCCACTACGACAATGACGCAAGCGCGCAGGAGGCGGCGCCACAGACTCTTGCGCGGTGCGCCGCCTAGCCGTGCCATGCCCTGCGCACAGCCGTCACTTCACCGCGTCCGTCACATCGGCCAGCAATTTCCACGCGCCGCCTTCGAAGCGCCAGACGCGGACGTCGACACCGCTCGCGCGCGCGCTTTCGGCGCCGCCGAGCGTATAGGCCAGATCCCCGCTCGCCGCGACAGTCGTGGCAACCCGCGGACCGCAGCCGCAAACCTCGCCGGCACTCGCCTTCGGTGGAGAGTTGCCTTGCGCCGGCAGCGAGCCTTCGCGCAGCCACAGCGTCTGCGCCGTCGCCACGCCGGCGTACGCCTTGTCGCGATCGCGTGCCAGGAGTTCGCGCAAGGTCTTGTCCGCGTCATGGAGTGCCTGGGTGCGCGAACTCATGACGACAGCGGACGGTGTCTTGCCTTCCGGTATCGCGAGCGGCAGCAGGGCCGTGGTCTCCACGGCGACGGCGGGCGCCGGGTTGCCGACGCCGTGATCGAACAGCACCTGCCAGCGGCCTTGCGCGCTACGCCGCCAGATCGAGAAGAAATGACCGTGGGCGACCACCGGCTTGCCATCGCGTTCGGCTTCGTAGCGCCACGGTCCGCTCGACAGGCCAAGATCGTTCGCCGCGGACACGGCGACGTACTGCGGACCCCAGATCAGCTTGCCGGGACCATCCGGGTGCTCGCGATACCACGCCGGCGCGGGCGTGGCGAACGGACGCAACACCAGCGCGTCTTCGGCAAAATGCGCGAGGAACGATTTCTGGACGCCTTCGCGCGCGCCGGCCGACGCGAACTCGCGCTCGGCCTGGGCCAGCGCTTCATAGCGCGCCGGCAGCGACGGTGGTTGCGCCTGCGCGGCCAGCGCAAACGCCAGCGCAAATGCGGGCAACCCCAGCATCCGGAACATCGGAACGTTGTGCATCGGACATCCCCAGCGGCGGCATCGCAGATGCCGCATCGATCGACCATTCTGGCCGGGCAAGCGCCGCTGACGCTATCATGATTGCGTGCGCATTGCAGTCGAGGCGGACAGCTCCCGCTGCAATTGACGCGCCCCGTTTCCTGTCGCCGCGGGCATTTCGAGCGCTTGTCAATCAAACGATCCGCATGAGCGATCACGACGACATCCTGTACCGTTTCCTGCTCGAGCAAGCGCAATTGCGCGGCGTGCTCGTGCACCTCAACGAAAGCTGGCGGCAGGTGCGCGACCGCGCCGACTATCCGCCGGTCGTCGCCGACTTGCTGGCACGCGCGCTGACCGCCAGCGCGCTGTTCACCGGCAACATCAAGTTCGAAGGCTCGTTGTCGATCCAGCTCAAGGCCGCAGGAGCGATGAACCTGCTGTTTGCCGAATGCACGCATGACGGCCGTCTGCGCGGACTGGCCCGCTGGCAACCGGAACTGCCCGCCGATTTTCGCCTGACCACGACGGGCGGGGAACCGCTGCTGGCGATCACGATCGACAACGCCGTCACCGGGCAGCGCTACCAGGGACTCGTCCCGGTCGACGATGACGATCCGGGGGTGCTGTTCGAACGCTACTTCGAACGCTCCGAGCAATTGCCGACGCGCGTGTTGCTCGCCTGCGACGGCGAGCGATGCGCCGGACTGATGCTGCAGCAGTTGCCGAGCAGCGAACACGGCGCGGACCCCGATGCCTGGAACCGCGTCGGCCACCTGCTCGCGACCGTATCGCCCGAGGAGTTGCTCGGGCTGGATCCCGAACGCCTGCTGCTGCGCCTGTTCCACGAGGAAACGGTGCGCGTGCTGGCGAAGCAGCCGCTCGCGTTCGGCTGCCGCTGTTCGCGTGAACGCGTGGCCGGGATGCTGCGCACGCTCGGCCGCGACGAGGCGCTGGCCAGCGTGCAGTCCGATGGCCGCATTGAAGTAACCTGCGAGTTCTGCAACACGCGCTACCACTTCGACGCGGTCGACGTGGAGCAGATCTTCCGCGATCCGGCGGCCGTCGGCACTTCCGGCACGGAGCACTAGCAAAGATCAAGAAAAGCTTCACCACGAAGGCACGAAGGACACGAAGGAAGAGCCACGAAAGGGAGCATTGAGTGTGAAAGCTGCTGATCCGGAGCAACTGCGGTCGCAGTTGCCGGAAAGCTGATCTTTCAATCAGAAGCTCTTGCTCCTCTTCGTGTCCTTCGTGTCTTCGTGGTGGATCTTTGATCCTGGACGGGCGAGAGTCAGCTACGCCGAAGGGCCGAACGCCGAGGCGCGCTCCATCCATACGCTGGCCGGCTGCGGCCGGCCGAACAAATAGCCCTGGCCGTATTCGCAACCCAGTTCGACGAGCGTGCAGTATTGCGCGTCGGTCTCGATGCCTTCGGCGATGACTTCCATGCCGAGCGATTCGGCCAGCGCCTGGATCGCGCGCACGACGGCGACGCTGCCCTTGGTTTCGAGCGAGCTCAGTTCGGCGACGAACGAGCGGTCGATCTTGAGCGCATGCAGCGGATACTGGTGCAGGTAACTCAGCGACGAGTAGCCGGTGCCGAAATCGTCGAGCAGCAGGCGCAGGCCGTCGCGGCGCAGCGCTTCGAGCATGCGCTTCACGGCCGGCGGATTCTCGATCAGCGTGCGCTCGGTCACTTCGATGCGGATGCTGGCCGGCGCGACGTAATGCTGGCGCAGCATCGCCAGGAATTCGGCGCCGAGCGTCTCGGAGCGGAAGTGCCGGCCGGAAAGATTGACGCTGATGTATTCCGCGCCTGTCGTCAGCAGCGCCGGCGTGACTTCGAACACGCGCTCGAAGATCTTCCAGTCGATCTGCTCGGCCGCGCCGGTGTCCTCGGCGACGCTGAGGAAATCGGCCGGTTCGAGCAGCCCGCGCTGCGGATGGCGCCAGCGCAGCAGCGCCTCGTAGCCGACGATGCGCCGGTCGGACAGGCGCAGGATCGGCTGGAAGAACGGCACGAATTCGCTGCGTGCGATCGCGCGGCGCAGGTCGCCTTCGAGATCGAGCAGGCGCATCGCTTCCAGGTGCAGGCGTTCGTCGAACACGGCGAAGCGGTGACGGCCTTCGGCTTTGGCGCGGTACATCGCGACGTCGGCGTCGCGCAGCAGGTCCTCGGCCTGCAGGTAGTGCGGCGCGGCCATCGCGATGCCGATCGAGGCCGACGTGAACAGTTCCTTGCCGCCGAGGCGGATCGGCGCGTTCAGCGTGTCGATGATGCGCTGGGCGAAGTTGCTCGCATCGGCCGCGTCCTCGATGTTGTGCAGCACGATCGAGAATTCGTCGCCGCCGAGCCGCGCGACCAGGTCGCGCGGCTCGATCGCCGCGGCGATGCGCGCGCCGACCTCGTTGAGCAGTTCGTCGCCGACGAGGTGGCCGACCGAATCGTTGATGACCTTGAAGCGGTCGAGGTCGAG
>DATIEJ010000021.1:0-14166 GCA_035455825.1 Rhodanobacteraceae bacterium | reverse complement strand
GTTCCACGGCGGCCTGCTCGGCGTGCTCGCGGCCGGCTGGATCTGGTCGCGGCGCAACAAAATCCACTTTTTCGACACGATCGATTTTGTCGCGCCGCTCGTGCCGATCGGCCTCGGTCTCGGCCGCATGGGCAATTTCATTGGCGGCGAGTTGTGGGGGCGGCATACCGACGCGCCGTGGGGCATGATTTTCCCGCGCGCGCTCGACAGCCTCGGCAAGTCGCGCGACGAGTTGTACCGCATGTATCTCGACGGCCAGCTCAACCAGGAAGCGCGCCATCCTTCGCAGCTGTACGAATTCGCGCTCGAGGGCATCGTGCTGTTCGCCGTGCTCTGGTTCTATTCGCGCAAACCCAGACCGCGATACGCTGTGTCCGGATTGTTCGCACTGCTGTACGGCCTGTTCCGCTTCAGCGTCGAATTCGTGCGCGAGCCCGACGTGCAACTCGGTTTCATCGCGTTCGACTGGCTGACGATGGGGCAGATATTGTCCTTGCCCCTGATTGTCGTCGGCATCGCCTTGCTCGCAGCGTCGCGGCGAGCACCGATCCCCGGTTCACCTCAGCTCTCCCAATGAAGCAATACCTGGAACTCCTGCAGCACGTCCTCGACCACGGCGCCGAAAAAGCCGACCGCACTGGCACCGGTACGCTATCGGTGTTCGGCTGGCAAAGCCGCTTCGATCTGAGCAAGGGTTTTCCGCTGGTCACGACGAAGAAGCTGCATCTGAAATCGATCGTCCATGAGTTGCTGTGGTTCCTGCGCGGCGAGACGAACATCGCCTACCTCAAGGAACACGGGGTATCGATCTGGGACGAGTGGGCCGATGCGAACGGCGAACTCGGACCCGTCTATGGCCGCCAATGGCGGGCGTGGAATACCGCCGACGGACGCACGATCGACCAGATCACCGGCGTGATAGACGAGATCCGGCGCAACCCGGATTCTCGCCGGCTGATCGTCAGCGCATGGAATGTCGGCGACCTGCCGAAGATGGCGCTGCAGCCGTGCCATGCGCTGTTCCAGTTTCACGTTGCCGGCGGGCGTTTGTCGTGCCAGATGTACCAGCGCTCGGCGGACATTTTCCTCGGCGTGCCGTTCAACATCGCCAGCTACGCACTGTTGACGCAGATGGTCGCGCAGGTTTGCGGATTGACGCCGGGCGATTTCATCCTGTCGCTCGGCGATGCGCACTTGTACAAGAATCACCTCGAACAGGCGCGCGAACAACTCACGCGCGCCCCACTGCCGCTGCCACGCCTGAATCTGAATCCCGATGTGCGCTCGATCTTCGACTTTCGATTCGACGACATCGCGATCGAGGGCTACAAGTCGCATCCATCGATCAAGGCGCCGATCGCGGTTTGAGCAGACAAGCCGGGGGTGTCGCGAACCTCTTGGACACTCAGCGGCGCGCTGGCAGCATGCGCCTGAGCACGTCGTCCTTCCAGATGAAGTGATGCGCAAGGCCCATCGCGGCGTGGAAACCCGCGAGGCAGATCAGGATATTCGCGGACAGCGCGTGCAGATCTTCGACTTGGCCGCGCAGCGCCTTGTTGCCCGGGTCGAAAGCGGGAATCGCGATCAGGTTGAACAGGGTATCGCCCCGCACCCAGGTGTTGGCCAGTCCGAGCACCACGGTAGCCAGCAACATGGCGTACAGCGCAAAGTGCACCAAGGTCGCCAGCGCCCGGACTATCCCCGCTCCGACCGGAGCCGGCCGGACCGCTTCGCCGCCGAGCCGCCACCACAGGCGATAGCAAAGCAGCAATCCGAGCGCAACGCCCAGGCATATGTGCAGGCTGCGCGCGGCAATCCGGATGCTTCCTTTCGGAAACCAATCAACCGTTTCGCCCAGACACCACAGCGCCACGACCAGCGCAGCGGTTGTCCAGTGCAGCCTGATCGACCGGGCGTCATATTTCGGTGCGATGTAGTTCACTGTGTTCGTGCTCCCACGCGCGTCGGATTCTGGTGATGAGGAGACAAAGTTCGCGCCACGGATGGGCTGGCGTCAGGCGCCGGGTCAGGCGAACAGGCGCTTGCGACAGTGCGGCCGTTCGGAGAGGCCGATAGTCGCCGTTCATGAAAACGCAGCTATTCTGAACCAGTACACATTAATCCGTCCTGCATGGCTTTTCTGTGGGGCACATCGCAACAGGAGATCCGCATGAAATGGGCAGGCATGTATCTGGTGGGTTTCATCATCCTGATCGGTGGCGTTCTGGCCGCACTGTGGAAACTGGGCATTCTCGAGAACATCGGCACGACCTGGACCGTGATCGGCGTCGTCATCCTGATCGGGCTCGGCGTGATGTTTTCGGTGGCCAACAGCGGCGTCAAGGAAAACATTCAAATCGACCGGAAGTGACAGACTGCTGTGAACGGGCAGCAGGATCTTCGCGATGCTGGCCTCGCGCACCCAAGTGAGAATGTCTCGCCCCGCAAGGCTGCGAAGCCCGTTCGACAAGCACTCGCTGCAAGGCCCTGAAACGAAATTGCTCCTGCTCTGATCCTGCCCGTTGAGCGTGTACACGCGCGAATTCGTTCTCGCGGCGCTTGCCGCGCCGCCTACGTCTTCTTGCCGATCGACCCGACGGCGATCATCGCGATGCCGATGCCGCCGACGACCCCGGAAACCGTGCCGACGATGCGCATCAACTCGGCCGGATTGTTGGATCGCGACGCGATCGAAAGGAAGAACACGAAGAACGCGATCGCCAGCGCGACCAGCACGCTGCCGACGATGATGAAACGTCGATTCCCGGATCGCATGACTGCACCCCTGTTTGCAGCGGCCGTGGCATGATCGCATCGCGGCTTCGCGATGACAATGCAAGGAAAAGCGAACGCCGCAGAAATGCACGGCGCCGAGTCTCCGGATTTCAACCAAGCCGCACTGTCCAGCGTCCAACAGCAATTGCCCGATGGAAGCCCACTCATGCGCGCCGACTGCCTGATGCTTCGTCTTGCCGCGATCGCCGCGATGTTGTTCGCCGCGAGCGTCCACGCGCAGTTGCTTCCCGCAAAAGCCGATTCGTTCTACTCGAACGTGCTCGGGCAAAAGCGGACGATCGAAGTCCTTCTGCCGCAGGAATCGGAAAAGGACGCCGCCCAGCGTTACGAAACGATCTACGTTCTGGATGGCGACTGGAACGAGAGGATCGTTGTCGATGTCGTCACGTTCATGCGCCAGGTCGGTTTCATGCCGCCGGTCATCGTTGTCAGCGTGCCGAATTTCTTCGACGAGAACGGCGTCAACAGCCGCGACCACGATCTGACGCCGACCGTCGTGGCGGACCAGCCGCGCTCCGGAGGCGCCGCTGCATTCCTGTCTTTCCTCAAGACCGAGCTCGTGCCGTACGTCAATCAGCACTATCCGGCCAACGGCACGAACCTGATCCACGGCCATTCGTACGGCGGACTGTTCCTGATCTACGCGCTGTTGCACGAGCCGGCGCTGTTCGACGGCTATCTGATCCTGGATCCAGCCATGTCCTGGGACAACCATGCGCTCGATGCGACGCTCGAGAGCAGCCTTCCCGGCATGCCGGCGAAGGGCAAGGCGATCTATATCGCCGGTCGAAACGGCATGGCGTTCGAAGGCATGGGCCTGGCATCGATCGAGCCGATTTTCCAGCACAAGGCGCCGGCTGACCTGCACTGGAGCCTCGTTGCATATCCCGAGGAGACCCACGATTCGCTGAAACTCAAGGCCACCTACGACGCGCTCAAGTTCGCCTACCAGGGGTACACGACCGACACGATCGAGGTCGTTCCGAACGAGGGGATCCTGCTCAAGGGCAGGCCGCTGCTCGCGCATGTCGGCAACCAGCGCTTCGACATCCACTACACGACCGACGGTTCGATACCCGACGCATCGTCGCCGAAGGTCGGCGAGACGATCGCCATTTCGGACCCGGAAAAGACGACGATAAAGTTGCTGTCGAACCGTGGCATCTACGATCGCGTGATAGCGCAGCATCTGAAAAGCGGCGCGGCGCTGCTTCCCGACAAGCGCGCGGCGAGCGGCACGGAAAAAAGCTGGAACTACGCGTTGTACCCGGCGTCTGCGTGGCCCCGCGTCGGCCAGGCCAAGGCATTCCACTCGGGCATTGCCGACCAGGGCATGGACCTCACTCATGCCGGGCGCGACGACTTCGCCGGCCTGCTCGAAGGCAATCTCGTCGTGCCCGAAGACGGCTACTACATCCTGCTGGTCGAATCGACCGACCAGGCGCGCCTGTCATTGTCGGGCAAGGTGTTGGTCGACGTCGACGCGTCGCATGGCCGCCGTGAGCAGGCCTATGTCGTTCCGCTGCGCCGCGGCGGCTATCACGCGCGCCTCGAGTTTCGGCACCCGGCCGCGGGCTCGCATGTTCGGCTGACCGTCTTCCAGTCCAGGGAAGGCGAATCGGCGTGGTGGAGAAATCGCCTGGTCCGTATATCGGACTGAGCCAGACACAGTTCCTGGACGCGGCATCCGACGTTCGACCGCGCCCACGCAAGCCATGCATACTATGGGGCACCCACCTCGCGGAGAAGGTTCATGCAGATCACGGCATCCCGGAACGGCTACGGCGGCCGGTCGCGATTCGCAGCCTACACGCCTTATGCGCTGGCCTTGCTGCGCATCGTCGTTGCGTTTCTCTTCCTGCAGCACGGCACCGCGAAATTCTTCGGCGTGCCTCACGTTGCCGCGCTCGAAGGCGTGCGCGTGTTCTCGCTGTTTGGCGTCGCCGGCATCCTCGAACTGGTCGGCGGGCTGCTCGTGCTGATCGGACTGTTCACGCGCCCGACCGCATTCCTGCTCTCGGGCGAGATGGCGGTTGCCTACTTCATGGTCCACGCGGCGCAGGGATCGGTCCTGTCGCCGATTCTCAACGGCGGCGAATCGGCCGTGCTGTTCTGCTTCATATTCCTGTTGATCGCCGCTGCCGGCGCGGGTGCATGGAGCATCGACGGCATGCGCCGGCGAAACTGAAAGTACGTGACGCTGAGCCTGATCGCCGCGCTCGACCGCAACTACGCGATAGGCCGCGGCGGCGTCATGCCGTGGCATCTGCCGGACGATCTGAAGCGCTTCAAGCAGCTCACGCTCGGCAAGCCCGTGCTGATGGGCCGCAAGACGGCACTGGCGATCGGCAAGCCGTTGCCGGGCCGGCGCAACCTCGTGCTGACACGCAGCGCCTCTGCGCCGTTCGCCGGACAGGAAACCGTGGCGTCGATCGACTCGGCGGTCGACATCGCGCAAGGCGCCGAATTGGCCGTGATCGGCGGCGGCGAAGTCTACGCACTGGCCTTGCCGGCCGCGACGCATCTGCACCTGACCTGGATCGATACCGCGGCAGAGAATGCCGATGCGTTCTTCCCGCGTTTCGACGCCAGTCAGTGGAGGGAGACGGCGCGCCTGGCGCATCCCGCCGATGCGCGGCACGAGTATGCTTTTACATTTGTGGATTATGAGAGAAGGCAGAGCTGAGCACGAGCGCGCTCAGTGCCGCACCTCTCCCCTTGTGGGAGAGGTCGACGCGCGTAGCGCGGCGGGAGAGGGGGCGCCGCAAGGCGCCTGCTTCGCAGGCGTCACCCTCTCCCCAACCCCTCCCCCATCAAGGGGGAGGGGCTAAAGTCTTGGCTGGGGCGTTGCTCTCCAGGTGACGTCAGACTTCAGTCCTGGACCACCTACTCAATAAACTTCCCGCCCGGCGTCGGCCGCTTCGACTTGATCGCGATGAATTCCGGCTCTTCGCTGTCCAGACGCAGAGCGATCAGTTCGCCGCCCCAGACGCAGCCGCCGTCGATCGCGTAAACGCCCATGCCCTGGAAGCGGCCGAGCGTCGACCAGTGCCCGCAAACGACGCGGATGTCGCGCGGCTTCTGGCCCGGCACTTCGAACCATGGATACAGGCCGGCTTTCTGCGTCCCCGGGGGGCCTTTCTCGTTGTAGGCGATGCGGCCGCGCGCGTCGCAATAGCGCATGCGGGTCAGTACGTTGATCGAGGCGCGCAGGCGCTCGATGCCTTGCAGGCGCGGGCTCCACAAGTCGGGCTTGTTGCCGAACATCGCCTTGAGCAGGCGCCGGGAGTTGTCGCCGCGCAGGCGTTGTTCGACTTCCCGGGCGGCGCGTTCGGCGCCTTCGATGGTCCAGCGTGGCGCCAGCCCGGCATGCACGAGCATGAACTTCAGGTCATGGTCGGTGTGCAGCAAGGGTTGCGCGCGCAGCCAGTCGAGGAGCGTGTCGCGGTCGTGTGCGAACAGCACCTCGCGCAATTCCGGGTTGACCTTGCCCTGGTCGGCCTCGTCGCGCTCGGCGACGGCGAGCAGGCTCAGGTCGTGATTGCCGAGCACGGTGATCGCGCGCTCGCCGAACGAATGCACGAGCCGCAGCACCTCCAGTGACTGGCCGCCACGGTTGACCAGGTCGCCGCAAAACCACAGCTTGTCGCGCCGGGGGTCGTACTTGATTTTTTCCAGCAGCTGCTGCAGTTCGTCGTAACAGCCCTGGATGTCGCCGATGGCATAGGTTGCCATCAGTGCACCGTACGCGGCACCGACAACGTGAACTGGGGAATGTTGGCGTCGAAGTGGCTGCCGTCGTCGGCCAGCATGTGGTAGCTGCCGCGCATCGTCCCGACCGGCGTCTCGAGCACCGCGCCGGACGTGTAGTTGAAGTCCTCGCCGGGCCGCAGCCACGGCTGTTCGCCGACGACACCGTCGCCACGGACTTCCTCGACCTTGCCGTTGGCGTCGGTGATGATCCAGTGGCGCGAAATCAGCCGCGCCGCGACGCTGCCGGCATTGGCGATGCGGATCGTGTACGCGAACACGTAGCGGCCGGCGTCCGGCGCCGACTGGTCCGAGAGGAAGCGAGTCTGAACAGCGACGGTAATCTCGTGGGGATTCTTTTCGGCCATGCCCCGATTCTCCGGTACACGGCGCAATCCGGCAAGCGACCGATAGACATGGACGCGTTCCGGCAGGCACCGGCAGCGGGGGGAGCGCTGCCGGCCGCAAGGGTGTCGGATCAGAATCCGTTCTTGAAGATCACGTCGTTGCCGCCCTTGTTGATCGCGAAGCACGAGCCGATTTCCGATGAATCCGCATACGCATCGGTTGCAGCCAGGCTCAGCACGGAGGTTGCCGGTGATGACGGCAAGGTAACCGGGATGCTGAATGCGACATTGCCGGCAGCATCGGTCGTGAACGCCTTGCTCTCGAGGTAATAGTCGGCGTGTCCGCGCCCGGCCGGCGAGCATGTCGGCGAGTAATACACATCGATGCGGTACAGGCCGCTTGGCCCGCTCTTGAGGTGGCCGCTGATCGTCGCGGCAACCGGGCCGTTCGTCGGCAGTCCGTTCGGCAGCGACAGACTGTCGATGACCGGGAACGGCTGCTGGAAGTTGCCATTCGCGGTCAGCTTGATGTCCGGCGCGCTGCCGTCGTTGGCGTAGCCGTTGAAGTCGCTCAAGTTGGCGCGCACGCTGTTGTTGATGCCGTTCACGAGCACCCCGCCGGTGTCCATGAAACTGATCGCGTTGCCCAGGGCCGGCGCGTAGCCGGCGTTGTTCGGTGCGCCGATCGTGTTGTTCGTGCCGTCGACGCGCACCGCCCACCCGTAGCTCTGCGTGGCATTTCCCCACGCGTTCAATCCGAACGTGTTGCCCTGGATGCGGTTGAACTTGCCGCCGTTGATCCAGATGCCGTCGAGCAGGTTGCCGGCGATGCGGTTGCCGGTGATCTGGCAGTTCGTGCTGCGTACCTCGATGCCGTTCTCGTTGCCCGCTTCGGTCACGCCGTTCGGGCCGAGGCCGATCAGGTTGCCGGCAACCTGGCAATGCGTCGTCGTCACGCTGCTGTCGATCAGGATACCGTCCTTGCTCGCGCCGGAGATCACGTTGCGCTCGCCCGGGCTGATGCCGCCGATCGCGACGTTTCCGCTCGGCAGGTTCTTGACCCAGATCGCGCTCTGCGCGGCGCCGTAAAGCGGATAGCCGCCGACCGACCCGCCGAACTGGTTGCCGGTGACCGTGTTGTCGGCGCCGCCAAGCGTGAGCGGATACAGGAATCCGCTGAATGCCAGGCCGCGCACGGTCAGGCTCGAGCTGCTGTTGATCGCGGTGAGCACGGTTCCGTAGGTTTCCTCCTCGATGATCACGCACAGCGTCGCATTGAACGCATTCAAGTCGTCGTTGTACTTTGCCGAGGCGTTGCCGGCATAGCCGTCGATGATGACCGGGCTGCCGACGTAGAGCTGCGACTTCAGCTTGATCACGCTCGGGCAACTCGGCAGCTGGAACGTGATCGTGTTGAGGTCGTTGCCGATGTTGGCGGTCGAGATCGCCGCGCGCAGCGAACCGGGCCCGCTGTCGTTGGTGTTGGTCACGACCGTGGACGGGTTGTCCACATACGGAGATTCGACCGCGCCGCGATCCGGCCGGTCGCCGATCGGCCGTGGATCGGAGGCGATGTCGATCGCAGGCCAGTCGAACGGTCCGTTCGGTCCGAGCAGCACGCCCGAGTTGATCGCCGAGGCGGTCGGCAGCAAACCGTAGTCGCCGCTGACGCCGCCGACCGGGTTGATCCACAATGGCTTGTCTTCGAGCGCCGACAGCGTTGCGAACTCGGTCACGTTGCCGCCGCCGTCGTAGCCGCTCATCGAGTTTGCGATCAGCTTGACCTCCGGCGTGGCGCCGCCGTCGCTGGCGAAGTCGAAGAAGTGGACCGTCGCGTACGTGCCGTACAGGTTGTCGGTCGACCAGAAGATGCTGTTGTAGATCGAAAAGTAGCTTACGTCGCCATCGTAATCCGGATCGAAGCAGAACGATTTTCCGTTCGACATCTCGGCGCTGACGAAATTGAGGTTGGCGTGTGCGTCCGCGTCCGCAAGCGACATGTCGACCGCGCAGGCCGCACCAGAAATCGCCTGGTTCAGATGATCGAACACGGTATTCGTCACGCTGACCGTTCCCTTCAGGCTCAGCATCGTTA
This sequence comes from Rhodanobacteraceae bacterium, assembly GCA_035455825.1. Classification (GTDB taxonomy): domain Bacteria; phylum Pseudomonadota; class Gammaproteobacteria; order Xanthomonadales; family Rhodanobacteraceae; genus Rudaea. The sequence continues at coordinate 5,178 of DATIEJ010000021.1, read as the reverse complement.
CCGGCGTGACCCGGTCCCAGGCACCGCCGACGCTGGTCGTCAGGTCGGTGAAGCGCACGTTGCGCACGGTGATGTCGCCGCCGTCGTCGGCGAAGAACTGGTTGCGTTGCCCGACCTGCAGCGCGACGTGCTCGCCGTGCGTGAAGGTGACGCCTTCGACCGTGATTGTCGCGCGCGGCGATGCGTCCGGCAGGGCGACGGTGAGAAATCCGGTGCCGCCGAAATCGACGACCGTGTTGGCCGGATCGACGTGGCGGGCCGTGCAGGTGCCATCGGTATAACCGCCGAGGATCGAGATCTGGCTGCCGGGCACGGAGGTATACGCGCCGAACGCATACGTGCCTTGCACGAGCTTGATCTGGAACGGCTTGTCGGCGGCCTGCGCATGTGCCGTCGACAGCGCTGTGTAGAACTGCGCGGTGCTGGTCACGCAGGCACTGGCGGCGTGCGCGCCGTGCGCTGCAGCGAGCGCGAGCACCGGGAGGAGAAAAACGGCACGTCGTTGCAGCGTCGATCGGTTCGGGTTGTTCACGGTCGCCTCGTTGGCTGGGTGGGGCGAAGATTCGCCATGCCCACTCAGTACGAGTTATCCGCCGGAAGCGGACATTCGGCAGTTACCCGGATGCGCTCAGATGTCCTCGGGCCGAGGCGGCTGCGCGATCTGGCGGGCAAGGGTCACGAATGCCGACGGCGCCAGCTGCTCGGCGCGCGCGCGCGGATCTATGCCGGCGGCATCGATCTGCGCGGGGCTGGCGATGTCGCGAAGGGCGTTGCTCAGCGTCTTGCGGCGCTGGCCGAACGCGGCCCGAACGAGGCGATCGATCAGTTTCGGGTCTGCATCCGGCAGGGCGTTCGCAGGCAGCGGCGTCAGGCGCACGATCGCCGAATCGACTTTCGGCGGTGGCCGGAACGCGCCGGGCGGCACCTTGAACAGCGGCTCGACCGTGCAGCGCAGCTGCAGCATCACGCTGAGCCGGCCGTAGGTCTTGCTGCCGGGCGGCGCCGCCATGCGGTCGACGACTTCCTTCTGCAGCATGAAATGCATGTCGTGGATCGAGCCGGCGTACTCGAGGCAATGAAAAAGTATAGGAGTGGAAATATTGTAGGGCAGGTTGCCGACCACGCGCAGTTGCGCATCCCCGGCCAGTGCGCGCAAGTCCACCGTCAGCACGTCGGCGCTGATGATGTTGAGGTCGCCGATGTCGCGCGCGCGCGTCGCGAGCGATTCGATCAGGTCGCGGTCGAGCTCGATCGCGGTCAGGTGGCCTGCGGCACGCAGCAGCGGCAGCGTCAGTGCGCCCTCGCCGGGACCGATTTCGACGAGGCGGTCGTCGGGCTTCGGCGCGATCGCCTCGACGATGCGGCGCAGGATGCCCTGGTCGTGCAGGAAGTGCTGGCCGAAGCGCTTGCGCGGGATGTGGGCGTGCTGCGGCCCGGGGTCACGGCTGCTCATCTGGACTTGCCGCCGTACGCCGGCGGCGCGAGCCTCAATTCCTCGACCAGCCAGTCACGGAACACGCGGACCGACGGCTTGTCGCCGTGGTGCGGCGGATACACCAGGTAACACGTCTGTGGCGAGGCAATCCGCTGCTTGAACGGCGCGACCAGCAAGCCGGCACGCAGCTTCGCCGCCGCGAGCGAGCCGCGCGCGAGCACCACGCCCTGGCCCTGCATCGCCGCCTGCAGCGCGAGTTCGGAATCGTTGAACACCGAACCCTTGCGCGGCTCGGGCAGGTCGACGCCGGCCGCGGCGAACCACGGCGCCCACGAGTGCGTGCGAATGCGCAGCAACGGGACGCGAGCCAGGTCGGCCGGCACGCGCACGCGCGCGCTGCGGGCCAGCTTCGGGCTCATCGACGGGAACAGTTCGTCGTCGAACAGCTTGATCGACTCGAAACCTTCGTAGTTGCCGTTGCCGTAGCGGATCGCGACATCGACGCCGTCGTTGCGAAAATCGGCCAGCGCGGTCGTGCTCTCGAGCCGAAGTTCTATGTTCGGATGCAGTTCGAGGAAACTGCCGAGACGCGCCACCAGCCAGGCTGCCGCGAACGACGGCAGCACACTGACGGTGATCGAATTGCTGTCGCCGCCGCGCACGCGCTCGACCGCCGAGGCGAGCGCATCGAGCGTCGCGCGCACGTCCTGCGCCAGCTGGCGGCCGGTTTCGGTCGCGCGCATCTGCCGGCCGGCGCGTTCGAACAGGCGCACGCCGAGACTGGCTTCGAGCGCATGGATCTGATGGCTCACGGCGCTGTGGGTCAGGTGCAGCTCGTCGGCGGCGCGAGTGTAGTTCTGGTGCCGCGCGGCAGCCTCGAGCACGCGGAACGAACGCAATGGCGGCAGGCGTTGCCACGGGTTCATCGATTGCGCTCCCCTCCGGAAGTGTTCAAAGCTGCCGCATGGACGCTGGATCCTTTCTTGAGCCCTTCAGGCAACCTCCTTGACGAGCCTCCAACAAAGTCGTCATATCGGCGAGAGCGGGAATCCATTACGAGCCTCCAGCAAGTCGTCATTCCCGCGAAAGCGGGAATCCATTTTTTCTGTCTGCTTTGGAAGCCAAGATCAACATGGATGACCAGCTCCGCTGTTGAAAACCCCGCTTTCGCGGGAATGACGCCAATTTTGCATTCATGCTGTTGCGAGCACCGCTCTTCGCAGAAGCGCCCAGCTGTGAATTCCGCTCACACCTGGGGCGAGAAAATACCGATTTTTTGCACCGCGCGCCAGCGCTATGATGCCTGGCATTCGCAGCCCGCTGTCCCGCGGGCTCGGCGCATTGAGGCGCCACTGGAGTCGTCGTGAACTTCGCAACCATCACCCAGCTGCTGCTGCTCGGCATGATCTGGGGCAGTTCGTTCCTTTTTCAGCGCATCACGGTGCCGGTACTCGGCGTGGCCACGACGGCAGTCGGGCGCATCGTGCTCGCCGCGCTGGTCCTGCTCGCCGTGCTCGCGGCGACACGCCGGCGCCTGCAGTGGCGCGCGCACTGGCGCGACTACCTGCTGGTCGGACTGATCGGCTCGGGCTTTCCATTCCTGCTGTTCGCGTTCGCCGCACATTCGCTGCCGGCCGGCTACTCGGCCGTACTGAACGCAACTGTTCCTCTCTTCACCGTGCTGATTGGCTGGTGGGCCGGGATGCGGCCATCGACGTCGAAGCTGGCCGGCGTCGTCGTCGGCATACTCGGCGTGGTCACGCTGGTCCGGTTCGGAACGGTCGAGTTGAACTGGACAACGCTTGCCGCGTTCGCCGGGACACTGCTGGCTTCGGTCTGTTACGCGTTCAATGCGCGCACGGTGAAGGCGCGATTCGCGGCCGTCGATCCGCTGGTCGTTGCGGCCGGCGCGCAGATCGGCGCGGCTTTGCCGCTGATGCCATGGATCGCGATCTCGCCGCCGACCCAGTCGCCGACGGCCGGCGCGATCTGGTCGCTGGTTGTGCTCGGCGTCGTGTGCACCGGCGTTGCGTACGCGCTGTTCTATCGACTGATCCGCGACGCCGGCAGCGAGCGTGCTGTCACGGTGACGTTCATCGTGCCGGTATTCGCGCAGCTGTGGGGCGCCATGTTCCTCGGTGAAGCCGTCACCTGGGCCAGCGCAATCGGTTGCGGTCTGGTGTTGTTCGCCGTGGCGCTGATCTTCGAGAAGATACCGGGGTTCGCCCGCGCGGCGCCGCCCGTTCCGGTGCTCGCGAAGCCCTGCAGCAACGCCTCTTGATCCACGGCGCCTGTCGGCAGGCGCCATCCAGCCTCCGCTGAACGAGGAGCCCGGCCTTTTGGTCCCGCCGCGCTCATGGGCGCGGCTGTGCGACACGCTGCGCAGTACAATCCCCGCCGAGAGCGCCGCCGCGCACGCGACGCGGCTGCGCAGTCGCGATGCAGGGATCCATGACCCGCCAGCAGCACATCACGAAGTACATTACGAAGGCGATGCGCGGCATCGAGATCGCGCCGTGGCATTCTCCGATCGTGCCGAAGCGCGAAGGCTACAACTGCGTCACGCTGGACTTCTTCGACACGGCGACACTGCATCAGCGCGCCCGGGACGACCCGCAGGTCGACGATGCCCTTATCGAGCGCATCGAGGATGTCGATATCGTCGGGTCGGCGGTCGACATTAAGAAACTGGTCGAAGCACGCGGCGAACTCGGGACGTTCGACTACGTCATCTCCTCGCACAATTTCGAGCACCTGCCGAACCCGGTGAAATTCCTGCAGGGCTGCGGCGAGGTGTTGAAGCCCGACGGCATGCTGTCGATGGCAGTCCCGGACAAGCGCGGTTGCTTCGACTACTTCAAACCGTATTCGACGACCGCGGATTTCATCGAGGCGTTCTTCGAAGACCGCACGAAGCCGCGCCTCGCGCAGGTTTTCCTGAGCAGCAGCCTGCACGCGACCTATGGCGGCGATGCGGCGAAATTCGTGTTCGACCAGAAATCCGATCCGGGCATGGTCAGCGCGAACAAGTCGCTCGAGGAAAGTTTTGCCGCGTGGCGGGCGCGGCGCGAAAGCGGCGACTACGAGTACGTCGATACGCATTGCTGGGCGTTCACGCCGTGCTCGTTCTGCCTGCTCGCGCTGGAGTTGCGCCGGCTCGAACTGACGCGCTTCGATCTGCTCGAAGCGACGCGGACCGGCGGGGCGGAATTCTATGTCCACCTGCGCAATTCACCGCGCACGCTCGACTCCGCGAAGTTCTACGAGCTGCGACACAAGCTCTTGCACGCGATCCAGGACGAGGCTGCCGAGAACACGATGCGGATGTTCTCGCTCAAGCGGCAGATGGGCATTCAACCCTGAGCAGGCGCCGGTCGTCGCGCCATCACGCAGCCCGGCGCGCAGCAAGCTCCAGCGCGAGCCGCGCGGCGGCTTCGAGACTCGAGGCATCGGCCTTGCCGGTGCCGGCCAGGTCGAGCGCAGTGCCATGGTCGACCGACGTGCGGATGTAGGGCAAGCCGAGCGTCACGTTGACGGCGTGACCGAAGCCCGCGTGCTTGAGCACGGGCAATCCCTGGTCGTGATACATCGCCAGCACGGCATCGAAACGCACGAGTTGTGACGGCAGGAACGCCGTGTCGGCCGGCAGCGGACCGGCCAGATCGAAGCCGGCCGCGCGCAGCTGTTCGAGCGCCGGGATGATCGTATCGATTTCTTCGCGCCCCAGATGGCCGCCTTCGCCG
>DATIEJ010000020.1:0-9747 GCA_035455825.1 Rhodanobacteraceae bacterium | reverse complement strand
CCGGCTGACTGCCGCGCGACGATCGGCGAAGTCGGCAACTCCGAACACAACCTGCGCAAGCTCGGCAAGGCCGGTGCGAAGCGCTGGCGCGGCATTCGTCCGACCGTGCGTGGCGCGGCGATGAATCCGGTCGACCATCCGCACGGCGGCGGCGAAGGCCGTGCCGGACAGGGCAACCCGCATCCGGTATCCCCGTGGGGTCAGCCGTCCAAGGGTTACAAGACCCGCAAGAACAAGCGGACCAACCAGTTCATCGTGCGCGACCGTCGCAGCTGATTTACCAGGACAACACCATGGCACGTTCACTGAAGAAAGGCCCGTTCGTCGACCTGCACCTGCTCAAGAAGGTGGAGGTGGCGTCGGCCACGAATACCAAGCGTCCGATCAAGACATGGTCGCGCCGTTCGATGATCCTGCCGGAAATGGTCGGACTCACGATTGCGGTGCACAACGGCAAGGCCCACGTACCGGTGCTGGTCAACGAGAACATGGTCGGGCACAAGCTCGGCGAGTTCGCCGCGACGCGCACGTTCAAGGGTCATTCCGGCGACAAGAAAGCCGCCGAAGCGAAAGCGGGGTCATGACGATGGAAGCCAAAGCAATATTGCGCGGTGCGCGTATCTCTGCGCAGAAGGTGCGCCTGGTCGCCGACCAGGTGCGTGGACTGGCGGTCGGCCGGGCAACCAACCTGCTCGCGTTCAGCGACAAGAAGGCGGCAGTGCTGGTCAAGAAGGTCCTGCTGTCCGCGGTCGCGAACGCCGAGAACAACCTCGGTGCCGACGTGGACGACCTGAAAGTCGCAACGATCACCGTGGACGAAGGTCCGCAGCTCAAGCGCATGCACGCTCGTGCGAAGGGCCGCGGCTCGCGCATTGTCAAACGCACCAGCCATATCACCGTGGTCGTGGGCTCTTAAGGAAAATCACGATGGGTCACAAAGTTCATCCAACCGGCATTCGCCTCGGGATTTCCAAAGACTGGAATTCCAAGTGGTACGCGAACAAGCGCGAGTACGCGCAGTATCTGACCGCGGACCTCAAGGTACGCGAGATGCTGCACAAGAAGCTCGCCCAGGCCGGTGTGTCGAAGATCCTGATCGAGCGTCCCGCCAAGAGCGCGCGCATCACCATTCACACGGCGCGTCCGGGCGTGGTGATCGGCAAGAAGGGCGAAGACATCGAGAAGCTGCGCAAGGACGTCAGCAAGATGATGGGCGTTCCGGCCCACATCAACGTGGCCGAAGTGCGCAAGCCCGAGATCGACGCGCAGCTCGTCGCCGAGTCGATCGCGCAGCAGCTGGAGCGCCGCATCATGTTCCGCCGCGCGATGAAGCGCTCGGTCGGCAACGCGATGCGCCTCGGCGCGCTGGGCATCAAGATCAACGTCGGTGGCCGCTTGAACGGCGCGGAAATCGCGCGCTCGGAATGGTACCGCGAAGGCCGCGTGCCGCTGCATACGCTGCGCGCCGACATCGACTACGGTTTCGCGGAAGCCAAGACGACCTACGGCATCATCGGTATCAAGGTGTGGATCTACAAGGGCGAGATTTTCGACCTGCACGCCGCGAACCAGGAAACGAAGGAAGAGGGCCGCGAGGCACCCGGTGGCCGCGAACGCCGCGAGCCGCGCGAGCATCGCGAACCGCGTGAACATCGCGAGCCGCGTGAACCCCGGGCGGCAAAGTAACTGATTACGGCGCCCTCCTGATCTTCGCGATCCTGGATCGTCGCAAAAAGTAACACTAGGAAACGAACATGCTGCAACCCAAACGCACAAAATATCGCAAGGTACAAAAGAGCCGGAACCGCGGCCTGAGCTACGTCGGCAACAAGGTCAGCTTCGGCGAATACGGCCTGAAAGCGACGACGCACGGCCACCTGACCGCGCGCCAGATCGAAGCGGCGCGCCGTTGCGTGACGCGCTTCGTCAAGCGCGGCGGCAAGCTGTGGATCCGCGTGTTCCCGGACAAGCCGATCAGCAAGAAGCCGATCGAAGTGCGTATGGGCAACGGCAAGGGCAACGTGGAGTTCTGGGTTGCCGTCGTGGCGCCGGGACGCATGTTGTATGAAATCGAAGGTGTCGACGAGTCGACCGCGCGCGAGGCGTTCCGCCTGGCTGCGGCCAAGCTGTCGGTGCAGACCCAATTCGTGAATCGCACGGTGCTGTGATGGAATTCAAAGAACTTCGTACCCAATCCGCACAGGACCTGGCCGAGCAGCTCGTCGAGCTGCGCCGCGAGCAGTTCAACCTGCGCATGCAGAAAGGTTCAGGGCAACAGAAGCAGACGCACCATTTCAAGCGCGTCAAGCGCGAGATCGCGCAGGTCAAGATGCTGATCGGCGAGAAAACCTCGAGCGCGGCCAAAGGCGAAAAGTGATGAACGAACAGACCAAAGCGCTGCGCACGATCGAAGGTCGTGTCGTCAGCAACAAGATGGCCAAGACGGTGACGGTGCTGCTCGAGCGTCAGGTGCCGCATCCTCTGTACGGCAAGATCGTGCGCCGTTCGACCAAAGTCCATGCACACGACGAAAAAGGCGAGTGCAAGGAAGGCGACATGGTGCGCATTGCCGAATGCCGTCCGCTGTCGAAGACCAAGAATTGGCGCGTGATCGAAGTGCTCACGCGCGCGGCGCAGTGACGACGTGGAAGTTTGAGGAGAACACACCATGATCCAGATGCAAACCACGTTGGCCGCGGCAGACAACAGCGGTGCGAAGCTTCTGTTCTGCATCAAGGTGCTTGGCGGTTCCAAGCGCCGTTATGCAGGCATCGGCGACATCATCAAGGTTTCGGTCCGCGACGCGATTCCGCGCGGCAAGGTCAAGAAGGGCGAGGTTTACGACGCGGTCGTCGTACGTACGCGCAAGGGTGTGCGCCGTGCCGACGGTTCGCTGATCCGCTTCGATGGCAACGCGGCGGTGTTGTTGAACAACAAGCTCGAACCGATCGGTACGCGCATCTTCGGGCCGGTCACGCGTGAACTGCGCACCGAGCGCTTCATGAAGATCGTGTCGCTGGCACCGGAAGTACTTTGAAAAGCAGGGCTGAGAGCTGAGGGCTGAGGGCTGAAAAAAAGATTACGCGCGCTGCGCTTTTGATCTTCAGCCCTCAGCCCTAGGCCCTCAGCCCTAAAGACCCAACAAATTGGAAGAACAGTCATGAACCGTATACGCAAAGGTGATCAAGTCATCGTGATCACCGGCAAATACAAGGGCCAGAAGGGCGAAGTGCTGCGCGTCGCGGAAGACCGCGTCGTGGTGCAGAACATCAACCTGGTCAAGCGTCACACCAAGCCGAATCCGCAGGCGAACCAGCCTGGCGGCATCGTCGAGCGCGAAGCGTCGATCCACGCGTCCAACGTGATGCTGGTCAACGGCACATCGGGCAAGGGCGAGCGCGTCGGCTTCAAGTCGCTCGACGACGGCCGCAAGGTCCGCGTGTTCCGCCGCAGCGGCGAACAGGTCGACGCATAAGGAGCCATGACATGACGACCCGTCTGGAAAAAGTCTACAAAGAGCAGATCGTTCCGAAGCTGATGGAGCGGTTCGGCTACAAGAACGTCATGCAGGTGCCGCGCCTGTCCAAGGTCACGCTGAACATGGGCGTGGGCGAGGCAGTCGGCAACAAGAAGATCATGGAAAATGCGCTCGCCGACATGGCGAAGATCGCCGGCCAGAAGCCGGTCACGACGCTGGCGCGCAAGTCGATCGCCACGTTCAAGATTCGCGATGGCTGGCCGATCGGCTGCAAGGTGACCTTGCGCCGCAACCGCATGTACGAGTTCGTCGACCGCCTGGTGAACATCGCGCTGCCGCGCGTGCGCGACTTCCGCGGCGTGGGCGGACGTTCGTTCGATGGCCGCGGCAACTACAACATGGGCATCAAGGAACAGATCATCTTCCCGGAAATCGACTTCGACCAGGTGGATGCGATGCGCGGCATGGATATCGCGATCACGACGACCGCGCGCACCGACGAAGAAGCCAAGGCACTGCTGGAAGCATTCAGCTTCCCGTTCCGCAACTGACATAAAGAGATACCGGCATGGCAAAGACCAACATGGTTGAGCGCGAGAAGAAGCGCGCGAAGATCGTCAAGAAGTACGCGACGCGCCGCAAGGAACTCAAGGCGATCGTGCTCAGCCCGAAGTCGTCGTACGACGACAAGATGGCTGCGCAGACGAAGCTGCAAAAGCTGCCGCGCGACGCCAGCCCGACGCGTCAGCGCAACCGCTGCTCGCTGACCGGCCGTTCGCGCGGCGTCTATCGCAAGTTCGCGCTCGGCCGTCACAAGCTGCGCGAAGCGACCATGCGCGGCGACGTGCCGGGTCTGCGCAAGGCCAGCTGGTAAGAGTTAAGAGATTTTCAAACCCATCGGATATCGACGCTCAACGAATGGTTCGTGGCGGAACAAATTCCGAACCGAATCGTTCATCGATACATAAGGAACAAGCAACATGAGCATGACTGATCCCATCGCCGATATGTTCACGCGTATCCGCAACGCCCAGGCCACGGCCCGGGCGACCGTGCGCATGCCGGCATCGAAAGTGAAGCTGGCTATCGCCAAGGTCCTGAAGGACGAAGGCTACATCCGCGACGTGCAGGTCTCGCGCGCCGAAAACAACAAGGCCGTACTCGAGATCGCGCTGAAGTACTTCGAAGGCAAGCCCGCGATTGAAAAGCTCGACCGCGTCAGCCGCTCCGGCCTGCGCGTGTATCGCGGCAAGGACGAGCTGCCCAAGGTCATGGGCGGTCTCGGCATCGCGATCATTTCGACCCCGGCCGGGATCATGACGGAAGTGCAGGCGCGCGCGAAGGGCGTCGGCGGCGAAGTCCTCGGCACCGTGGCTTGATTACTGGAGTATTGAACTTATGTCTCGTGTAGCCAAGATGCCGGTTGCGCTCCCCAAAGGGGTCGAGTGCACCGTGGCCAAAGATCTGATTACGGTGAAGGGTCCGAAGGGCACGCTGAAGTTCGCGATGCCGCAGGACGTCCAGGTCGACGTGCAGGGCGCTGAAGTCCAGTGCAAGCCGGCGACGGCGGCGGCCGACAAGATGGCCGGTACGACGCGCGCGCTGCTGGCCAACATGGTCAAGGGCGTCAGCGAAGGTTACCAGCGCAAGCTCGACCTGGTCGGCGTGGGTTATCGCGCGGCGATCCAGGGCAAGGACTTGAACCTGACGCTCGGCTTCTCGCACCCGGTGGTCTTCACCGCTCCGGACGGCATCACGATCACCGTGCCGACGCAGACCGAAGTGCTGATCGCGGGTGCCGACAAGCAGCGCGTCGGTGAAGTAGCGGCGAAGATCCGCGCTTTCCGTCCGCCGGAGCCGTACAAGGGCAAGGGCGTGCGCTACTCGGGCGAGAAGATCACGTTGAAGGAAGCGAAGAAGGCGTAAGCCGCATCGCGAGGACGGTGGGCCAAGTCCCACCCTACGATTTCGAACAAGGCTGGCCATGATGGCCGGTTCGCCGATCAGGACGGTCATTGGAGAAGACAGTGGACAAGAACCCAGCAAGACTGCGTCGCGCGAAAGCCACGCGCAGCCATATCGCGAAACTCAATGTTCCGCGCCTGACCGTGCATCGCAGCGATCAGCACATCTACGCCCAGGTCATTTCGGCCGACGGCGTCAAGGTGCTGGCCGCCGCGTCGACGGTGCAGAAGGATCTGGCCAAGGATCTGAAAGGCACGAAGAACAAGACTGCCGCGGCGGCTGTCGGCAAGGCAATCGCCGAAAAGGCGAAAGCCGCTGGCGTCGAGAAGGTTGCGTTCGACCGTTCCGGATTCCGCTACCACGGCCGCATTGCGGCGCTGGCGGATGCGGCGCGCGAGGGTGGATTGAAGTTCTGATGGCGAGGGACGAGGGCTGAGGGCTGAGGGCTGATAGTAATGGGCGCGCTGCGCTTTTGACTTTCAGCCCTCAGCCCTAGGGCCTCAGCCCCAAGAAACACACAACTCTAAGCGGCCCAGCCGCAAGTAAAGCCCGCATCGCATCCGCGAGCGGCAACGAAGGTGAAAACGAATGTCAACGAATGATCGTGAAAACAGCGACGGCATGCTGGAAAAACTCATCGCCGTCAACCGCGTGGCCAAGACGGTCAAGGGCGGCAGGCAGATGAGCTTCACCGCGCTGACCGTGGTCGGCGATGGCGACGGCAAGGTCGGTTTCGGCTACGGCAAGGCACGCGAGGTTCCGGTGGCGATTTCCAAGGCCATGGAACGCGCGCGTCGCGGCATGACCAGCGTGAAGCTCAACAACGGCACGTTGTGGCACGCCGTCAAGGCCAACCATGGCGCGGCGCGTGTGTACATGCAGCCGGCCTCGGAAGGTACCGGTGTGATCGCCGGCGGCGCCATGCGAGCGGTGCTCGAAGTCGTCGGAGTCAAGAACGTTCTGGCCAAGGCCGTTGGTTCGCGCAACCCGATCAATCTGGTGCGCGCGACGATCAAGGGTCTGCAGGCCATGGCGACGCCCGAGCGCATCGCCGCCAAGCGTGGCAAGAAGGTCGAGGAGGTAGGCGGTTATGGTCAAGGCTAAGGCGAAGTCGGACAAGGCGGCAACGGTCCGCGTGCGGCTGTACAAGAGCATGAACAGCTGCCAGTGGAAGCATCGTCTGAGCGTCAAGGCGCTCGGCCTCAACAAGCTCAACGACGTGCGCGAACTGAAGGATAGTCCCCAGGTGCGCGGTCTGATCAACAAGGTCAGCTATCTCGTCCGCGTCGAAAACGACGCCTGAGCACCGCAATCGCAGGAGTTATGCAATGCATCTGAACACACTCAAGCCGGCTAAGGGTTCGCGCAAAGAACGCGTGCGCGTCGGTCGCGGCATCGGATCGGGCCTCGGCAAGACTGCCGGCCGCGGCCACAAGGGACAGTTCGCGCGTACCGGCAAGGGCAAGGTCAAGGCCGGTTTCGAAGGCGACCAGATGCCGATGCAGCGCCGGCTGCCGAAGGTCGGCTTCAGCTCGAAGATCGGGCATCAGTGCTCCGAGGTCCTGCTGTACAAGCTCGACTCGCTCAAGGGCGACACCATCGACTTCGCCGCGCTGAAGGCTGCCGGACTGGTCGAGAACCGCGCGATTCGCGCGAAGATCGTCAAGCGCGGCGAGATCAAGCGCGCGGTCAAGCTCAAGGGCGTGGGCGCCACCGCCGGCGCCAAGGCCGCTATTGAAGCGGCCGGCGGAAGCGTGGAGTAGCCAGTGGCGGCTCCCCAGGCCAACATGCTCTCAGGGCTCGGCAAGCTGACCGAGCTCAAGCAGCGCATCCTGTTCGTCGTTCTGGCGCTGATCGTCTATCGGCTCGGCTCGTTCATCCCCGTTCCGGGCGTGAATTCCGAGGCGATGTCGGCTCTGATCGAGCGCCAGGGTGGCGGCATCGTCGATATGTTCAACATGTTTTCGGGCGGCGCGCTCGCGCGCTTCTCGCTGTTCGCTCTCGGCGTCGTGCCGTACATCTCGGCGTCGATCATCGTGCAGATGTTCGCCTCGGTCTTCCCGGCCTGGCAGGCGCTGCGCAAGGAAGGCGAGTCCGGCCGCCGCAAGCTGACCCAGTACACGCGCTTCGGCACGGTCGGCCTGGCGGGCTTCCAGGCATTCAGCATCGCCACGATGCTGCAGCACCAGGGCGCGTCCGGCGGAACGCCGGTGGTATTTGCTCCGGGTCCGGGCTTCATCTTTACGGCGGTCGTGGGCCTCACGGCCGGTACGATGTTCCTGATGTGGCTGGGCGAGCAAATCACCGAGCGCGGCGTCGGCAACGGCATTTCGCTGTTGATCTTCGCCGGCATCGTCGCTGGTCTGCCGCATGCGGTCGTGTCGACATTGGGCCTGGCGCAAAACGGCCAGCTCAACTTCGTCCAGGTTCTGGTCGTTCTGGCCATCGTGCTCGGCGTGACTGCGTTCGTGGTCTTCGTCGAGCGCGGCCAGCGCCGAATTACGGTGAATTATGCCCGGCGCCAAGGTGGCAGCCAGGCGTACATGAACCAGAGTTCGCACCTGCCGCTCAAGCTGAACATGTCCGGCGTGATTCCGGCGATCTTCGCCTCGTCGCTGATCATGTTCCCGGCGACGGCGTCCTCGTGGTTCAGCAACGGCACCGATATCCGCTGGCTGCAGTCGGTCACCGCGGCCCTGAGCCCGGGCGAGCCGCTGTACGAGATCATCTACGCGGCCCTGATCATCGTGTTCGCGTTCTTCTACACCGCGCTCGTGTTCAACTCGAACGAGACGGCGGAGAATCTAAAAAAGTCGGGCGCGCTGATTCCGGGCATCCGTCCGGGCCGGGCGACGACCGAATACATCGATGGCGTGCTGACCCGCCTTACCGGCGCCGGTGCGCTGTACCTGGTCGCGGTCTGCCTTATTCCGACCTTCCTGCAGCAGACCTGGCACGTCCCGTTCTACTTTGGCGGCACGTCGCTGCTGATCGTGGTCGTCGTGGTCATGGATTTCACGGCCCAGGTGCAGGCGCATCTGGTCTCGCACCAGTACGAGAGTCTGCTCAAGAAGGCGAACCTGAAGGGCTACGGCCGCGGTGGCGCGCGCTGAGCGCGCCGGCTGGATTTGGGCAAAAAAGTCATTAATGTCCGGATTTTGGGCTTTCGATCAGGCCAAAAACCGGGTACAATCCGCAGTTCACTGCGCATAAAGTTATCTGGAGAATAGTGCATGGCGCGCATTGCAGGTGTCAATCTGCCGGTACAGAAGCATGTCAGTATCGGTCTGCAAAGCATTTTTGGCATTGGCCGCTCGCGGTCGAAGCAGCTTTGTCTGTCGGCGGGCGTCGACCCGACGACCAAGATCAAGTCGCTGACCGAGGCCGAGGTCGAAAAGCTTCGCCACGAAGTGGCAAAGTTTACGGTCGAGGGCGATCTGCGCCGCGAAGTCGGCATCAGCATCAAGCGCCTGATCGATCTGGGCACCTATCGCGGCATGCGTCACCGTCGCGGCCTGCCCGTGCGCGGCCAGCGTACGCGCACGAACGCCCGTACCCGCAAGGGTCCGCGTCGCGCGATCAAGAAGAATTGATGAAAAAGGGCTGAGGGCCTAGGGCTGAGGGCTGAAAAGCCGGAACGCCGAACCGCTCCTGATCTTCAGCCCTCAGCATTCAGCCCTGAATTTTCATAGAACACAATTCGGAAAACCGATCTCATGAATAAGCCGGTCGTTGCCAAGACCAAGAAGAAAACCAAGCGCGTCGTTACCGATGCCATCGTGCATGTGCAGGCGTCGTTCAACAACACGGTCGTGACGATCACCGATCGCCAGGGCAATGCCCTGTCGTGGGCGACGTCGGGCGGCGCGGGTTTTCGCGGTTCGCGCAAGTCGACTCCGTTTGCAGCGCAGGTCGCCGCCGAGAAGGCCGGGCGTGCCGCGCAGGAATATGGCGTGAAGTCGGTCGAGGTTCGCATCAAGGGCCCAGGTCCGGGACGCGAATCCGCCGTACGTTCGTTGAACGCTCTGGGTTACAAGGTCACCAACATCGTCGACGTCACGCCGATTCCGCACAACGGCTGCCGTCCCCCGAAGCGCCGCAGGGTGTAATTGCGGTCATTCCTGGTCGCAGGATCAAGAACCGGCCATCGATGGCGCGGTTCCTTGAAAGAGAGAGAGAACAATTAAATGGCACGTTATCTGGGTCCCACCTGCAAGCTCGCTCGTCGCGAGGGCGCTGATCTGAGCCTCAAGAGTCCCGCGCGCGCGGTTGACTCGAAGTGCAAGCTGGAGCAGAAGCCCGGC
>DATIEJ010000019.1:0-3501 GCA_035455825.1 Rhodanobacteraceae bacterium | reverse complement strand
ACGGCATCGTAGTCCTGCGCGAGCAGCGCCTTCAGAGAATCGATTCGCGAGTTGCCGCGAAACTCGACGCCGAGGTCCAGGATATATCCGACTTCCTCGTCGATGACCGCTTCCGGCAGACGAAAGCGCGGCACCTGCGTGCGCATGAAGCCGCCGCCCTTCTTTTCGGCCTCGAACACGGTGACGTGGTAGCCCAGAGGCGCAAGATCGCGCGCAACGGTCAACGATGCCGGACCGGCCCCGACGCAGGCGATGCGCTTGCCGTTCTTGCGCGCGGCCGGCTTCGGCATGCGCGCGCGAATCGCGTCGTTATCCTTGTTGTCCGCGCAGACGCGTTTCAATCGGCAGATCGCGACCGGTTCGGGCTTGCTCTTGTCGCCCTCGGCGCCGTTGTTCTCTTCGACGCGTCCGCGCCGGCAAGCCGGCTCGCATGGTCGGTCGCAGGTGCGGCCGAGAATTCCCGGAAATACATTGGATTTCCAGTTGACCATGTAGGCGTCGGAGTAACGCCCGGCTGCAATCAGACGAATGTATTCAGGAACCGGAGTGTGGGCGGGGCATGCCCATTGGCAGTCGACGACTTTGTGGAAATAGTCGGGTACGCGAATATCCGTTGGCTTCACCAAATCCTCCACGACGGCCGCGGCGGCCTCGGGCCGAGTCTACTCGTCCATGGCGAACGTGAGAAGTCGCGACTTTGGTCGTTTTCGCTTCCGGCTTCCGGCAGGAATACGGGACGGCCCGGCCGTTCGAGGGCACAGCGCACGCGGCGTCCAGCGTGCGGGCGCGCGCGGCTCCGCCAGAGTCGTCCTTGCCGATTGGTGCTGCGCCAAGCGCGCCACGTCCTGCGACGCGCGCTTTCGTGCGCAGCCGTGGGGATTTTTTGCCTAAAGGATGGTATATGTAAACGGTTACATCCGCGATTTTCAGCCGATGCGCGTCGCGCCGCGAAACCACAGAGGATACTGATGCTGTACCACTTGCATGAATTCAATCGCACCATGTTGCAGCCACTCGTGGCGTGGTCCGAGGCTGGCGCGAAGTTTTTTTCCGGCAATGACAACTGGATGTCACGCCTCCCCGGCGCCGACCGAGTCGCGGCCAACTACGAGTTGCTCTATCGCCTCGGCAAGGATTACGAAAAGCCTGCCTTCGACATCGGCACCGTGCAGGTGAACGGATACGCCGTTCCGATCGTCGAACAGGTCGCACTCAGCAAGCCGTTCTGCAATCTCGTGCGCTTCAAGCGCTACAGCGACGAACTCGAAACGCTGAAGGAATTGAAGAGCGCACCGTCGGTCCTCGTCGTCGCGCCGCTGTCGGGCCATCACTCCACGTTGTTGCGCGACACGGTGCGCACGCTGCTGCAGGACCACAAGGTCTACATCACCGACTGGATCGACGCGCGCATGGTGCCGTTGTCCGCCGGGCCGTTCCACCTCGACGACTACGTCGAATACATCAAGGATTTCATCCGCCATATCGGCGCGGAAAAGCTGCACGTGGTCAGCGTATGCCAGCCGACCGTCCCCGTGCTGGCGGCGATTTCTCTGCTGGCCTCCGCCGGCGAAGCGACGCCGCTCACGATGACGATGATGGGCGGGCCGATCGACACGCGCGTTTCGCCAACCAAGGTAAACGATCTGGCGACGACGCAGCCGATGTCGTGGTTCGAGACGAACGTGATCCACGACGTGACGCCGAACTACCCCGGTGCCGGACGGCGCGTCTATCCGGGCTTCCTGCAGCACGCCGGCTTCGTCGCGATGAATCCGAGCCGCCACTTCCAGTCGCACTGGGACTTCTATCAGGACCTGCTGCGCGGCGATCTCGATGACGCCGAATCGCACCGCCAGTTCTACGACGAGTACAACGCGGTGCTCGACATGCCGGCCGAGTATTACCTCGATACCGTCCGCACGGTGTTCCAGGAGCACGCGCTGCCACGCGGCACCTGGCACGTGCGCGGGAAGCGCGTGGCGCCCGAAGACATCAGGAAAACGGCGCTGTTCACGATCGAAGGCGAGCTCGACGACATTTCCGGGACCGGCCAGACCGAAGCTGCCCACGCATTGTGTACAGGTATAAAGGCCGGCCAGAAGCGGCATCTGACGGTCAAGGGCGCCGGTCACTACGGCATCTTCAGCGGCCGGCGCTGGCGCGAGGTCGTCTATCCGGACGTGCGCGAGTTCATTCGTCAGCACGCAGGGAAGACCAAGGCTGCACCGGCGCGAAAGGCTGGAAGAGCCTAGAGAGCAGAAGCCTCAGCGGCTTATCCCTTCTCCCGCTGGCGGGAGAAGGTGCCGACTGCAGGCGCCTGGAGCGCCTGCGAACAGCGTAGCTGGCCCGAAGGGCGAGCGCCATGGACGGCGCGAGTCAGGCGGCCGAAAAGCGCTCCTGCATTTTCGGCATTTCCGCCGTCCATGGCGGTCAGATGAGGGTGGCGCAATCGAAGGCGATCTCGCCTGGCCCACCGCCACCCTCCCCCGGCGCGCCGCGCGCGCCGGCCTCTCCCGCCAGCGGGAGAGGCAAAGATCGTCAGTACTGCGCTGTCTTGACCAGAAAGTGCTTGGCGAGCTGGCCCTGCATCTGCCCTATTCCGCGTGCCATGTGCAACGTCAGGCACAGTAGCGCGATGCCGATCGGCAGCGTCAGCGGCAACGCCCAGAGCGGCGGCGCAATCACTACATCGTCGTAATTGATGATGCCGATGCCGATCGTCGCCTTGGTTATCGGACTGAGCGCAAGCGTCAGCGGCACGGTCAGGCCGATCACCGCGAACACGAAGTAGATGATGCCGAGCGGCAACTTCATCACCATGTACAGCAGCGTGGACCACGTGCGTGGATCGACGAACATCGCCTTGATCCGCGCACTGAACGGCTTGCCGCGATCGGCATACAGTGGCCGGCGCGGCATGCGCACGCCGAGCATCGACTCGATCAGGCGGCCCTCGACCAGCGACAGCGCCCGTACCGTCGAGATAAACAGCACGGCGAACGGCAGTCCGATGATCAGGATCGAGAGCCCCAGCGACAGACTCATGCCGGTCACGACCCAGGTGAAGTAGAAAATGCCGGTCGCGAGCGAAAGCAGCATGTAGAACAGGGACGAATACGCGATCGGATCGCCGAACACCGAGAAGAACCGGCCGAGCGGCGAGCGCCGCGGCGAAGCGGCCGGCGGCCGCAACGCATTCTCGACCTGGGTTTCCTTGTCGCGATAAATCTCCGCGACTTCTTCCGGCGCGCCATAGCTCGTCGCGACATTCGCCAGCATCGTCGCCTCGTCCCACTCCGGATGTTCGGCCAGCTCCGAGCGCAGGTACTCTTCCGCATCGTAGAGAGCATCCTGGGTCATCGCGCGGTCGGCGTCTTTCAACGCCGCCTGCAATTGCTCCAGGTATTCATCGATGGTCTTCGGAGTGGTTGTCATGATATGGCTCCTTTCAATACGGAATCGACGAAGCGGCGCGTCGCGGTCCAGTTCGACGACCATTCG
>DATIEJ010000018.1:0-5588 GCA_035455825.1 Rhodanobacteraceae bacterium | reverse complement strand
TCTCTACGGTAGTCTCGATTGACATCGCCAGTTTCCCTTGGTCCGCGCAGTGGGCCATGGGACAATCCGCGTCGTCGGACAAGATAGGTCGAGCGGAATCCCACCAGCATGCTGCATCACAAGAAAATCGTCGTCGTGATGCCCGCGTACCGCGCGGAGAAGACGCTCGAGACCTGCTATCGCGCGATTCCGCTCGATGTCGTCGACGAAGTGCTGCTCGTCGACGATGCCAGCGAGGACGCGACGCTCGCCGTTGCCGCGCGCCTGGGCATCCGCGCGCACCAGCATCCGGTCAATCGCGGTTACGGCGGCAACCAGAAGACCTGCTACACGCTCGCGCTCGCTGCCGGCGCCGACATCGTCGTGATGCTGCATCCGGACTACCAGTACGAACCACGCCTGATCACGGCCATGGCGGCGATGGTCGCGTCGGATGTCTACGATGTCGTGCTCGGCTCGCGCATCCTCGGCAACACGGCGCTGGCCGGCGGAATGCCGCGCTACAAATACGTGTTCAACCGCCTGCTCACATTCGCGCAGAACGTGCTGGTCGGTTCCAAGCTGTCGGAATTCCACACCGGCTATCGCGCGTTCTCGCGCCGCGTGCTGGAAACGCTGCCGCTGGCCGCGAACTCCGACGACTTCGTTTTCGACAACCAGATGATCGTGCAGGCGCTGGCATGCGGCATGCGCATCGGCGAGATATCGTGTCCGACGAAGTACTTCCCCGAGGCCAGCCAGATCAGTTTCCGCCGCTCCGTGCGCTACGGCTTCGGCGTGTTGAGCACGAGTCTTGCCTACCGGCTGTGGCGCTGGAGACTACTGCGGCCGAGATTCCTGTCGATGCAGCCGCAGTGGCGCCTGCAGCCCGGCGCGGCGGCGCAATGACGCCAGCGGCGGGTCGGCGCGAGCGCGCTGTCTGGCTGGCGCTGCTGGCACTGGTGCTGCTCGCCGGCGCGTTCCTGCGCTGGTACCAGCTCGACACGCAAATCCTGCTCGACGACGAATGGCACGCGATCAACAAGCTGCTGCGCGCCGACGCGCATGACATCGCCACGCATTTCGGCTTTGCCGACTACAGCATTCCGCTGACGCTGTATTTTCGCTTCCTGTATACGCACGGCGGATTGACCGAGTGGGGCATGCGCTTGCCGATGCTGCTCGCCGGGATCGGACTTCTGCTGGCTGCGCCGGGTCTCGCGCGCACACTGGTTGCGCTGCCCGTCCGCGTCGCCTGGGTCGGTCTCATGGCGCTGTCGCCGATGATGGTCTATCACTCGCGCACCGCGCGGCCGTATGCGATCACGACGTTGCTGTGTGTCGTGGCGATCCTGGCGTTCTACCACTGGTGGCGTCGCGGCGAACGGCGCTGGGGCTGGGCGGTCTTGTACGTCGCGGCGGCATTCCTGTCCGGCTACCTGCATCTGATCACGTTGGCGTTCGCGCTGACGCCATTCATTTTCTACGGCGTCGTTGCGCTCGGCGACTGTGCGGCGAAGGCGCGGCGCGCACAGGGCTTGCGGCAGTTACGCGATCTCATCGTTCTTGGCGTCGCGACGGCGCTGCCGCTCGCCGCCGCGCTGCTGCCGCCGCTGATGAACGACTGGATTTCGCTGGCCGCGAAAGCCGGCACCGATTCGGTCACGCTGCACAGCGGATACCGCACACTGCTGATCTGTTTCGGCATCTCCAGTCCGTGGCTGCTGGCAATCGGCATCGTTATCGGCGCCTTCGGCGTGCATCGCGCGTGGCGGCGCGATCGCGAACTCGTCGCCTATCTGGGCTTCGTCGTGCTCGTGGCGATCGCGGCGATCGCGGCGTCGCATGCGACCTGGCTGCAGCACCCGCTGAACTTCGCGCGTTACATCCAGCCGATGGTGCCATTCCTGCTGCTGGCCATGGCCGAAGGGATCGTCGCTCTTGTTTCGTTCGTGCCATCGTCGGCAGCGCAAACAGTCCTGGCCGGCGCGATTCTCGCGGGCACCTATCTGGCCGGGCCGATTCCCGGATATCTGTACAACCCGAACCAGTTCATGGGCGATCCATACTTCCAGTTCGACTACGACCCGGACTGGAACCCGTATCTGACGACTTTGCCGCATGGGCCGATTCCAGATTTCTACCGGCAACTCGGCACCCGCCCGCCGCGCAGCCTGACGCTGATCGAAACGCCGTGGTCGCTGGAAACCGATTCCGACCCGCAGCCGCTGTACCAGGCGGTCCATCGCCAGTACATCAAGATCGCATTGTCGACGCCGGAATGCGGCACGGCTGACTACGGTAACTATCCGGATACCGCGACCGGCATGCGCCTCGATCACTTCGTGCACGTCTCGCAGCTGCTCCGCGGCGATACCGCGGGCGCGGATTATCTCGTCGTGCATCTGCGTTCGTGGCCGAAGCCCGCGAAGCCGCCGCCGCAGTGGCCGGACATGGCCGGGACGTGCCTGCCGAAGATCGAGCAACATTTTGGCGCGCCGGTGTATCGCGATGACGATATCGAGGTGTTTGCGCTAGCGCAGACCGCAGACGCTGCTCGGTAACCCCTCTCCCATCGGGAGATGGGCAGGGGTGAGGGTCGGGGCTCGGACCAACGTCGATGAATGACCCGACCCTCATCCGGCGCTGCGCGCCACCTTCTCCCGAAGGGAGAAGGACGTGCAGAGAGCTTTACCGCTAGCGCTCGAATGCGTTAGCTTGGGAACATCCTGCCGGAGCCGCGCGTGAAAATCGTCTACGAGGCTGAAAACATCATCGATGCGAATCTCGTCAAGAATGCGCTCGAGCACGCCGGCATCACCTCGTTCGTCAGCGGCCAGTACCTGACCGGCGCGGCCGGCGAGCTGCCGCCGTTGGCTCTGGTAAACGTGATGGTCGCCGAGATCGACTGGCCACAGGCGCGGTCGATCGTCGAGCGGATCGACGCCGCGCTGTCCGAGCGGCGCGCGCAGCCCGAACCCGACGGCGGCTGGTTACCGGATCCGGCCTGAGTGCGGCCGGCTTCGTTCCGGTAATCCCCATGACTGACACGCAGACCGCGGCAATTCCGCGCGGCGCCCTCGTGCGCATGACGATCGGCGCCGCGCTGATCAGCACGACGAGCATCTTCGTGCGCTGGGCGCATGTCGCGCCGACCACGTCGGCGTTCTATCGCATGCTGTTCGGCGGCATCATGCTGTTCGTGCTGCTGCTCGCGCGCCGGCAGTGGCGGCGGCCCTCGATGGCCGAATTGCTGGTGCTGACATTCCCGGCGCTGATGTTCGGCGTCGACCTGATGATGTGGCACCGCAGTATCCGCGAAGTCGGTCCGGGGCTGGCTACGCTGCTCGGCAACCTTCAGGTATTCATCATGGCCGGCGTCGGGATCGTGTTCTATCGCGAACGGCCCGGCTGGCGATTCGCGCTCGGGGTCCTGCTGGCGCTGGCGGGACTGTACCTGCTCGTCGGCGTCGGCTGGGACAAGTTGACGCCGGCTTATCGCTTCGGCGTGCTGCTGGGCCTTCTGACTGGCGTCGCCTACGCGGTGTTCATGCTGAGCCTGCGCCGTGCGCAAATGCGCAGCTCGCGGCTTACTCCGGAGTGGACGTTGTGCCTGGTCAGCGTGTTGTGCGCAATTGCGCTGGGTGGCGCGGTGGCCGCAGAGAATGCCGGCTTCGCGATTCCGGACGCGCAATCGTGGATGTCGCTGCTCGGTCTTGGCCTGTTCGGCCAGGTCCTCGGCTGGGTGCTGATCGCGCGCGCAATGCCGCAGCTGCCGGCGTCGCTGGTCGGCTTGCTGCTGCTGCTGCAGCCGGTGCTGTCATTCCTGCTCGACGTGATCCTGTTCGCGCGGCCGACGGCGGCGAGCGGCTGGATTGGCCTGGCCCTGTCGCTGGTGGGGATATTCATTGCATCGTCGCGGCGGCGCGCGCCGGAATCCGCGTAGGGTGGCCTCGGCCCACCGGCAAGCACGCGAAATACCATGGTGGCCCAAGGTCCACCCTTCCGGGCGCAGCGTATCGCGTCGTTCGCGATCGATGCGGTTCGCCAGGCTCACCGCATCCTACACCCGCGATTCGCCGTCTGTCTCGCTCTCCCCTCGTCCCTAGTCCCTGGTTCCTGCTTTACATAGACGTCTAAACGTCTTGACATCCAAAATGGTTTACCACTAAGATTCGCCCGTACTCATCCAGACCGGCCGAGAGAAAGGCTCGAAGACGCCGGGGCAACCACCGCAAGTGCGGCAGGTGCCAACTCCTGCGAGGCCCGCGATCCGCAAGGATCACGGCAAACCCGCGAAGATGAGGCGATCGCGCTGGAGCGCTCGTCTCGTTGGAATCAACGATGAACGGCGAGACACCCATGAGCGCGGAACCGCAACGCAAGGCCACCCTCGACAACGAGACGATCGCCGAGTCCGTCGCCACGAGCGCGTGGCAACAGGGCGTGCTCGACCTGCCGGGCCCGTTCCGCCTCGAATCCGGACAAACAATCGAAAACGCACGGTTGGCCTGGCAGTGCGCCGGTCCGGCCGACGCGCCGCTGATCATCGCGCTCGGCGGCATTTCCGCGCACCGCCGCGCGTGCTCGGCTGAAGGCCGCGGCTGGTGGGAAGCCCAGTGCGGCGCGGGCAAGACACTCGACACGCATCGCTTTCGCTTGCTCGGCATCGATTGGCTCGGCGGTTGCGATCAATCCACGGGGGCCAACGGCGAGATCGAGTTTCCGGTCGTGTCGACCGCGGACCAGGCACGAGCGCTGTTGCTGTTGCTGAACCGCCTCGGCGTGCGCCGCGTTCATCTTTTGGTCGGCGCTTCTTACGGCGGTAATGTCGCGCAACATCTTGCCGCATTGCTCGGCGATCGGCTGCGCAAACTGGTTCTGCTCAGCGCCGCGCATCGACCGGCGCAGTTCGGACTCGGCCTGCGCCATATCCAGCGCGCGATCCTCGATCTCGGCGGCGAAACGCCCGAGGCGCTTGCCCTGGCGCGGTCTCTGGCCGTGCTGTGTTATCGCACGACCGAAGGTGTCGAGCAGCGTTTTGCCGAAGACACGTCTCGTGATGGTGTCGTCGGCTGGCTACGGCATCACGGCGAGACATTCAGCCGCCGCTTCGACACGGCCGCCTACCGCTGCCTCGGCCGCTCGCTCGACGGCCACCAGATCGATCCGGAAACGATTCGCGCACCGACGACGGTTTTCGCCGTGCGGGAGGACCTGACCGTGCCGCTGTCGCTGCTGCACGAATACGTCGAGCGCGCCGGCGAGAATTGCAAACTGGTGGAAATATCTTCGCCGCACGGCCACGACGCTTTCCTGAAGGAGGAGGCTGCAGTCTCCGCGATTCTCGCCGCTGCGCTGGAGAACACGCCATGAGCCGGCGCATCGCCACGATCGCCGCGCGTGCCGGCGTCGATAGCGACCCGGCGCAGGGTGCGGTCATGCCGCCTCTGTATCTGTCGAGCAACTACAGCTTCGCCGGGTTCGCGCAGAAGCGCCGTTACGACTACACGCGCTCGGGCAACCCGACCCGCGACGTGCTGGCCGGCGCGCTGGCCGAACTCGAAGGTGGCGCCGGCGGTGTCGTCACGT
Organism: Rhodanobacteraceae bacterium; assembly: GCA_035455825.1. Classification (GTDB taxonomy): domain Bacteria; phylum Pseudomonadota; class Gammaproteobacteria; order Xanthomonadales; family Rhodanobacteraceae; genus Rudaea. The sequence goes on along the minus strand of DATIEJ010000018.1, from coordinate 17 downwards.
CGTCCGGCATGTCGGCG
>DATIEJ010000017.1:0-9198 GCA_035455825.1 Rhodanobacteraceae bacterium | reverse complement strand
ACTTCTTGCCGGTCTCGGCCGGGTGCTAATAAAAAGTTGATCAAGTGCTTGCATGCTATTGGTTTATCAAATAAATGTATCAGTACGACCGCGGGGCGCGAGCTGCGCCCACGCGGTCTGCCATTCACCCGTCAATGCTGTGGACGCGTACAGGCAACGTCGTACTGCGACACGCTGTTCGGGTTTTTCGAGTTTTGCGGCTGCTCGCCGGCGTAGTGCGTTCCGGCTACGCCGTCGGGATTGAACGCCGAACCAGGCGCCGAGATCGAGTGGCCGGGCTGATTCGGGGTATCTTCACAGCTGGCATTCGGCTGCCCGGTGGTGGAGCGTGCGGTCCGGGTGGATTGTGCCGTTGCTGTGGTCGGCTTCGTCGCGGCCATGGCCTGTGATGTCGTGCCTGCGCGCGTTGTCATGCCGCTCGACTGCATCGCGCCTCCGGCTCGCATCGTGCCTGCCGGATGCATCGTTTCGGCCCGCATCGCGCCGGCGGTATTGTGTTCGCGCGCACCGCCCGCCGCGAACGCGGCGGCGGAAACAAGCGACAGCGTGCACGTCGCCACCAATGTCGTGATGGATTTCACCTTCTGAGTACTCATGGCAATCTCCTTGCAGATACGTATGTACGTTTTGCTGCTGTTCTGATCGTCAACACGATGCCGTACCGGTTTCCCGGCGTCGCTGGCGTCAGCAGTGGATCGACTCCCAGAGTCCTGATTGGGCCCTTCTGGAGTCCCGAGTCCGCACAGTGCACGGACCGGATTGCACGAATCGCACGGTCAACCCAACGATTCGCCTTCAGGCGCCTCCCTGGCTCTTGTTATTGCCCGCAAACGGATCAGACGTTCACTTCGCGGCATATCCCATACACCAGCCGTTCACGTTGACGGCATTGCCGGGATACAAGCGGCAGGGCGCGTATTGGCCACCCGAACTGGCTTCGAAGAACTTGCAGTTCGCACAGCGCTGGTCCGCCGTGTGCCTGGGAAACTTGCGCGTGTCGACGGTGCCGGTGTCTTCGGTGTAGTTCAGTGACGCCGCGGCCGGATTCGCATCGGTCAGATGAGGAAGCTCTTCTGCGGCAGACCGTCCAAGGCGCGATGTTCCCGCCCAGACGATCGTTCCTCCGATCAGCCGCAGAATGCCGCGCCGCGTGGTTTGCTGGATGTATACATTTGACATGATGACCTCGCTGTACTGTGCTGCCGTCAAATCGCAGTCCACAGGAAAAGGAATAACGTGTTGTTGTCGTGCGCGCTTCGGCCGAAGCCGTCGTAGTTGCTCGACGCGCCGTTGAACTTGTCGTAGATCGTGTACTGCACGCCGATGCGCAGGTTGGCCCAGGGCGCGTGCCACGAATCGGCGGCGCCCCAGGGGGTCCAGTCGGCCTGGATGATCGTCCCGGCGCTGTTCGGCTTCCCGGTCCGGCTGCCGCTCGCCGGCTCCGGCGCGTACAGGCCGGTGTCGGTGCTGCCGTCGATCGAGAAGCGGCTCAGCGTGACCCCGTAATGCGCGTCGTAGTAGTAGGACGCGTTGATCGAAGTCGAATCGAGATGATCGGAAGTATTCGCCGCTGCGCCCGTGGCAAACGAGGCATTGCGATCCTGATGCTCGTGCGTGTAGGTGCCGTTCAGCGTGACGACGTGCGGGCCCATGTCGAACAGCTGCAGCGTGCCGTCGATGCCGACGTCGTTGTACTTGTCTGACGGGCCCGGCGCACGATCGGGACGCACTTTTGCATTCAGGCCGAATGCGCCGAGCGACCACGAGAGACCTTTCGCATCGTGCGAATAGGCGACGCGCCAGTACGGCGCGATGCCCGATATCTTGCCGGCGCTGTCCTCGACGTTCACCGCGTCGAGGAACCCGCGCGACAGCGAGCCGTAGCCGCCGAGTTCCGCATACCAGGAATTGTTGAAGTATCCGTAGCCGCTGATGCCGAGCACCTGGTGCTCGAGGCCGCCGTCGATCAGCGGCGCGGCCGCCATCTCCGGCACGAGTTCGGATGCCATGTACGGGAAGCGCCACGCCGGTACCGTATTCCACACGTCCGAAACGGTCGGGTTGTTGTTGACGGAGACGCCGAATATTGCCGGCTTGTCGCCGATCTTCAGCGGCGTTGCGTAACGCACGTCGACATTGTCGAGCGTCACGAGCCGGTCGATATCCGAATACGTGACCTGCGCGAACGAACCGATATGGTCGGACAGGCGCCCTGCCAGGAACACCGACGCTTCCTGTACCGAGAAGTTGTCGTTGGGGCCATCGTGCGGTCCCGCGTTGTCGGGTTGATCGGCCTTGGTGTGCGTGTACGAGGCAACGAGCATCGCAGCGAGCGGAATGCTGTTCGAATCCGGTGCCGCAAGCGTGTAACCACCGAGCTTGAACGAGCGGCCGAATGGCGTGAGTTGCGGACCGAAAGCGCCGACGTGGCAGGCGTTGCACGGCTGTCCGGTCTGCTGGGCGAAGCTCGGCAGCGCGCAAGCGTTGTGTGCGAGAGCCAGCATCGCGAGCGCAAGAAGGAGCCGGTACGTGGCAGTTCGAGAAAACACAGACGTCATAAGGGCTATCTCATGGCCAAACAGCAGGACTCTTTCCATACGCGTTTCTTCAGGCCAAACAACGCCGACACGGCGTGGTCTCGCCGTACTCGTCAGGCCCCTGAAATGCGCATGGCCGGATCGGGCAGATGCGCTGCGTGAAATATGTCCTCAGTCGACGCAGATCGGTTCAAGACCTTTGCCGTTCGCGTTCATATGCGGGCCGGCAAGCGCGGCGGTGCGCTGCGAAGAAGCGGCGCAGCGAATGGGTGATCACGATCAAGTGAGACCGGAGTAAGATCAGCGACTATCGACAAGGGAAGATCCAAGCCAGAGAGAGCGGGTCTTGCCCGATCCGACGGAGGTCAATAACACGCAATGCCGTTTCGCCGACACCACCGCTGCTGCATAGCGCTGATCGCGTTGCTCGGGTTGCTGTTCCAGCAACTCGCGATGGCGGCTTACGTGTGCCCGGTCGATGGCGGCAATGCCGCGAGCGACGTTGCGGCGCAGATGCCGCCGTGCCATTCGCCGGACACTTCGGACAAGTCGCGCTGCCACCAGCATTGCCACCCGCTCGCGCAGACCTCCGACCATGCTTCGGCTCCGGCCGTGCCGGCTGCGCTCTTGCCGGCAACGACCTGGCTGCGCGCGCCGGCCGTCGTTGCGCCGAACCAGGAAATCCGCGCCGACAATATCGACGCGCGCAGCACCGCGCCTCCGCTGACGATCCAGCACTGTACTTTCCAGATTTGAGTTCCGACCGCAACGCTCGTGGCGCCGCGCCGTGCGCGGCACGTCACAACTTGCCGTCGGAGCTGTCATGCAAAGTACACACCTGGATTGTTATACAAATGGGGCGCGCAGGTTCAATGTCGCCTTTATCGTCGCGGCGCTGATCCTGGCACGGCTGGCGTCAGCCGCGGATAGCGGAGCGCCGCTGGCGCTGTTCGAAGCCGTGCGCCTGGCCGACGCACAGTCACCGGCGATTGCCGCGCGCCGCGCCGCGATGGAATCGGCGACCGATGCGATCACACCGGCCGGCGCCTTGCCCGATCCACAACTCATAGCCGGCGTCGACAACCTGCCGGTGAGTGGCGACGACGCCTTCAGCCTCACGCGTGATTTCATGACGATGCGCAAGATCGGCGTGATGCAAGAGGTGACCGGAGGCGAAAAACGCCGCTTGCGCGCAGCGCGCGCGCAAGCTGCCGCGGCGCGCGAGGCGGCGCTGCTGACGAGCGAGGAACTCTCCGTGCGCGAGTCCGTGGCCCGCGCCTGGATAGCGTGTGCAACGGCGGAGCAGAAGGTCCGTCTGCTGCACGAACTGGAGCCGCGTGCGCAGACCGAAGTTGCCGCCGCGGCCGCGGCTCTGAGCTCGGGACGTGGCTCCGCGGCCGACGGCATCGCGGCGAAGACGGCGCAGGCAATGCTTGCCGACCGGATCAGCCAGGCCGAACGCGAAGCCGAGGACGCGCGCAGCGAATTCGTGCGCTGGTTGCCGGAAGCGGGCGAGCGTCCGCTCGGCGATGCTCCCGACTGGGGCGTTCTTGGAAGGGATCCGGACTCACTCGTGGCCGACGCCGCGCATCACCGCCAATTGCTCGCCTACGATGCCGCCGAGCAGATGGCCAACAGCGAAGTCGCACTCGCACGCGCAGAGAAGCATCCGGATTGGTCTGTCGAGTTCGACTACGCGCAGCGCGGCCCACATTACTCGAACATGATCTCGCTCGAGTTCCGCGTCGGCCTGCCGCTGTTCGCCGGCTCGCGCCAGGACCCGGCCATTGCCTCGAAGCAGGCGGCGGTCGCGCAGCTCGCGGCCGAGCGCGAAGATGCGCGCCGCATGCACACCGCCGAATTGCGCAAGACCGTTGCCGCCTGGCGCAGCGCGCGCGAACGGGTCGCGCGCTACGAAAGCGAGCTCGTGCCGTTGGCGGATGCTCGAGCCGAGGCCACCCTCGCTGCGTTTCGCGGCGGACGCAGTGACCTGCAGGCCTCGCTGGCGGCCTTCGACCAGGTCGTCGAAACCCGCATTGCCATGGCTGAATTGCGCGGGTCGCTTGGACAGGCTTGGGCGGCGCTGCACTTCGCGTTTCCGCAGGAGCGCCAGCCATGAAATCCATTCGATTGATGCTTGCCATGATCCTTGGCCTCGTGGTCGGCATCGCCGCGACCTGGGTCGTCCTGCATCGTGGCGCGAACCGCGCGGCCGCAGCACCGCCGGGCTCGACGTCGGCGCCAGCCGACAAGCAGGTCCTGTATTGGTACGACCCGATGTCGCCGGACAAGCACTTCGACAAGCCGGGCAAGTCGCCGTTCATGGACATGCAGCTCGTGCCGAGGTACGCCGATACTGGCGGCGGGAGTCCGGGTGCGGTCAGCGTCGATGCGCGCGTGGTGCAGAATTTCGGCGTGCGCACCGTGCGCGCCGAACGTGGCGTGCTGGGTTCCTCCGTCATCGCCACCGGCTCGGTCGCGTTCGACGAACGCGCAGTGACGACCGTGCAGGCGCGCGTCGCCGGCATTGTCGAACGTCTCGAGGTGCGCGCGCCGTTGACGCCGGTCACCCAAGGGCAAGCATTGCTGACCTTGCTCGCGCCGGATTGGACAGCGGCTCAGGAAGAATACCTGTCGTTGCGGCACAGCTCCGCGCCAGGGCTCGACGACTTGCTTGCCGCGTCGCGCCAGCGCCTGCTGCTGCTCGGCATGGATGAGGCGCAGATCCGCGCGATCGAACACGGCGGAAAGGCACAGAGCCGCTTCACCGTAACGGCGCCGCGCGCTGGCGTGATCGGTGAGTTGTCCGCGCGCGAGGGCGCGAGCGTCGTGGCCGGTTCGCCCCTGATGCGCATCAACGGACTCGACACGGTCTGGATCAATGCGGCAATACCGGAAGCACAGGTCGCGCGTGTTGCGCCGTCGTCGCCGGCCGAAGCCACGGTGCCGGCGTTCCCGGGCGAGCGTTTCAGCGGCCAGGTCGAGGCGTTGCTGGCGGATATCGATGCGGCAACGCGGACGCAGACCGCGCGCATCGCGCTGCGCAATCCCGGCCATCGGCTGGTACCGGGCATGTACGCGCGCGTCGAGATCGCTGCTGCGAATGCCACCGCCGGCGTGCTGCTGCCGACCGATGCGGTCATCGCCACCGGCACCCGCAACATCGTCATCGTCGATGACGGGCAGGGACGGTTTAGCGCGCAGGAGGTCCGGGTCGGCGACGAGGCGAACGGAAAGACGCAGATTGTCGACGGCATCGTCGAAGGCGAACGCGTCGTGCTGTCCGGGCAGTTCCTGATCGATTCCGAAGCGAGCCTGAGCGGAACGCTCGCGCGCCTGCAAGGCAGCGACGCCGCCCGCGATGGACCGGCCAGACCGGCCGGGAGCAAGCCATGATCGCGCGCGTGATCCGCTGGTCGATCGCGCACCGGTTCTTCGTGCTGCTGATCACGGTGTTCGTGGCCGGGTGGGGCGCGTATGCCCTGCAGAACACGCCGATCGACGCGTTGCCGGACCTCTCGGATGTGCAGGTCATCATCCGCACGACCTGGCCGGGGCAGTCTCCGCAGATCGTCGAGGACCAGATTACCTACCCGCTGACGACGACGATGCTGTCGGTGCCCGGCGCGAAGACCGTGCGCGGCTATTCGTTCTTCGGCGACTCGTTCGTCTACGTGCTGTTCGAGGACGGCACCGATCTGTACTGGGCCCGCTCGCGCGTGCTCGAGTATCTGAATCAGGTCGAATCGCGCCTGCCGGCCGGAGCGCGGCCGGCATTGGGTCCGGATGCGACCGGTGTCGGCTGGGTATACGAATACGCGCTCGTCGATCGCAGCGGCCAGCACGATCTGTCGGACCTGCGCGCGCTGCAGGACTGGTTCCTGCGCTACGAACTGAAGGGGTTGCCGGGCGTGGCCGAAGTTGCCTCGGTCGGCGGCATGGTGCGCCAGTACCAGATCGTGCTCGATCCGGATCGCTTGCGTGCCTACGGCATCACGCACGAGCAGGTCATCGAGGCGGTGCGCCGCGCGAATGGCGAGGCCGGCGGTTCCGTGCTCGAACTCGCCGAGGCCGAATACATGGTGCGTGCGAGCGGCTATCTGAAATCGCTCGACGACTTGCGCGTGGTTCCATTGAAGGCCGGTGCCGGCGGCGTGACGGTGCTGCTGCGCGACGTCGCGCACATGCAACTCGGGCCGGAGCTGCGCCGCGGCATCGCCGAATTGAACGGAGAGGGCGAGGTTGCCGGGGGCATCATCGTGATGCGTTCGGGCAAGAACGCGCAGTCGACGATCGATGCGGTCAAGGCAAAGCTCGTGGCGCTGAAGGCAAGTCTCCCGGCCGGCGTCGAGGTCGTCGAAACTTACGACCGCGCGCAACTGATCAAGCGCGCGATCGACAACCTCAGCGGCAAGCTGCTCGAGGAGTTCCTCGTCGTCGCACTGGTCTGCGCGGCATTCCTGTTCCACCTGCGCTCGGCGTTCGTCGCGATCGTCGCGCTGCCGCTGGGAATCCTCGCGGCGTTCATCGTCATGCAGGCACAGGGCATCAACGCGAATATCATGTCGCTGGGCGGCATCGCGATCGCGATCGGTGCGATGGTCGATGCCGCGATCGTGATGATCGAGAACGCGCACAAGCACCTGGAATCATGGCGCCACGCGCATCCCGGCGTGGTCCTGGCGAACGAGGATCGTTGGCGGCTGATCGGCGAGGCCGCCGAACAGGTCGGACCCGCATTGTTCTTCAGCCTCCTCGTGATCACTTTGTCCTTCGTGCCGGTGTTCACGCTCGAAGCGCAGGAAGGACGCCTGTTCGCGCCGCTCGCCTTCACCAAGACCTACGCGATGGCCGCTGCCGCCGGCCTGTCGGTGACGCTGGTGCCGGTATTGATGGGTTACTGGATCCGCGGCCGGCTGCCGGACGAGAGCGCCAATCCGCTGTCGCGCGGCCTGATCGCCGTATATCGTCCGGCCCTCGATGCCGTCTTGCGCAGGCCGAAGACGACGTTGATCGTCGCGGGCATCCTGCTGCTCGCGACATCGTGGCCACTTGGCCATCTGGGAGGAGAATTCCTCCCTCCGCTCGACGAGGGCGACCTGCTGTACATGCCGAGCGCATTGCCCGGACTGTCCGTCGGCAAGGCCGCGCAGATCCTGCAGCAGACCGACAAGATGATCCGTTCGGTTCCCGAAGTCGCCAGCGTATTCGGCAAGATGGGCCGTGCCGAGACGGCGACCGATCCCGCGCCGATCGAGATGGTCGAGACGACGATCCGCTTCAAGCCGCGCGACCAATGGCGGCCGGGCATGACGCCGGCGAAGCTGATCGAGGAACTCGATCGCAACGTGCGCGTGCCTGGCCTGACGAACCTCTGGGTGCCCCCGATCCGCAACCGGCTCGACATGCTCGCCACCGGCATCAAGAGTCCGATCGGCATCAAGGTCAACGGCAGCGATCTCGCCGTCATCGACCGCGTCGCCGCGGACATCGAGCGCGCGGTCAAGGCAGTGCCCGGCGTGACATCCGCGCTGGCCGAACGCCTGACCGGCGGACGCTATATCGACATCGACATCGATCGTTCGGCTGCCGCGCGCGTCGGCCTCAATGTCGCCGACGTGCAGAGCATCGTCTCGGCAGCGATCGGCGGCGAAACGATCGGCGAGACGATCGAAGGGCGTCGCCGCTTCCCGATCAGCGTGCGCTATCCGCGCGAGTTGCGCGACAGCGTGCAGAAGCTGCGCGACCTGCCGGTCCTGACGCCCGGCGGCGCACAGCTGACGCTCGGCAGCGTGGCGAAGATCGCAGTGACCGATGGCCCGCCGATGATCAAGAGCGAGAACGGGCGCTTGTCCGGCTGGATCTACGTCGATGCGCGCGGGCGAGACCTCGCATCCGTCGTCGCCGACATGCGCGATCGTGTCGCAAGCGACGTGACGCTGCCGGCGGGGATCTCGGTGACGTGGGCCGGACAATTCGAGTTCCTCGAACGCGCGGCCGCGCGTCTGCGCATCGTCATTCCGGCAACGCTCGCGATCATCTTCGTGCTCCTGTACCTCACGTTCGGACGCGTCGACGAAGCATTGTTGATACTGGCGAGCGTGCCGTTCGCCATGATCGGAGGCTTCTGGACGATGTACCTGCTCGGCCACGCAATCTCGGTTGCGACCGCGGTCGGCTTCATCGCGCTGGCCGGCGTATCATGCGAATTCGGCATCATCATGCTGCTGTACCTGAAGCAGGCGTGGGAGCGGCGATTGGCTGCGGGCGAAGCGGCGAACGAAGCGACCTTGCTCGCCGCGATTCGCGAGGGTGCGGTATTGCGTGTGCGCCCGAAGGCGATGACCGTCGCCGTCATTCTCGCCGGCTTGCTGCCGATAATGTTCGGCGATGCGACCGGGTCGGAAATCATGCAACGCATTGCCGCGCCGATGGTCGGTGGCATGATTACAGCACCGCTGCTGTCGATGCTGGTGCTTCCGGTGGCCTACGCGCTCCTGCGAGGGCGCTCGTTCGCGAGCGCCGCGCCTGGGAAGCAGCACGTTGCTTCGAAGGTCCAGAGTCGAAGCGCATAACGCAGCAGACCGACAATCCCGCAACGATGCGTCGATGGATGCCGTCGCGGACTGGGACTTGGCGCGCGACTCGTATCGGACTAGTG
>DATIEJ010000016.1:0-3597 GCA_035455825.1 Rhodanobacteraceae bacterium | reverse complement strand
TCCGGAATCCGCGCCAGCTCGGCGGCGTCGATGCGCGCGACGCCGCTGAAGTACGCGGCAAACGCACGCTCGTAACGATCGTAATGGCGTTCATCCTTGACGAGCACGGTGCGCCCGAGATGGAAGAACGCAACCGGATCGGCGAACGCGAAATCGGCGTCGAGCGCGGCCATCAAGTCGAGCCACTCGCGCAGCGCGACCGGCACGCGCTCGGCGCGCAGGGCTTCGAAGAAGCCGATCAGCATGACGCAGCTGCCCCCTCTCCCGCTGGCGGGAGAGGGCTGGGGTGAGGGTGGCGCCCAAAGTTACGGCGCATTCGAAACGCCACCCACACCCGCCGCGCGTTGCGCGGCGACCTCTCCCGCCAGCGGGAGAGGTGAATTGCGAGCAAGCGCACGCCGCGGCGGGACACGAGATCACCGACGCGCGGTTTCGCGCCGATGCATGAACGCCAGCCGCTCGAGCAGCTGCACATCCTGCTCATGCTTGATCAGCGCGCCGTACAGCGGCGGAATCGCCTTGGCCGGATCGCGTTCGGCCAGCGCGGACGCCGGAATATGGTCGGCCAGCAGCAGCTTGAGCCAGTCGATCAGTTCCGACGTCGACGGTTTCTTCTTCAGCGCCGGCACCTCGCGCAGTTCGAAGAACATGTCGAGTGCGCGCGCGCACAGGTCCGGCGCGATGTTCGGGTAGTGCACGGCGACGATCCGCTGCAGGGTCGCGCGGTCCGGAAACGCTATGTAATGGAAAAAGCAGCGGCGCAGGAACGCGTCCGGCAGCTCCTTCTCGTTGTTCGACGTGATCACGATGATCGGCCGGTGCTTCGCGCGCACGGTCTCGCCGGTTTCGTAGACATGGAATTCCATGCGATCGAGCTCGTGCAGCAGATCGTTCGGAAACTCCAGGTCGGCCTTGTCGATCTCGTCGATCAGCAGCACCGCGCGCGCGTCGCTGTCGAACGCCTGCCACAGCTTGCCGGGCTTGATGTAGTGGCGCACATCGGCGACGCGCGGATCGCCGAGCTGCGAATCGCGCAGGCGGCTGACCGCATCGTATTCGTACAGGCCCTGGTGGGCCTTGGTCGTCGACTTGACATGCCAGGTGTGCAGCGGCGCGCCGATCGCCAGCGCAACCTCCTCCGCGAGCAAGGTCTTGCCCGTGCCCGGCTCGCCCTTGATCAGCAACGGTCGCTGCAGCGCGATCGCCGCGTTGACCGCGAGCTTCAGCTCCTCGGTCGCGACGTAACGCTCGGTGCCTTCGAATTTCATCGCAATTCCTCGTCGTTCAAGTGCAGATGGTACGGCAAGGTTTGAACGTATGCGACTTTGTGCTGGAGAGCGATTTTGGACGCGGATTACGCGGATTTACACGGATAAAGGCGGATCAAGGGGATGAGGGCGCATGAAGCAAATCGGTTCGATCAACTGGCCTCCGCTCCTGATCAATTTCTTTTTGCTCTATCCGCGTGATCCGCTCTTATCCGCGTCCATTTCGATCTTGCGCTCTTGCGCCGGGCCCGCGGATCATCCCGGCGTGACGAAGTTGCGCAGTTCCGACAAGTCATGCGCCTGCGCATCGGCGGCGTTTCCGAGTTCCTCCGCGATCGCGTTCGACCGGTTGACCCAGTAGGTCGTGAAGCCGAAGCTCTTCGCGCCGGCCGCGTCCCATCCTGCAAATGCGGCGAACAGGATCGCCTCGCGCCCGAGGCCGAACGCGTCCAACGCCATCCGATACGCAAGCGGGTCGGGTTTGTATGTTCTTATCGCATCCGTGCTCAGCACGTGCTCGAACGTCCCGTCGAGGCCGGAGCGGACAATTGCGCCGTCGAGCATCGGCCGGGTCATGTTCGACAGGAACGCCAGCCTGACGCCGTCGGCCTTCAATGCTTGCAGGGCCGGCACGACGTCGGGCCAGGCCTGGAGTTCCAGATAAGCGTGCACGAGTCGCTCGCGCTTCTCGGAAGTCAGTGCAAGTTGCAGCTGACGCGCGGCGAACACCAGCGCGTCCTCGGTTGTTGCCAGGAAATCGGCATAGCGCCGCGACAGCGCGCGCAGCCATTGATATTCGAACTGCCTCGTTCTCCAAAGAGCACTCAGCTCCGTCCCCTTGCCCGGGAACAGCGTTTCCGCCAAGGCAAAAACCGGACGCGGGTCGAGGATCGGGAAGGCGTCGAACGCGATGGCGGCGAAGCGCGGCCGCCGGGCGGCTCGGGCGCCTGCGGCGTGCTGCGCCAGAGCGGCGGCCGCCGCTCCGGCGATGAATGTACGTCGATTCATGGCAGAAAAAGTCCCGGAAGTTCGTTTGACGAAATGGCCGGCAAAGCGAAGCGGCTCGGAACACGCCTGGCCGGCCGCAGCGGCTCGAGCCATGAAGACCGTGTTCGAAGGCAAGTCATTTCCCTGGGTTCGCTGCCGCGTGCGGCACGCCGGCTTTGGAATAAATCGCGCCCCGGCCCGATCTTGATGGACGCGCGCGTGTGTGGCGATCGACAACCGCGCGCACGAATCACGGAGAACACGCATGAGTCATCATCTGCGAATCGCGCGGCCGGTCAGCGACATCGCTCGCGCGCTGCGCATGTATTGCGAGGGCCTTGAAATGACGATCCTCGATTCGTTCGAGGACCACGAAGGCTACGACGGCATCATGGTCGGAGACGCAGGCGGCGCGTTCCATCTCGAATTCACGCGCTTTCGTCGCCGCGCGCTGCAGCCGGCCCCGACGGCCGAGGATCTTCTCGTTTTCTACGTTGCATCGGCGCCGGACTGGGCGGCGACATGCGCCCGAATGGTCGCCGCCGGCTTCGAACCCGTGGCGTCGGCCAATCCATATTGGGAACGTCGTGCGCAAACGTTCCGTGACTGCGATGGTTATCGCGTCGTGATCCACCGGGGGCCATGGTTGGCCGGATGCCAGGACGGCTAGCGACATCGTCTGGCGGGAGCAAATTCTTGGACGCGGATCAACGCGGATTTACGCGGATTTACGCGGATAGGACAAATCTGTTCAATCGCAGGGAGGCCGGTCGCGTTCGAATTTCTTCGCTCCGGTCCTTTCGCGCTGATCCGCATCCGATTCAGTCTTTTGCGCTCTTGCGCTTGGCGCGCGGATGCGCCGCGTCGTAGACCCGCGCAAGGTGCTGGAAATCCAGGTGCGTGTAGATCTGCGTCGTGCTGATGTCGGCGTGGCCGAGCATTTCCTGCACGGCGCGCAGGTCGCCGGAAGATTCAAGCATGTGACTGGCAAACGAATGGCGCAGCAGATGCGGGTAGATGCGCTTCCACACGCCCTGGTCGCGCGCCCGGCGCTTGAGCCGCGTGCGCACGCCGTTCGGCGTCAGCGGACGGCCGAGGCGCCCGTGCACGAGCACGTCGTCCGCGGCCGGACGATCCTGGTCGCGCAGCGTCTGCAGCGCCGCGAGCGCCTTGCCGCCGACCGGCACGATGCGCGTCTTGCTGCCCTTGCCGGTCACGCGCACGAGTCCCTCGCCGAAATCCAGGTCGCGCCAGTGCACGCCGGTCAGCTCGGAGACGCGCAGGCCGCTCGAATACAAAAGTTCAAACAGCGCGCGGTCGCGCACGGCCTCCGGATCGCCCG
>DATIEJ010000015.1:0-9132 GCA_035455825.1 Rhodanobacteraceae bacterium | reverse complement strand
GAGAGATTTTACAAGGTCCGCAGGAAGTGTCGCGCGACCGTGCGACAGCTGTGGGCCGTTTTGCCAAGCAGATATTGTAATTCCCCTTGCGCCGGCCTGTACCTGAGTACAAGCTAACGCTGTTGTGGAGAGCGGGGGATGTGCCGTGCTGGAATCTTTGCCCGAACGTGACCGGATGCCTGCCGAAGGACAGGCCCACGAATGGAACGGCCGGCGCCGCGAAGGCGTTCGCCTGCTTCGGCGCCTTCTCATCTACCACGCGGTTCTTGCTGCCAGTCTGCTGCTCGTTGCGATCCTGTATCCGGATTTCGTCCGTCATCTTCCGATCGGCGGCGTCAGGCAGCTGGTCGAGGGAGCCGGAGCAGCTGCGGGCAATCACGAATTGCCCATGGGTTCCGTCGAAACGGGCAGTGGCGAGATCGTTTCGACCGTTACCAATACACTGGATCGCCTCGGCGCTGCGCGTCAGCTGATCGTCATCCTGATCGGAACCTGGTTGCTCATGTTGCCGATCTCCTGGGTGCACAAGGACATCCACCGCACCAGTGCGCACGATCATTCGCTCGACGAGACCGTGCTGATTCTGCCCGGCATCGTTGCCGCCCTCGTGCTGGTCGTCCAGCACAGCCTGGCCTTGGCCTTCAGCCTCGCGGGCATCGTTGCCGGCGTGCAGTTCCGGCGTGCATTGCAGGACACGTTCGACGCGCTGTTCATCCTCGTGGCGATCGGCACCGGCATCGCGGCAGGAGTCCGCGCCCTGGAAATTGCTGCCGTGCTGTCGATTTTCTTTACCTATTCGACGCTCTACGTTCACTATTTCGGCGATGGCTTCGAGTCTGACTTCCTGGCGAAGAAAAAGGCGGAGAAAAAAGCGGAAAAGAAACTTCGCAAGGGCTTGGCAGAGGACCCATCGGCAAAGGACGACGACGCGGATTGAACGAGTCGCTTCAGCTCATCCCGACAAATGGTCCGACGGAGCCGCAAGCATGCAGGCACTACAGAAATGTCCGAGCGCACCGAACATTGTGGTCCTCGTCGCGCTGCTCTTCGCCGCGCTTGCATCGTTCTGGCTGGGAAACGCCTGCGCCGCGCCGGCGGGCGATCAGGCAAAGACTGCAAAACTCTTTGCCACCGAAACCCCGCTGGCCCTGACGCTTACCGCGCCCTGGCATGAATTCGTACGCAACAAGGATGCGAAGAAGCGCTATCCGGGGACGCTCGAATACGTCGACGAATCCGGAGCCAGGCACTCGCTGCCGGTGGCATTCCAGGCGCGCGGGCATAACCGGCTGAAGGTCTGCAAGTTTCCCCCGATCAAGCTGATCTTCGAAAAGGCGGCCGTAGAGGGCACGCCATTTCGCGGCAACAAGTCGCTCAAGCTGTCGACGCATTGCGACAGCGGCGAACGCTGGGAGCAGTACGTCTTCAAGGAGATGCTTGCCTACCACATCTACAACCTGGTCACGGAGCGCAGCTTCAAGGTGCGCGCGTCGTCGGTCACCTATGTCGACGTTGCAGACCGCTCGTCCAACGGACCGCATGTCGGCTTTCTGGTCGAGGATGATTCGGAGATGGCCAAGCGCAACCATCTCGAGAAGCTCGAAATATCCAAAGCACCGCTCGAGCAGCTGGAGCCCCTGGAGAGCAGCCGGTTCGCGCTGTTCGAATACCTGATCGGCAACACGGACTTCGCCCAGCTCAGCGGCCCGACCGCCGACCGCTGTTGCCACAACAGCGTGCTGATCGGCGAGAGTCCGCAATCGAAGTTGTTCACGGTGCCGTATGACTTCGACTCGTCCGGCCTGGTCGATGCGCACTATGCCGTGCCCAATCCGGTGCTCAAGATCACCAGCAATCGCGAACGTGTGTTCCGGGGTTTCTGTGCGAACAATGCGACGCTGGAGCCGGTGCGCCGCGAGTTCGTTCACCTCGAACCGCAGATACTGGAACTGGCGCGCGGCGACAGCCGCCTCGATGCAAAGAGCAAGGAATGGGCTGCCGACTATCTGTCCAAAGGATTCGAAGACCTGCGCAACGACCAGAAATTCGCCCAGGACGTCACGGCGAAATGCCGCAAATAGGCAGCGCCGCGGGAGCATTCGCCGGACCTGTCCCATCCTGCACGGTTTCGGCCGGCTTGACTGCCTCGCCATCGTGCGGCGCCTGCTGCAGTGCGGACAGTTCCGTCTTCAGGCCCGCGTTTTCCGGTTGCAGGGCGACGACCTGCTTCAGGTAGTCGACGCGTCCTGCATCGTCGGTCGGCAGGCGGACCTTACCTGATGGATAGCCGGCGAGGAGTCCGTCCTTGTCCTGTTCCAGCCAGGCGACGTGCCCACCGTAGTAGGCGCTCATGCCGGTGTCGACCTGGATCACCTTTCCGGAATAGCGCGGCCAGATCGCGCCGTGCGTTGGCGTATGCCCGATCACGATATGCTTCGCGCCGAGGTGTTCCAGGATCGCCTGCACCGTTTCCGGCGCTGCAACCGGTTCGACGCCGGCAAGGCCACGGTACCAGAGCGGGCCATTCTGATCGGTCAGCACGCTCGGCGTCACCGCGTCGCTCCTGGGCAACGCCGCGCGCGCCTTTTCGGTCAGCGACGCGAGCGTATTCTGGCAATACGCGCCGCTGATGCCACCGTGCAGGAAGACCAGATCGTTGATCTGGACCGCCACCTTGTCCTGCAGGGCCCATTCGTAATATTCGCCCTTTGGATTCCACTTCGGATTCCAGCCGCGCTGGTGTTCGACCCAGCCAAGCGGATGGCTGGCCTCCCAGGTCGCGCGAAAATCTTCGGGCAGCGTCGCGAATCGCTCCGGCTCGCGCGCCTTGATATCGGCGAGCACGCTGTCGTAGTACGTGTCGCGCCATTTTTTCGAATCGCGGCCGGCAAATTCGGCGAACTCGCCGGCGGTCACATAGCGCAGATCGCCGTAGGTATTCATCGCCTCATGGTTGCCGAGCAGCGTGTGCACGTAGCCGCCTTTTGCGTGCGCCTGCACGGCAAGCTTCTTCAGATGCGCGATGATCTTCAGCGTCTCGGTGCCGCGATCCGGAATGTCCCCGAGCTGCACGAGGTGGGTCTCCGCGCCGATCCACTGGCCACGCGCATCGATGATCCGGGCCGCCTCGAGCACCTTGAGGTAGCTGCCGAAGTCGCCGTGCAGGTCGCCGATTGCGACGATCCGGTCGACCTGGTCCCAGTGGTAGTCGTCGATCTTGCGAGGCGATGCCGAAAGACTTTGCGGCGCCAGGGCGGCGCACAGCAGCACGGCCGCCATGCACTGATACGTCGTCGGAAAACGCATCGATCCCTCGGCAAACCGATACCAGTGAAAATTGCGGATGGTCATGGACCCTCTCGGAAGCGTCTGCCAGAGCGCGCCGGATCTTGCGAATCGTCCTGGCGATTCACCAGGTTTCCGCGGCCATGATAGCAACGGGATCGGTTTGCTTCATCCTGCGGCGAAAGGACGCGCCGCCAGGCAACTGGCATGGCTCTGCTTTGCTTCTCGAGCCCTCGACCGCCCGGTTCGGGTCTACAAAAAAAAGCGGGCTGCCGATTGGCAGCCCGCTGGTTGCTGCTGCAGCAGCCGATCAGGCCGCTTTGTCCTTGCCGCTGACGCCGGCTTCACGCCCGGTGGATATGTCCTTGGCGCCACCGCGCTCCAGGACTTCCTTGGCCAGGTCGCGCTGCTTGGAATCCTCGGTATGCACCGAGATCAGCACGTTGCCCTCACGCACCTTGGCGTCATAGCGCTTGGCTTCGAACTCCGGAATGCCCATGCCGACCAGCGCACCGACGATACCGCCGGCCGTGCCGCCGACCGCCGCACCGCCGAGCGCAGCCATGATCGGGCCGGCCGCAATGAACGGACCGAGGCCCGGAATCGCCAGCGCTCCGATGCCGGCCAGCCAGCCTACCGCCGCGCCGACGCCCAGGCCTGCGACGCCGCCCGTCGCGGCGCCTTCGGGCGCCTTGGTGTTGTGCTCATGCGCGAAGTCCTTGGTGCCGCGCTTGTCCGGCAACAGCACGGAAATGTCGTTGTTCGAGAAGCCGGCGTTGCGCAGCTGGGCAACGATCTGTTCGGCCTGGATCTCGTTCGGGACGATGCAATAAACAGATGCTTTCATGGTGGAACTCCTATTGGGATTTTGACTCGGACTCGAGTTCGTTCTTTACCGACGTCACGCCGTGCACGTTCTTGGCAAGCTGCTCGATACGATTTCTTTCGTCCGCGCTCTTCACCGGCCCGCGCAAGGTGACGACCCCGCTGCTTGCCAGGATCTTTACGTTGTGGGCCTGAACAGACAACGACTTGTCATCGACGATTGCCTTGCGTACGTCGGCTGCCGTGCGAATGTCGGGCTGCTTGTTGGATTGGTCGTCGGCGGTGGGCGCAGCGTTGTCGTGCGCGTCGCGCTTGTTGACGCGGGTATTGGCCGGGTCGGTGCTGGCGGAGTCAGCGGCCCTGCTGCCGTTGGCCGGCGGGCTCGTGCTTGCCGGCGGATTTGCCGCGTAGGCGCCGAGGCTGGCGCTCAGCAGAACCGCCAGCAGCCACGGCCGTGAGTGATCAAGATTGCTCATCGTGCGTTCCTCTTCTTGGGTCGGACAGAATGTCCTGCGTCATATCGCATCGAAAGAATGAGCAACACATATGCCACGCGCCGATCCCGCGTCCGCGCGCTTGCCGGCACGAATGCCCGTTCGTTTTGCCCGTTGCCGCATTCAGGATCGCGTAATCTGCGGCCTCCGCCTTATGTCGCCTCTGGCCGTCCGCCCGCAATCGTTGCAGAATGACGGCGCAACACCGCGATTTGCGCAGGCGCTGCGATGACGACGTTCGATCCCGCACGAAGGCAGGCAATCCATTCGCTGGCGGCAGCGAGCGCAGGCGCGCTGATGTGGCGCGCGCTGCCGGCATTGGCCGGGCAAACGAAGATGTTGACGCGGCCGATACCTCGCTCGGGCGAAGCACTGCCGGTGATCGGCCTGGGTACTTCGGAGACGTTCGACTTCGACGCTCATGGCGATGCGGACACGCGCAAGGCGGCCGCCGACACGCTGCGTGCGTTCTTCGACGCCGGCCTGACCGTCATCGACACGTCGCCGATGTACGGCAGGGCCGAAGCGGTGCTCGGCGAATTGCTCGCCGAGACTGATCCGACGCATCGCGCCTTCATCGCGACGAAGGTATGGACAACCGGCGCCGACGCGGGGCGCAAGCAGATCGACGATTCGTTCCGCCTGTTGCGCCGCGAGCGCATCGACCTGATCCAGGTGCACAATCTGGTCGACGTCGACACCCAGCTGGCCACGCTGCAGCAGATGAAGCGCGATGGCCGGATACGCTATGTCGGCGTGACCTCATCGAGGGATCCGGCGCACGCCGATCTGGTGAAGCAGATCGAACGTGGTGCGCTCGACTTCGTCCAGGTCAACTATTCGCTGACCGAGCGCGCGGCGGAAAAGACCGTGCTGCCGGCTGCGGCGGCGAATCGCGTCGCCGTGCTGGTCAACCGCCCGTACTCGAGAGCCGGCTTGTTCGACCGCGTGAAAGGTCGCCCGCTGCCGGCGATCGCTGCCGAAATCGGCGCCACGTCATGGGCGCAATTCGCGCTCAAATGGATCATCTCGAACCCGGCGGTCACCTGCGTGATTCCCGGCACGAACAATCCGAAGCACATGCTCGACAACATCGGTGCCGGCATCGGCACGATGCCAGACGCGGCGATGCGCGAGAGGATGGCCAGGGAGTTTGAAAGTATCTGAGCGCGGGGATGCTCCCTGCTATTCCGCCGCCGCGCGGCGCGGCTTGCCAGCAATCAGCATTGCGAATTGCAAGGCATCCTTGCTTCAATGGGTGGGCCGCAACGGATCGGGCTCGCAATGAACCGGTGAAAGTTCTCGAAGAGACCCCTTGAATGACAGATGCAGAGTGGTGGCAGGACTTCTGGAACGGAATATCAGCCGTCGCCACCGCGGGCGCGACCGGCGTGGCTCTTTATTTCGGCATTCGCGCCTCGCGGCGCGAAGCCGCTGACAAGGACGCCAAGCGGCGGCAGATTGCCCGCGCGGCCAACATCCTCCTGAAGGATGCGGTCGATGCCGTCGACTTTCTCCTGGCGAAAATCGGCGCAGGCCAGATATCCGCCTTTCCCGCGGCCGAAATTGCGTTTGCCAAGGAGAAGATCGAAGAGTTGCCTGCAAAGCTGCGCCGCTTCGACGCCGAATGGGTCGTGCTGCCTGCCGAGAAGTTCAACGCGCTCCTGCTCATCGAGCGCGCACTGATGGAGATCAACGGAAGATTGGCCGAGGCGAACAACAAGGGGAGCTCTTCGAGCCACGCCGACGCGTTGCTCGCACTGAGGAAGGAGCGCGATGCGATCGTTTCGGCGGCATCGAAAATGAGCATCAATCTTTCGGAGCTGCGCGCGTAGCGGTCGGGATGCCTCCGGCGGGGCAACGAAATCAGATGCCGAGCGTGCCCGCCTTAGCCCAGGGGCTTGGCGTATGGATTGCCGGTGGGGTAGGGGTCCTGCAAGGCAATGGCGCCGGTCTCGAGCAGGGACTTGAGGTTCGAGATGACCTTCGGCCAGCCGCCCGACACCGCCTCGATGAATTTCGAAGGCTCGCGTTCGATCGTGTGGGTAATCGAGAGCTTGACCGCCGTTCCGCTGGGTTCGAGTTCCATCGTGCACAGCGAGTCGCCTTCGGCCTTGAGCTCAGGCCTGTTCTGCTGCTGCCAGCGGATCACCAGACGCCGAGGCGGCTCGGCCTCGACGATCTGGCCCGAGTCGTAGAGTTGCCCGTCGCCAGACACGAGCTTCCACGGCGATCCCGTGGTGAACCCGGATTCGCAATGCATGCCGAACCAGTATTGCCTTATGAACTGCGCGTCGGTCAGCGCCGACCACAGCTTCTCGGGCGTCGTGCGAATGTAGGTTACGTAGACAAACGTCGATTTAGCCATCGGATTTCTCCAGTCTTCGTTTCAGATTTGCCAGCGCCTTGAGGCGCGGCTTCTCGAATTTGGCGATCCAGCGCTCGTAGATGGCCTGGAGCGGCACGGGATTGAGGAAGTGCAGCTTCTCGCGGCCGCGCCGCTGCGTGGCGACGAGGTTGGCAGACTCCAGCAGGTCGAGGTGCTGCGTCACACCCTGCCGCGTCATGTCCAGGTGCTCGCACAGCTCGTTGAGCGTGCGGCCGTCGTGCGCGTGCAACAGGTCCAGCAGCTTGCGCCGGCTGGGGTCGGCCAGGGCCTTGAACAGCGCATCGGTATCGTAACGCTCGGCCATCTTTATACGCAAGTAATTGCTTGCCTTTATGATAGGCAAGGTTTGACTTGCATGTCAAGAGACGCGAGGGTTCCGGTCAAGGCACCTTCTGTTCCGCACGCTGGGTGCACTGGGCAACCCGGTCATCGATCCGCACGAAACGCAGCCCGGATGCAGCGCGGCGCAATCCGGGACAGCGTCGGCGATCCGACGCCGTCCCCGGCTCGACGTCGCCAGCGCAATCCGCGCCGAAGTGGCTCGGTGCCTACTGGCAACCCAACCCGTTGATGCCGGTCAGCCGCGTCCAGGTTCGCGATCCGGATCCCTGCGGGACGGAAGCAGGCAACCCCGCGTTCGCCTGGTAGGCGAAATGCATCGAATTGCAGTCCGGGAACTCGACGGTGACGTTTCCCCAACTCGCGTTGGTCGCACCGGGTCCTCCGGCAAATCCGCCGCCGGTCGCATACGCAACAGTCACGTTGGCCATGCGATCGCCCGCGTTGAATCCACCCTGACCGAACAACCAGAACGGAGCGCCGCCTGGCGCATACGTATACCAGGCGAAGACGATGTAGCGGCTGTTGCCGGCACCTGCTCCGACTTCCACTTGCGCGCCTTCGCCGCCATGAGCCGGGTCGAACCAGTTGCCGGTCACGTATCCGCTGAGCTGCAGTGAGAGATCCGCGGCCGCGTACTGCATTTCATCGTATGCCGGAATGGAGACCGTGCGCGACGACTCGGTCGAAGTCATCGTCAGGGTCATCGCCTGCGAGTAGTCGACCGATGCCGACGCATCATTTTCGAAAACGAACTCCACGCTGTCCGACAACGCCAGTTCGAATGGAACGTACGAGAGCACGGTGTTCGGTTCGGTCGCGAGTCGCGCGGGGTGTTGCTGGACGGCTCCCTGGCTGATTCGCACGCCTTCGAACAGCGGTTGGGGAAATTTGTTCGTGGACGTTGCATCGCGAAACACCTTGCCGAGCAACGCCGACTTTCCTCCTGCACACGGCGTCCTCCAGAAAATGACGTTGACCGTTTCGTGGTGGTCGGTGGTTCCGTTGGTCTCGAGTTCCAGCGGCACAGACCACATGGGACCCGAAGGTTCGGGCAGCGGATAGGCCAGGCAGCTTGGTGGATATGCCTGCCATGGATTCTGAACCGGTCCCGGCGAATCGCTCCAGGCAACCGTCGTGAAGCCGAACAAGGCAAGGGCCGACAGCGAATACAGGCAACGCTTCATGACTCCTCCTCTGATGGAATTCGAACGAGGCGCTGTCTCCGGCTCGGAACCAGCCAAACAACGCAGAAGACCCCCTCATCGAGTCAGGTTGGGTAATTCCGGATGGGAATTACCCAACGGATAATGTAGACGGATCGAGCTCACAGTACGAAGCGTCGCTCGCTGCCGGCATGGCAGCGCTCCTGCCAAGGGGAGAAGTCGTGGAATTTCATATGAAATCATTGAGCACCTTTGTCGTTTCGCTGTGGGCACTGACGAGCCAGTCGATGCCCGTGGCTCGTGCCGAACCGCCGGCCGACCTGGACCGGAGCCTGACGACGGTGCTCAGACAGCTGGGTTTTACCGGCAAGATGCAAAGCACGCTCGACCGGCGTCTCGGACGTTCGCTCGACCCGGCGCTGGTGGATCTCGGACAGCTGCTATGGTTCGATTCCATAACGAGCCTTGGCAACGACAACAGCTGCTCGGGTTGCCATTCTCCGGCATTCGGATTCGGGGATTCGCAATCCATCGCCATCGGCGTGGAAAACAACGGCATCGTCGGTCCGGACCGCGCTGGTCCGAGGAACCAGCGGCGCACGCCGCAGATGATCAACGCCGGCTTCTATCCGGG
>DATIEJ010000014.1:0-6389 GCA_035455825.1 Rhodanobacteraceae bacterium | reverse complement strand
CTTGTCGCCCGGCTGGATGCGGCGCTTGACGGCCAGGTATACCTTTACCATCTTCAGCACGCCCGGGGCGAGGTCGTCGCCGGCGGTGATCTTGGCCTGCTTGTCCTTGAAGCGCTTGTCGAACTCGGCCTTGTGCTCGGCGACCTGGGTCTGCGCGCGTTCCAGCAGTTCCGCGGTCTCCTCGTCCTTCATGCGCAGCGCGAACCACTCGTCCTTCTTCAGGCCATCGAGATATTCGGCCGTCAACGTCGTGCCCTTCTTCAGGCCGGCCGGACCGCCGTTCGCCACTGCACCGATCAGCTGCCCGCGCAGGCGCTGGTAGATCGCGCCTTCGAGAATGCGGAACTGGTCGTCGAAGTCCTTCTTGATGCGCTTGATTTCCATCTGCTCGATCTGCAGAGCGCGCTTGTCCTTCTCGATGCCGTCGCGCGTGAACACGGTGACGTCGATGACGGTGCCGTCCATGCCCGGCGGGACGCGCAAGGACGAATCCTTCACGTCGGACGCCTTCTCGCCGAAGATCGCACGCAGCAGTTTTTCTTCCGGAGTTAGCTGGCTCTCGCCTTTCGGCGTGACCTTGCCGACGAGGATGTCGCCGGCCTTGACCTCGGCGCCGATGTAGACGACGCCGGATTCGTCGAGGCGCGCGAGCGCCTGCTCGCCGACGTTCGGAATGTCGGCGGTGATTTCCTCCGGTCCGAGCTTCGTGTCGCGCGCGACGCAGGTCAGTTCCTCGATATGGATCGTCGTGTAGCGGTCTTCCTGGACGACGCGCTCGGAGATCAGGATCGAGTCCTCGAAGTTGTAGCCGTTCCACGGCATGAACGCGACCAGCATGTTCTGGCCGAGCGCGAGCTCGCCGAGGTCCGTCGACGGACCGTCGGCCAGCACGTCGCCCTTCGCGACCACGTCGCCGACATTGACCAGCGGACGCTGGTTCATGCAGGTGTTCTGGTTCGAACGCGTGTACTTGGTCAGCGTGTAGATATCCACGCCGGCGTCGTTCTCGCCGACTTCCTTCTCATGCACGCGCACGACGATACGGCCGGCATCGACCTGGTCGATCTGGCCGCCACGGCGGGCGACGGCGGTCACGCCGGAATCGCGCGCCACCGGGCGCTCGATGCCGGTGCCGACCAGCGGCGTCTGCGAACGTAAGGTCGGAACGGCCTGGCGCTGCATGTTCGCGCCCATCAGCGCGCGGTTCGCGTCGTCGTGCTCGAGGAACGGCACGAGCGCCGCAGCGACCGATACGGTCTGCATCGGCGAGACGTCCATGTACTGGATGTCGGCCGACGTGCGCAGCTCCGATTCGCCCTTGTAGCGGCAGGCGACGAAGTCTTCGGCAAAGCTCGCATCCTTGTTCATGATCGAGTTGGCCTGGGCGATGACGAACTCGCCCTCTTCGATCGCGGACAGGAATTCGACCTTGTCGGTCACCTTGCCGTTGACGACCTTGCGGTACGGCGTTTCGAGGAAGCCGTAGGAATTCGTGCGCGCATAGACCGCGAGCGAATTTATCAGGCCGATGTTCGGGCCTTCCGGCGTTTCGATCGTGCAGACGCGGCCGTAGTGGGTCGGATGCACGTCGCGCACTTCGAAGCCGGCGCGCTCGCGCGTCAGGCCACCCGGGCCCAAGGCGGAAACGCGACGCTTGTGCGTGACTTCGCTGAGCGGGTTGTTCTGGTCCATGAACTGCGACAGCTGCGACGATCCGAAGAACTCCTTGATCGCGGCGGCGACCGGCTTGGCGTTGATCAGGTCCTGCGGCGTCAGGCCTTCGGCCTCGGCAAGAGACAAGCGTTCTTTGACGGCTCGTTCCACGCGCACCAGTCCGATGCGGAAGACGTTTTCGGCCATTTCGCCGACCGAACGCACGCGGCGATTGCCCAGGTGATCGATGTCGTCGACCGTGCCGCGACCGTTGCGGATCTCGATCAGCACCTTGAGCACGTCGAGGATGTCCGAGGTCACGCCGAGCTTCTTGACGAGGTTCTTGGAATCCTCGTCATTGCGCATGCCGAAGTACTGGGAGTCGTACAGCACGCCCGTGCCGGTGATTTCCTTGCGGCCGACGCGACGGTTGAACTTCATGCGGCCGACGCTCGACAGGTCATAGCGTTCGAACGTGAAGAACAGGTTGAAGAACAGGTTCTGCGCCGCTTCCTTGGTCGGCGGCTCGCCCGGACGCATCATGCGGTAGATTTCGACCAGCGCTTCGAGCTGGGTCTTGGTCGGATCGATGCGCAGCGTGTTCGAGATGTACGGACCACGGTCCAGATCGTTGACGAACAGCGTGCCGATCTGGTCGACGCCAGCCTTGCGGAAGTTCTCGAGATGGGTCAGGTCGATCTCGCTGTTCGCCGCCGCCAGCAGTTCGCCGGTCTTCTTGTCGACGATGTCGTGCGCGATGATGCGGCCGACCAGGTACTCGTCGGGCACTTCGAGGTTCTTGATCTTGGCGTGCTGAAGCGCGCGCACGTGACGAGCAGTCACGCGCTTGCCGGCTTCGACAATGACTTCATTGCCGGCGCGCAGGTCGAAATTCAGCGTCTCGCCGCGCAGGCGCTCGGCGACCAGTTCGAGCTTGGCGCCTTCCTTCTTATCCAGATGGAACACGTTCTTCTCGAAGAAGATGTCGAGGATCTGCTCGTTGTTGTAGCCGAGCGCGCGCAGCAGCACCGTCACCGGCAGCTTGCGGCGGCGGTCGATACGCGTGAACAGGGCGTCCTTCGGATCGAATTCGAAGTCGAGCCACGAACCGCGATACGGAATGATGCGCGCCGAGTACAGCAGCTTGCCCGAGCTGTGCGTCTTGCCGCGGTCGTGATCGAAGAACACGCCCGGCGAACGATGCAGCTGCGAGACGATGACGCGCTCGGTGCCGTTGATGATGAAGGTGCCGGTCTCGGTCATGAGCGGCAGTTCGCCCATGTAGACTTCCTGCTCCTTGACGTACTTGACCGCCTTGTTGCTGGCCGGGCTGTCCTTGTCGTAGATGACCAGGCGCACGAGCACGCGCAGCGGCGCGCCGTAGCTCATGCCGCGCGAACGGCACTCGCGCTCGTCGAACGGTGGATCGCCAAGGCGATAGCTGACGTACTCGAGCGCGGCGTTGCCGGAATAGCTCGATATCGGGAACACCGATTTGAGCGCCGCATGCAGACCACGGTCGACGCGATGGCCGCCGGTCATGCTTTCCTGCAGGAATTCGCGATACGAATCAGTCTGGATCGCGAGCAGCGGCGGCACGTCCAGAACGACGGGACGCTTGCCAAAGTCTTTGCGGATGCGCTTCTTTTCGGTGAACGAATAACTCATGGTGAGTACCACCTTGGTTTTGCAAGACCGGCGCACGACCGCCAGTCGGGAGGAAGAATCGTGAATGGTCAACCGTGAAACCGCCGGAGCCGCAGCGCCGGAATTTCACAGCTCACCGCTCACGGCTCGCTGCAACAACGACCGAAGCCCGGGGGCTTTCGCCCCCAGGCTCGGGTTCGTCATTCCGGCCGAAGCCGGAATCCAGTGACTTTTTCGATGTTGATCAATACTTCTGATTTCAAAGGCTCTGGATCCCGGATCAGCGCACATCCTTGTGCTGTCCGGGATGACTTCATCCTGAAGTTACTTGATCTCGACGGTCGCACCAGCGGCTTCGAGTTCCTTCTTGAACTTCGCGGCGTCGTCCTTGTTCACGCCTTCCTTCACGGTCGCCGGAGCCGACTCGACCAGGTCCTTGGCTTCCTTCAAGCCAAGACCCGTGATCGCGCGCACGGCCTTGATGACTTCGACCTTCTTCTCGCCGGTGGCCTTCAGGGCCACGGTGAACTCGGTCTTCTCTTCGACCGGGGCGGCGGCGGCTGCACCACCGGCGGCGGCCACGGCCACCGGAGCGGCGGCGGAGACGCCGAACTTCTCTTCGAAGGCCTTGACCAGGTCCATGACTTCGATGAGCGGCTTGGAAGCAATTGCTTCGATGATTTGTTCGTTGCTGAGAGACATTGAAATAACTCCAAAAATTGTTGAACGGTTTCAGTTATGCCGTAGACGATGCGGGGACCGGTCAGGCGGCTGCCTTCTTCTGCTCGGCGATCTGGTTGAGCACTCGCGCCACCTTGGACGCGGGCTCCGCCATGACGCGCGCGAGCATGGTGGCAGGCTGCAACATCAGGCCAGCAAGAATCGACAAGGCTTGTTCGCGGGTCGGCAGCGATGCGAGTCTCTCGACGTGAGAGCCCGGATACATCTGCCCACCGATCGCGACGACCTTGGCGACCAGCTTTTCATTCGCCTTGGAAAACTCCTTGATCAACCGGCCTGCAGCACCGGGATCTTCCTGGGAGAAGGCGTAGAGCATCGGACCTACGAGTGCGTCCTTGACGCACGCATAATCCGTACCCTCTACCGCACGCGAGACCAGGGTGTTTTTCGCGACTTTCACGAACACCTTGGTATCGCGCGCCTTCTTGCGCAGCGATGTCAGCTGCTCCACAGTAAGACCCGCATACTCGGCGGCGACCAACGAGTGCGCCTTGGCGGCCACATTCGCCAGTTCGGCAACGACGACTTTCTTTTGCTCAAGATTGAGTGCCATTGCTATCTTCCGACGTTGGACCGGCGTCGCGCATCGATGCGCCGACCGATCCGAATCTCGACGAGTCCTCATCCTTCAGGACTCGCTGGCATCTTGCGATGCCGAACTGGTGGCCGTTCGAAACAATTCTCACGGGCATCACCATCTGCGCAGGCTGGTTTCCCTGCCGATTAAGGTCTTGCGCCGCTCGCTGCCTGCTCCATGCGCTGCGAGTGCATCCATGCCACGACACTCGACCACCTGCGGTCTTTGACGGCTTCCGGTTTCATCGCTGATTCCGGACGCCCTCAAAATTTTTCTTCAACTTCGTCATCCCGGCGAAGGCCGGGATCCAGCTCTTCGTGACAGAGCCAGGAGCTGGATTCCGGCCTTCGCCGGAATGACGAGCAATGAATCTCTTAAACCGGCAACGTCGCCTGATCGACCGGGATACCCAGGCCCATCGTGCTCGACACCGAAACTTTCTGCAGGAACACGCCCTTCGACGATGCCGGCTTGGACTTCATGAGGTCCGCCAGCAGCGCATGCAGGTTGTCCTTGAGCGCGGTGACCTCGAAGTTCACCTTGCCGATCGAGCAGTGCACGATGCCGGCCTTGTCGTTGCGGTACTTGACCTGTCCGGCCTTGGCGTTCTTGATCGCCGTGACGACGTCGGCCGTGACCGAGCCGTCCTTCGGATTGGGCATGAGGCCGCGTGGACCAAGCAATTGGCCCAGCTTGCCGACGACGCGCATGGCATCAGGAGTGGCGATGATGCGACCGTAATTCAAGTCGCCGCCCTGCATTTTCTCGGCCAGATCCTCCATGCCGACCGCATCGGCGCCGGCGGCTTTCGCCGCTTCCGCCTTCTCGCCGGCCGGGCAGAACACGGCCACGCGAACGGTCTTGCCGGTGCCGTGCGGCAGCAGCGTCGAACCGCGCACGCCCTGGTCCGACTTCTTCGCATCGATGCCGAGGCGAATCGCCACGTCCACCGACTCGACGAACTTGGTCTTCGCGCCTTCCTTGAGGATCTTCAGAGCGTCGTCGATCGCGTAGGTCTTGCCTGGTGCGATCTTGGTCTGCAGTGCCTTGAATCGTTTGCTGATCTTTGCCATGTCAGATCTCCGTCACCAGGCCCATGCTGCGCGCGCTACCGGCGATGGTGCGCACCGCGGCATCCATATCGGCCGCCGTCAGGTCGGCCATCTTGGTCTTGGCGATCTCTTCGAGCTGCTTGCGCGTGACCTTGCCGACCTTCTCGGTGTTCGGTCGCTTGCTGCCCGACTCGATGCCCGCTGCCTTCTTCAACAGGATCGACGCCGGCGGCGTCTTCATGATGAAGGTGAAGCTGCGATCGGAGTACGCAGTGATGATCACCGGAATCGGCAGACCCGGTTCGACCTTCTGCGTGGCGGCATTGAACGCCTTGCAGAATTCCATGATGTTCAGTCCGCGCTGACCCAGCGCTGGACCGACCGGCGGCGAGGGGTTGGCCTGACCGGCCTTCACCTGCAGCTTGATATAACCGACTACCTTCTTTGCCATTTCAGTTCTCCTGGAGTTCTAGCGTCTGCACGCCCGTTCGGGCTGCGGGACTCCTCCGCTCGCTTTAAATCGGTAACCGGTAGCCGGTAGCCGGTAGCGGGAAAGCGTCGCTGCTCTCCGGCTATCGGCTACCGGTTTCCGGTTACCGGCCTTCAGGCCTTCTCGACCTGACCGAATTCCAGCTCGACCGGGGTCGAACGACCGAAGATCAGCACCGCGACGCGCAGGCGACTCTTCTCGTAGTTGACTTCCTCGACCACGCCGTTGA
>DATIEJ010000013.1:0-3993 GCA_035455825.1 Rhodanobacteraceae bacterium | reverse complement strand
CGCAACTACGATCCGGTCAGCGAGACGCCGATGTTCCAGACGCCCGAGATGGCGCCGCTGCGCGGCACCGGCACGCGCGAAAAGCCGTTTGGCTATTACGACGCGACGATCGACGGCGGCTGGGAGGTGCCGGGCGAGCCGTACGTGCAGACGAGCAAGGAAGATTCCGGCCGCTTCGAGTGGTGGCGCGCGCGCATGCTCGGCGGACGCACGAACCACTGGGGCCGCATCTCGCTGCGCAACGGTCCCTACGATTTCAAGCCGCATTCGCGCGACGGGCTCGGCTTCGACTGGCCGATCTCGTACGACGACATGGCGCCGTACTACGACAAGGTCGAGATGCTGGTCGGCGTCTATGGCGCGAACAACGGACTGGAGAACACGCCCGACTCGCCGGATGGCTGCCTGTTGCCGCCGCCGAAGCCGAGGGTCAGCGACCTGCTCGTCGCGCAGCGCGCCGGTAAGCTCGGCATTCCGGTGATACCGGGCCATCGCGCGGTGCTGACGCAGCAACTCGACTGGAAGACGTCGCCGGCGAAACTGCATCCGGGCAATGAAACCGCGCAGAAGATCATCGCCGAGGACATGCAGCGCCGCGCCGCCTGCTTCTGGGCGACGCCGTGCGGGCGCGGCTGCTCGATCCGCGCGAACTATCAGTCGACGACGGTGCATCTGCCGCCCGCGCTGGCGACCGGCAAGCTCGACATCCTGACCGATGCGATGGTCTACGAAGTCACGCTCGGCAAGGATGGCCGCGCGTCCGGCGTCGGCTTCGTCGACAAGACCACCGGCAAGCACCAGCATGTCGCAGCGCGCGTCGTCGTGCTCGCCGCGAGCGCCTGCGAAACCGTGCGTATCCTGCTGAATTCGAAGTCGGCGCAGTTTCCGCAAGGGCTCGCGAACTCGAGCGGCAAGGTCGGCAAGTACATCATGGACACGGTCGGCAGCAGCCTCGACGGCCAGGTTCCGCTGCTCGAAAGCATGCCGCCGCACAACGAGGACGCCGCCGGCGGACTGCAGATGTACGTGCCGTGGTGGCTGTACCAGCACGCCGGCGAACTTGGTTTCGCGCGCGGCTACCACATCGAATTCGGCGGCGGCAAAAGCATGCCGGGCCTCGGCACGGCCGAGGGCCTCGAATGGCTGACCGGCGGCAGTTACGGCAAGAAATTCAAGCAGGACGCGCGCCGCTATTACGGTTCGTTCGTCGGCTTCGACGGGCGCGGCGAAATGATCCCGAACGAGCATTCGTTCTGCGAGATCGATCCGAAAGTGAAGGACAAGTGGGGCATTCCGGTGCTGCGCTTCCACTGGAAGTGGTCCGAACACGAAACCCGCCAGGCCGCGCACATGCAGAAGACGTTTGCGGCGATCATCGAAGCGATGGGAGGCCGCGTGAACGGAAAAGCCGAAGCCGATGGCGCCAAGGCAATCGCGCCGGGCGGCAGCATCATCCATGAAGTCGGCGGCGCGATCATGGGCGCCGACCCGAAGACGTCGGTCACGGACCGCTGGTGCCAGACCTGGGACGTCAAGAACCTGTTCCTGACCGATGGCGCGCCGTTTGCCTCGAACGCGGACAAGAATCCGACGCTGACGATCATGGCCAACGCCTGGCGCGTCTCCGACCGGATTCTCGAGCGCATGCGCCAGAAGGAGCTGTGATGGATCGGCGAACGACAATCAAGTGGATGCTGAGCGCTGCGGCGTCGGTTTCTTCGTTGCGCGGCGTCGCGCTGGCCAAAACGGTACTGGCTTCGCCGTCCGACCTGCACGTTGCGGCGGCAAAGGGATACGGAACCGACCCGAACCTCGTGAAGTCGTACAAGCCGGGCGAATTGTGGCCGTTGACGTTCACGCAAGGCCAGCGCCGCACGGCCACGGCACTGAGCGACCTGATCATTCCGGCCGACGAGATTTCGCCGAGCGCATCGGCGGTCGGTGTGATCGATTTCCTCGACGAATGGATCAGCGCGCCGTACGAGCCGAACCAGAAGGATCGCAAGCTGATCCTCGACGGCTTCAAGTGGATCGACCAGGAGTCGGCCAAGCGCTTCTCCGAACCGTTCGCGGCGCTCGACGACGCGCGGCAGAAGGCCATCTGCGACGACATCTGCTACGCGCCCGAAGCAAAACCGCGATTCGCCAAGGCCGCGCTTTTCTTCGCGCGCTATCGCGACTTGACCGCCGGCGGCTTTTACACGACGCCGCACGGCCGCAAGGATCTGCAATATGTCGGCAACATGCCGCTCGCGCGCTACGACGGGCCGCCGATCGAAGCGCTCAGAAAGGCGGGCCTGGCTTGATTCGCCACCTTGACGACGCGTGACACGCTCCATGAAAACTTGCGTTGGTCACCTCTCCCCCTGTGGGAGAGGTCGACGCGCGCAGCGCGTTGGGAGAGAGGGAGGCGCCGCAGGCGCCTGCTGCGCAGGCGCTCACCCTCTCCCCAACCCCTCCCCCATCAAGGGGGAGGGGCTTTAGAGCACAACCTTGTTTGATGCATACGAACACCACTGTCGGGCTCGCCCGATCCTGACGTCCGATCTTTCTCGCAGGAGATATCGATGAGAATCACGATTGCCCATACCGCAGCTTTCGCGCTGCTAGCATTCGCCATGACATGCAACGTGCATGCAGACACTGCACCGGCCAAGTCCGCCGGCGGCACGCCGAAGGCTTGGCATGCGCTGGTCGAGAACTCGACCGCAAAGGGCTGGCGCGGCTGGGACTCGCCGGACTTGCCGAAGGGCTGGAGCATCACCAACGGCGTGATCTCGAAGAATGGCGAAGTCGACGATCTCGTGACGCGCGACGAGTTCGGCAACTTCGAACTGGAACTGGAGTGGAAGCTCGGCAAGGCCGGCAACAGCGGCGTCTTCTATCACGGCACGCGCGAATACGATCACATTTACTGGAGCGCGCCGGAATATCAGTTGCTCGACGACGCGAACGCGCCGGACGGCCGCAGCCGGCTCACGGCCGCGGCGGCGGCCTACGGGCTCTATCCTGCGCCAGCGGATGTCGTGCATGCATTCGATCAATGGAATTCGACACGCATCGTCGTCAACGGCGCCCACGTCGAGCACTGGCTCAACGGCAAGAAGGTCGTCGAATACGAGTTGTGGAGCCCGGACTGGAAGGCGAAGGTCGCGGCCAGCAAGTTCGTGAAATTCCCGAACTACGGCCTGGCGAAGAAAGGCTACATCGGCATCCAGGGCGATCACCCCGGTACGCTGGAATTGCGCAACATCCGGATTCGCGAATTGCCGTAGCGCGCGACTTGCTGCGGACTTACAGACGCGCATCAGAATTGTAGGGTGGGCCTCGGCCCACCGGCTTTCGCTTTTATCGCAAGGTAAAAAAGCGGTGGGCCGAGGCCCACCCTACAAAAGCGGTTATTTTTTCTCTACGGCCGGCGTGAACAGCAGACCCTGAGAATGTAGGGTGGGCCTTGGCCCACCGGCTTTCGCTTTTATCGCAAGATGAAAAGCGGTGGGCCGAGGCCCACCCTACAAAAGCGGTTACTTCTTCTCCCACGGCGGCGTGAACAGCAGATCCAGAGAAATGTAGGGTGGGCCTGGCCCACCGGCTTTCGCTTTTATCGCACGGTGAAAAGCGGTGGGCCGAGGCCCACCCTACTAGCGGTTACTTCTTCTCCGCGACCGGCGTGAACAGCAGGTCCTGGTAGTCGTAACTGAAGTCGGCCAGCGGCGAGACCGGCTTCAACGTGATCTTCTCGACCTTGCCGTCGGCGTCGAGCGCAAAATTCACGTACGCCGGCTCGATGTTTTTGTCGTTGAACTTGGTCGTGAAGCTGTCGTACTGCCAGTGCTCGAGCGTGCCGCCCATGTTCGGCGTCGACTTGAAATCGAACGTCAGCTTGCCGGCCTTGTTCAGGGCGATTTCGATGTTGCCGTACCACGGATCGTTGAACGTGCCGACGTAGTTCTTCAGCGCCAGCGACGGCCCGATCTTCGCCGGTTTCGCGGC
>DATIEJ010000012.1:0-2465 GCA_035455825.1 Rhodanobacteraceae bacterium | reverse complement strand
TGCTGCAGGGCCTTTTTTATGGCTCCCCGAGACGGGATCGAACCGCCGACCCAGTGATTAACAGTCACTTGCTCTACCGCTGAGCTATCGGGGAATTTGATAGGCAGAGCCGCGTATTTTCGCGGTTGGCGCTGCCTGCGTCAAGATGCTGCAGTGCCGCAGCCGTTGTGTTGCCTGTGACCGCCCTCACATTGACGACTGAACGTCCCTGCGCGCGAGCCTATTGCGGCGTCCGCGCGGCACTACTGCCATCACGGTGGCAGTCCCTGAGCAGGACACTGGGTTCCGGCTTGCGCCGCTTCGGCTGTGAAGCCTCAGGAATGACGTTCTCCCTGGCGTTTGCAGCGCGCCCTCCGAGGCGTCGGTGGCGGCCAGCCTGCTGATCTACCGCGGCGTAACTTCGCCGCACGTTATAATTCCGCACTTCACCGGAGTACTTAGTGGCCGATCGCTTTCAACTCGTTGCACCGTTCAAGCCGGCTGGGGACCAGCCGCAGGCACTGCGCCGCCTCATCGACGGTTTCGAGGCCGGACTGGCGCACCAGACGCTGCTCGGCGTGACCGGTTCGGGCAAGACGTTCACGATTGCCAACGTCATCGAGGCGATCCAGAAGCCGACCCTGGTACTGGCGCCGAACAAGACGCTCGCGGCGCAGCTGTATGGCGAATTCAAGGAGTTCTTCCCGCACAACGCGGTGGAATACTTCGTCAGCTACTACGACTACTACCAGCCCGAAGCGTACGTTGTCGCATCCGATACGTTCATCGAGAAAGACTCGAGCATCAACGAGCACATCGAGCAGATGCGCCTGTCGGCGACCAAGGCCCTGATCGAGCGCCGCGACACGGTGATCGTGGCGACGGTGTCGGCAATCTACGGCCTCGGCGACCCGGGCGAATACTTCAAGATGGTGCTGCACCTGGTGCGCGGCGATCGCCTCGACCAGCGCGAGCTGCTGCGCCGCCTGACCGAGTTGCAGTACGAACGCGGCGACTACGAATTGCGCCGCGGCACCTATCGGGTGCGCGGCGACGTGATCGACGTGTTTCCGGCCGAGAACGAGACCGACGCGATCCGCATCGAGCTGTTCGACGGCGAGATCGAGAACCTGGCCGTGTTCGATCCGCTCACCGGCGATGTGCTGCGCAAGGTGCCGCGCTTCACGGTTTATCCCGGATCGCACTACGTGACGACGCGGCGCACGATTCTCGACGCGGTCGAAACGATCAAGCCGGAGCTCAAGGAGCGTCTGGAACAGTTGTACAAGGCCGGCAAGCTGGTCGAGGCGCAGCGCCTGCAGCAGCGCACGCAGTTCGACATCGAGATGATGGCAGAGATCGGCTACTGCCAGGGAATCGAAAACTACTCGCGCCACCTGACCGGCCGCGCGCCGGGCGAGCCGCCGCCGACGTTGTTCGATTACCTGCCGGCCGACGCGCTGCTCGTCGTCGACGAATCGCACGTGACGATTCCGCAGCTCGGCGCGATGTACAAGGGCGACCGCTCGCGCAAGGAGACCCTGGTCGAGTTCGGTTTCCGCCTGCCGTCCGCGCTCGACAACCGGCCGCTGAAGTTCGACGAGTTCGAGCGCCGCGCGCCGCGCACGATCTTCGTTTCGGCCACGCCGTCGAAATACGAGCTCGGGCATTCGGAGGGCAACATCGTCGAACTCGTCGTGCGGCCGACCGGACTGGTCGATCCCGAAGTCGAGATACGCCCGGTACGCACGCAGGTCGACGACCTGCTCGGAGAAATCAACAAGCGCGCCGCAATGGGCGACCGCGTGCTCGTGACGACGCTGACCAAGCGCATGGCCGAAAACCTCACCGAGTATCTGGAAGAACACGGCGTGCGCGTGCGCTACCTGCATTCGGATATCGAGACGGTCGAGCGCGTAGAGATCATCCGCGACCTGCGCCTCGGCAAGTTCGACGCGCTGGTCGGCATCAACCTGTTGCGCGAGGGCCTGGACATGCCGGAGGTGTCGCTGGTCGCGATCCTCGATGCCGACAAGGAAGGCTTCCTGCGCTCGACCGGCTCGCTGATCCAGACGATCGGCCGCGCCGCGCGCAACCTGCGCGGCAAGGCGATCCTCTATGCAGACCGCATGACCGATTCGATGAAGCGCGCGATCGAGGAAACCGACCGGCGCCGGGCGAAGCAGGTCGAGTACAACATCGCCAACAACATCACGCCGGCGACGATCGTGCGCAAGGTCATGGACATCATGGAAGGCGCGCGCACCGATGCCGACGCCGACCGCGCGGCGCGCTCGATGGGCATGCGCCGCGTGGCCGAGCCAGCCGAAGACTACGCGCTGCTCAGCCCGACCCAGCTTGTCGCACGGCTCAAGAAGCTCGAGGCGCAAATGTATAAACATGCGCAGAATCTCGAATTCGAGGATGCCGCGCGCGTGCGTGACGAGATGAAGCGGGTGCGCGACGCGACGCTGATTGCGTAGCGC
>DATIEJ010000011.1:0-10447 GCA_035455825.1 Rhodanobacteraceae bacterium | reverse complement strand
CACGACGACATTGCCAGCTTTCCTGTCGGCGGGGGGGGACTTTCCGCCGAGCATCCAGACCAGCGACGTCACGTCCGAACCCTGGGGTACGTTGACTTTCACGTTCACGAACTGCGACAACGGCATTGCCAGCTGGAATTCGATCGTGCCTGGCTACGGCAGCGGCAGCTTCCCGATCATCCGACTGACCAGGATCGACGGCACGGCATGTCCCTGATCTGCACTCCGGGATGCCCGTTGGACCCGGAGCCAGGGTAGCCTGCTGCACCGGAAAATCTGGGAAGGCACACTCTGGTCCCGTGTTCTTTCTCAGTCCGCTTCCACGCCGTCGCGAAAGATCGTGTCTTCGGTCAGGCACGAACCGATTTCGCTCGTGCTGCCGGTCGCCGTGTTGGTGGCGATCGCGGTGACGAAGCCGGGCGCGTCGACGCCGTTGACCGTCACTGCAAAGGCCGCGCGGCCGGTCGAAGCGTCGGTCGTCACGCTGAGTGTGCCGAGCCGCGTCTTTGCGTCGCCGCCGCGATTGCCTCCGGGGCAACCCGGCGAGCGGTAGACGTCGACGCGATAGGTCGAGCCGACATTGCTCGTCAGCCGGCCCTTCAATCCACGCGTGCCGTCGGCGTTGATGCTCGTGGCGAAAAGTGTCGGCGCGTTCTGGCCGGCATTCGCGCCGCCGTCGGCATCGAACGCGTCGTTCGCAAGCGGGCCCAGTGCGCCAAGATCGATGCCGAGGCCGGAACCCGCGGTGCCATTGCCGTAGATGCTGTTGGGCCGCACGACGGTGCCGCTGCCGGCGGTCGCGTCGATCCAGATGCCGGCGCCGCGGCTGTTCGTGATGATGTTCGAGCGCGCCGTACCCGAAAACGATCCGATCGTGTGGCCACCGGAGCCGTTGGTGATCAGAATTCCCTCCTCGTTCGCGTCGCCCGCGCCGGCGCCGCCGTATGCGTCGAGACCGAACGTGTTGCCCTGGATCACATAGCCTTTCGCCGCCGGGCCACTGATGCGGATGCCAGCGTCAGCCGCGGCGATCCTGTTGTTCTGGATCGTGTTGTCGGGACTGTCCTGCGCACTGATCGCGTTACCGCCGATCGTCTGCGGCACGCCGCCGCCCGGGTCGAGGCCGATATAGTTGTTGCGCAGCGTATGGCCGCCGGACGTCGAGTCGAGCAGCAGGATCGCGTTCAGCTGCGAGCTGCCGAACCAGTTGCGATCATCGGCCGAATCGCCGCCGACGAGTGCGCCGAGCGCCTCGCCGCGCAGGACCAGGTGCGAGATGTTGTCGTCGCCGAGCGGATCGTAGCTCCCCGGCCGCACACCGCCGAACGCGTTGCCCTGGATGATGTGGCCACTGCCGCCGCGCAGATAAAGCGCGACCGAGTGGCCGCCGGTGAATGCGATGCCGCGCAACGTCAGCTGGGTCGCGTTCGGCGCCGTGTCCGGAACGCGCATCCCGTACTGCAGAGTCGAACCCGACGCCGGGCCGACGACGACGCAGACAATCGCGGTGTTGCCGATATCGGCCGCATTCCTCTTCGAGCCCGGCTGCGAGTAGCCGTCGATCTCGACCGTGTCGGTGATCTCCGGCAGTTCGGTCTGCAGCGTGATCCGTCGTGGACAACTGCCGGGGATGTTGAATGTGATCGTCTGCTTGCCGGCATTCTGGTTGGCTGCCGTGATTGCGGCCCGCAGCGACCCGCTGCCACTGTCGTTGGTGTTGATGACGACGAGTTCGTCCGGCGACGTTCCCGGTGCTTCGTGTGCACCGAGGTCGAATTCGGCGCCGACCAGGCGCGCGCTGCCATCGAGGTCCTGGCCGGGAGAAGTCAGCGCGGCGAGGATCAGCTCCGGCAGCGTCATGCCCGCATCGATCGCTGGCGAAACCGGTGCGGTGGAACGCAGCGTGTAGTCGTGGTTCGCCGGATTGGCGAAACCGGGATCGACGCCGACCAGATTGCCGCTCAGCGCCGTGGGACTGACTCCGCCGAGCTTGGTGTAGATGTTGTTGCGCATCGCGACGCCATAACCGGCGTAGGCATTCTGATACCCGGGCTGGACGTAGAGGTCGTTGGCGCAGCCGCTGCCCTGGAGAATGTTGTGGTGGAACGTGGCGCCTTCCTTCTCCGTTGCCAGGCTGACCAGCGAATACCCGTTGCACTGCATGTTGGCGAACGTGTTGAACGAGATGTTCGGATTGGTCTCGTCATTGCGATAGACGATCGTCACGAGCGACCGGTCGTTACCGACGAATTCGTCGAACAGGTTGTTGGTGATCGCCAGCTCGCGTGCGTCCTGGGTCGCGATATAAACGTCAGTGCCACCCCGAAACTCGTTGTAGCGCACCTTGATCGAATCGGTATCCGGACACGAATCGAAGATGTAACAGGTCGGATCGCTGATCTCGAACTCGGAAAAGCCGACGAAGCGGATTCCCTCGACGCGGTAGCTGGCATTGTTGCCGGTCATCGAGACGATCCGGTCGTCAGCGCTGGCGCCATTGAACGTCAGCGCGGTGTTGGCCGGATTGAGCACCTGGCTGCCGTCGGCGCAATCGGCGGCCCAGCCGCCGGACAGGACGAACTTCTTGTTGTCCTTGTTGCCTGGCGGCGCGAACAGCAGACTGCTCGACAGCGCGTAGCTGCCACGGGCGATGCGAATCTCCTGGGTCGAACCTTCGTCTCCCGAATTGGCAAGGCTGAAGTACGCGGTCAGCGAGCCGGCGTTGCTCGCGCAATATGGTGTGGCGGCAACCTGCGCCGACCAACCCAGGAGCAGGATCGCCAGGACTCGCACGGCGGAGCGAAACGGATTCATGTCAGGACTCTCGCAGCAATGACCTTTGCGCCGCCGGGGGGGCGGCGTATGGCCGATGCTGGAGGAAACGTCATTTCACGGAGGAACCCGCCAGCCTCCTCACCGGTTCCATGCTTTCCCGTTCAGGGGCGGGGTTGGACAGGACGGTTTGTTCCGACCCTTAACAGCGCGAAAGTCTTTGCGAAGACTCACGATTTTCTCCATCGACAGGTTCCAGGTCCGTACCTAGACTTTTGGCGCACACAACCAGATGATGCGCGCCATGCGGGCAAGCCTTTTTCTCTTCGCGACAATGCTCTGGTCCGCCGCCACCGGCACGCCGCCGGACAGGGCTGCCGAGCAGGCGAAAGCGCAAAGCCTGCTTCAAGGGACATTCGACAACGGCGCGCAGGTGGCAAAGGCGCCCGCCGGCGCCGAACAACCGGTTCCGCGCGTCACGATCAAGATCGAGCAGACACCGCAGGTGGATTTTTCACTCTGGCATGTGCGCGTCCAGACCGATGCCGAATCGACGTTCGAACAGACGTGGGCCATGCAGACGCGGATCGAGCACGACGGCTCCGGTGCGTTGATCCCCTATTATCAGCTGCATCAGGATGCGGTGCCGACCGCCGCAGCGTTCGACGCCCAGGGTTGGCTGTCGCTCGAAGCCTGTGCGCTGCGCGGCGAGTTCACCGCGACGCGCCTGCAAGGCATCGCCGAAGGCGAGCCGTGCGTGGCTGTGTCGATGAGTGTCGGAGCGAGACGCGCTCTGCTGCCGGTCGGTTTTACGCGCGAGGGCGATTGGCTGCACCTCGACATGAACCTGCACAGTGTGCGCACACGCATCGATGCGAAGCGATCTCCCTGAGAAGCGATCTGCTTGAGCGGCTGCCCGCCGCTACCTTTTGCACTCGGTTTTGCAGTAGTCATCGCTCGACGCGGAGCAGCGAAATACGTCGTTCTCCGGCGTTCCAACCTTCAACGAAGTTCGTGGAGCCGGAATCCAGCGTTGTCCTTTCCAAGCAGCCGTTCAGGTTGCAATCAAGCCCCACGGCCATTCACGGCTGTGTGCAGAGTCATGTTGCTTGCCAATGACTGAACGCCTTTGCGCCTGACGCCTCCGGCGCGGCTGCCATTCAGTGTCACCGCGCTTGAATAGTGCACACGAAACCTGGGTGTAGGGCGCCGAGCGGCGCCGGCGGGTTACGGGTGTCCGCGCACTACGCGGCAAAGGAGTCCGAAATGTATACAATGCAACGTTGTCTCGTCGTCATGATCGGCGCGGCGCTCGCCTCGATCGCAGGCGCGCAGTCGATGCCTTACCAGTCACCGGATGCGTCTTCTTACCAGGGGCCGGCGCCAGAGGCGCCGCCCGCCTACGGCAACACCGCGCCAGCGCAAAACGATCCGCCGGGACGAGTCGCGCGCCTTGCCTACCTCAAAGGCGAGGTCAGTTTCACGCCGGCAGGTGAAGAAAACTGGGTGGAGGCCCAGGTGAACCGTCCGGTCGTTACCGGCGACAAGCTCTGGACCGACGCCGACGCGCACGCCGAGTTGTCGCTCGGCGCGGCGACCGTGCGTCTGGATCGCAGCTCGAGCTTCGACTTCCTCAACCTGGACGACCAGCTCGCGCAGATGGAGCTGACGCAGGGCACCCTGAATCTCAACGTGCGCCGCCTGCGCGGCAATGAGACCTACGAGGTCGATACCCCGACCATCGCGTTCGTGGCCAGCCGCGACGGCGACTATCGCATCAGTGTCGATCCGAATGGCGGCACGACCGTGACCGCGTGGCGCGGCAGCGGCGACGCCGTTGGCGAAGGCGGCAGGCGCATGACGATCGAAGAGGGCCAGGCGGTCGTCTTCACCGACTCGCAGCTGAGCAATCCGCAGGTCAGCCAGATCGGCGCGCGCAACCGGGTCGCACCGGACAACGACTTCGACACGTTCGTCAGCGAGCGCGAGCAGCGGTACACGCAGGCGCCGCATCAATACGTCTCGGAGGATGTGGTCGGATACGAAGATCTCGACCAGTACGGAACCTGGGAAGATGCGCCGGAATACGGCCATATCTGGTATCCGCGTGAAGTCGCCGCGGACTGGGCGCCCTATCACGACGGGCATTGGGCATGGGTTGATCCGTGGGGCTGGACCTGGGTCGACAACGCGCCGTGGGGCTATGCGCCTTCACACTATGGG
Source organism: Rhodanobacteraceae bacterium (assembly GCA_035455825.1). Classification (GTDB taxonomy): domain Bacteria; phylum Pseudomonadota; class Gammaproteobacteria; order Xanthomonadales; family Rhodanobacteraceae; genus Rudaea. Next base: position 5,452 of record DATIEJ010000011.1, on the reverse strand, counting down.
CGCTGGTCGTACGTCGGTTCGCGCTGGGGTTGGGTGCCGGGACCGGTCAACATCGCCCCGGTGTATGCACCGGCCCTGGTCGCGTTCGTCGGCGGCGGCGGTGTCAGCGTCGGCTTTTCCGTGGGCGGGCCGGTTGGCTGGTTCGCGCTCGGTCCGAGCGACGTCTATTTCCCGGGCTATCGCTGCGGACGGGATTACTTCGCCCGCGTCAACTACAGCAACGCCTACGTCAGCCACACGGTCGTCAACAATTATTACGGCGGCTGGTCGAATGGCAGCCTGAATTATTCGCAGCTGCACTACGCCAATCGCGATGCGCCACGCGCGATGACGGCGATGCGTGGCGACGCGTTCGTCGCCGGCCGGCCGGTAGCCGGCGCTGCCATAGCGGTCAATCGCGAAACGTTCGCGAACGCGCGCATTGCGCCGCGGGCAAACCTGATGCCGACGCGCGAGAGCCTCGTCGCCGGCCGCACGCGCGCTCCGGCACCGCCGGTGACGGCGATCAACCGCCCGGTAATCGCGGCGAATCGCCCGGCCCCGCCGGCGCCCTCGTTCGAGCAGCGCCAGGCGCTTTTGCAACGCAACGGCGGCCAGCCGCTGACGCGTAACCAGATGCGCACCTTGGCGGCGCAGCAGCCAGCGAATTCGCGCGTTGCGGCAGCCGACAATGTCCGCGTCGTCGGCAACGGCAATCGCGGCAACGCCGTGACGGCGCGGGCAGCGGCCGATGCCGGCGCGAACCGCGGCAACACGGCAGCTGCGACTGCGCAAACGAACGCGCGTGCACCAACCGGCAATGGGCGCGTCGCGGGCGAGACGCCGAGCCGCGCGCAGGAGATGAATCGTTCTCCGCAACACGCCAACGCCCAGTATCAGCGTTCTGCCGGCTTTGCTCACCAGGGCGTCGTACCCGGCTCCGAACGCGCGACCAATGCGCAACAAGGTCGCGCCAATGGTGCGGCGGCGCGCGAGACCGTGCAGTCACGTGATGCGCAAAGCCGTGAGGCGCGCGCGATGCCGCAGCAGAACCGCAGCGAGCAGAATCGCGGCGTCAACACGCCGCAGAATGCCCAGCGGTTGAACTCGTCGACGTTCGCGCATGGCGGTGGCCAAAATAACGCACGCGGATCTGCCAGCGCGCAGCAACGCGAGGAAGCCGCCGCTGCGCGCAGCAGCAACGCCCAGCAGCGGGAGCACACGGCGACCGCGAATGCGGCGCGCGAAAACGCGCAATCTCGCAGCAACGCAATGGCGCAACAGAACGCGCGCGAGCAGCAGAATGCACGCGAAAGGAACAGTCGCGCCCGGGCCAACTCCGACACCAACACACGCGCGGAGGCCAATGCACGCGCGTCGGCCAACGCACGAGCGGAGGCGAATTCACGCGCGTCAGCCAACGCGCGTGCCGAGGCCAACTCACGAGCGATGGCCAACTCACGAGCCGCCGAATCGGCACGTCAATCGCAAGCGGCACAAAGTCGGGCCCAGGAGCAGCAGCGGGCAGCGGCCGAGCAGCAGTCGCGCGCATCGTCACAGGCACGCGCGCAGCAGCAGCGTGCGCAGCAGGAGAACCGCGCGGTGGCGCAGCAGCGGGAACAAGCGCGAGCGGCGCAACAGCAACAGCAGCGCGAGGCGTCGATGCAGCGTAGTCAGCAGCAACGGGCGCAGCCGCAGGTCGCGCACAACCCACCGCAGCAACGCAGCGAGCCGATGACGCGTTCGCAGCAGCAGGTGCAGCACGCACCAATGCAGCGTAGCGAGCCGCAGCCGCAGGTCGCACACACGCCGCCTCCGCAACAGCAGAGGGCGCAGCCGCAGCAGCATCAGGTCGCACGTTCGACTCCTCAGCAGCGCCAACAGGCGGCGAAGAAGGAAAAGGACAAGGACAATCCTGGCGGCGGCTGATGCGACACGACTCCAGTCCGAGCCCGAGTCGGAACGGACTGAACGCGGCGAGCCGAAGTGCAACCACGCACTTCGGCTCGACCGCGTCATATGATTTTCGGATGAGAGAGCTGGATCCCAGGCTGACCGGCTACGCTGTGGACAGCCGTCGGCATAGACAGATTCCTGGAATGGAGCGCCGGGCGCCGCTTCTTGTCAGAGCGCCTCCTTTGGCTTCCGGCAAATGACTCATTTCGCAATTTGGCCTTGCGCGATTCTCACTGCTCGCAGTTGCCTAAGGCAGACTGGGGCAGCCGTCGAAACCGCCGTTGAAGACTATGTCAGCCTGCGTGACCTCGTAAGCCCCGATGTCGGCGGCAGTGCCTGATGGAAGCGGATACTTGAACGGCATCGCATCGGCCAGCACACCGCGCTGGTCTTCTTTCAGGTTTTTCGCGTTGTTGCCGTGGTCGATCGCGATGCTGCCGCTGAGCAATGCCTGTGTGCGCGTTGGCCCGCCGTTGTTGCGCAATGGGCCGAGCAGCGGACAAGAGCCGCTCAACGTGTCGTCGGGCAACTGGCTGGCGGCCGCTGCCGGGACGTACGAAGTCCGGATGAAGTTGTTGGCTGGCGAGGCATTGAACGTGATCGCATGCGTCGCAGAATTTGCAGTCGTCAGGTCGGCTTCGATGCCCGCGTCGTACGTATTGCTGGAAAGCAGGTTGCTCGAAAGAGTCACGCTCATCGTGCCGTAGGCGGCGTTCAGGGCCAGCCCGGGTCCGTACACTTCATTGTTCGCGGTTGCACCGGAGGCTGTGTTGAACGCGATCGTCGAGTTGTAGATCTTCGTCGTTGACGAATTGACGCCGATTCCGCCAACGAGTCCGCCGGAGCTATTGCCCGAAACCGTGCTCGCGAGCATGTAGAAGTGATTGCTGTTGGCGCTGCCAAGGAGAAATGCAGCGATGCCGCCGATGGCGACCGAACTGTAGTTGTCGGAAATCGTGGACTTGCGCAGTGTCAGGCTGCCGTGCGTGTATATCCCGCCGCCCGCGGCGAGGCCCGCGTCATTGAACACCGAATTGCCGCTGATCGTGCTGTAACTTGCGGTCAATGCTCCCGAAGGAGAGTAGATGCCACCGCCGTAGGCGCCGTGGTCGGCCGAAAGGGATTTCAGCGTGTTGCCGCTGACCGTGCTGTAGGACAGCGTGATCGTTCCGGTCTTTGCATGAATTCCGCCGCCGACGGTACCTTGGCCCTTGCCGTAGTTGCCACTGATCATGCTGTGCGTTGTCACCACGTTGCCCGTGGCAAAGATGCCGGCTCCGTTGACGCTGTAGTTCGCGGAAGTAGCCGAGTTGTTGGATACCGTGCTGCCCGTCAGCGTCACGTTGCCGCTGGCGAAGATGCCGCCACCGTAAACCTTGAGCTTGGATGTCGCCGCTGCCGCGCTCTGCGCGCTGCACGAGGTAACCGTGCTGTTGATCAGTTCGACATTGCCAGCGGAGCGGATGCAGCCGCCGTATGCGCTGACTGCAAGGGGATAGACGTGGCCGCCGGTCAGGGTGACACCCTGAAGCGTCAGCGTCCCCGTTCCCAGGTGCGAGAAGATGCGGCTGGCATTGCCGCTGGTCACGCCGCTCTTCAGTGCCGAACCGTCGATCGTGATGTGATCGTTGCCGCTGGTCTGGATGCGCAGGTTGGCCTGCGCGACGGGGATTGCGGTGTTGCCGGCGGCGAGCGTGATCGTGCCGCACGGCGCGCTGCTCAGGTTGACGATGTCTCCGGTCATCGTCGTCACTGCGCTGATGACGGAGCGAAGGGTGCCGGGGCCGCCGTTGTCGCTGCAGTCGGTGACGTCCCAAGTCGCGCCTGTCGCCATCGCTGTCGAGGCGGATAGTCCGCACAGCGCGGCGATGCATGCGGCCAGGGGCTTGGAACGCGTCCGCGGCGACGCGACGGGGTGCAACGAGACCATCAGACACCTCACGGATGATAGCGATCGGACCCCTTGAACGAGCCTATGCGGTTTTGCGAAGTGCCGCAACCGGGATCGAGCAGCCGGAAGCAGGATGTCTCCGGGAATGTGAACCCGTTGTCATTCGCACGCCCGCGCGTTCCAACGACCGCGCCCGGCATCTTGCCCTCAATTTCTTGGATTTTGCGTGTAATCCATTGAAGCCAACGAAGAGGATGGACTCATGGGACTCACGTCAGTCAGGAATTCCCGGTTCGATCGATTCTTTTCATTCTTCTGCCTTGCTCTCGCGCCAAGCCTTGGTGCTCACGCCCACGAATTTTGCGTGATCGATGCAGCAGGGTTTCAAGCCGCACTGAATGCAGCATCGGATGGCGGCGCCTACAACGGGGAGACCAACGCCATCAATCTCGTCGCTGGCTCCTACAGCACACAGAACAATGGCAATCAGCCGTTCACCTACTCTTCGACCGCCCCTTATGCGCTGTACGTGTCGGGAGGCCGGGGCGTTACCTGCGGGACTGTCACGCTCAACCCTGCGCTGACCGTACTGAGCGGCCACAACAGCACGCCAGTTATTGTTGCGCATGCGAGCAATGCCTCGGGATTGTTCGTCGTTTCCGAAGTGACGATCCAGGACGGCGAGAGCACGCAGGACGGCGGCGGCATCAGCGTCAACGCTGCGCCATCGGACGCAGGCGGCGTCTCGCTGAACTTCTCGATCGTGCAGAACAATCACACCACGGCAAAGGGCGGCGGTGTCTTCCTTGCAAGCGGCATGAACAATGGCGTTTCGATGTGGAACACGGTCATCATCAACAACAGTGCGGACGTCGACTATGGCGCCGGAGAACTGGTTGCTCGCGATACAGTTTCCCTCGTCGAGATGGTTTCGGACGACATCGTGAAGAACACTTCGGCCACCTCGGGTGCCACCGGCGCCCTGTACCTCGGCGGGCTTGGAAACCTCAATGTCAATTTCAGCATCTTTGCGCACAACAAGAGTGTCGGTCTGTATTTTGCCAATACGCACGGCACATTGTTTTACGTCGACTGCGGGACGCTCGGCGGCAACGCGCCGGCGTCGTCAACCGGGTTCGTGCAGGAGGATCCCCTCTTCGCGAACTACACGGCCGTGCCTCCGGACTTGCACCTGACGTCGGGGTCCCCGCTGCTGGCGGCCGCGCCGTATAGCGGCCTGCTGCAGCCTTACGACATCGAGGGGCACTCGATTCCGCTGGCGGGAAGGGTCGACTTCGGCGCGTACGAAGACACGCTCTTTGCTGATGGCTACGACGGCAACTGAGAAGGGAAACAACGGGCCAGGGCAACTTTTGCGAAAAGTGTACCCTGACCCGCGATTCGACCCTGTTTCACGGGCAGGTGGTTCCTGCGATCGACGTCACGCGCGCGATCGGGAACGAACCGGTTGCCGGGTAACCCGCGGCGGTCGAGGTCCAGCTCGCGGTGCCATGGTTGCAATCCGTGAATGTAAACGTCAGCGTGCCCCACTGCGTCAGGTGACGGTCGCTCACCTTGTAGTTGGGTGGAAACTTCGCACCGACCGATATATACGTTGGCAGCGTC
>DATIEJ010000010.1:0-15902 GCA_035455825.1 Rhodanobacteraceae bacterium | reverse complement strand
CAGGCCGACCGTGCCCTCGTCGCCGATCGCCACGCCCTCGTACAGGCCCTGGGCGACGCGCATCGTGCGGCTGGTCGAGAAGCCGAGCTTGCGCGCGGCCTCCTGCTGCAGGGTCGAGGTCGTGAACGGCGGCGACGGCCGGCGCTTGCGCTCTTTGGATTGCACCTCGCTGACGACGAGGCGGCCTTGCGCGGATTTCATCAGCGCGTCGCGCGCGGCGTGCGCATCGCGCTCGTTGGTCAGGTCGAACTGCTCGAACTTCTTGCCGCGCAGCTTGAGCAGGCGCGCGCTGAAGCGCTGGTCCGGGTGCGCGCAGTCGGCCTCGATCGACCAGTACTCGCGCGCCTTGAACGCTTCGATCTCTTCCTCGCGCTCGACGATCATGCGCAGCGCCGGCGACTGCACGCGGCCGGCGGACAGGCCGCGCTGCACCTTGCGCCACAACACCGGCGACAGGTTGAAGCCGACCAGGTAGTCGAGCGCGCGCCGCGCCTGTTGCGCGTTGACCAGGTCGAGCGACAGGTCGCGCGGATTGGCCACGGCTTCGAGGATCGCGTGCGGCGTGATCTCGGAGAACACGACTCGATGCAGCTTCTTGCCGTCGAGCAGGTTGCGCTCGCGCAGGATCTCGGCGATGTGCCAGGAGATCGCCTCGCCTTCGCGGTCCAAGTCGGTCGCCAGATAGAGCGAGGTGGCCTTCGCCGCCGCCTTGGCGATCGCGGCGACGTGCTTTTCGTTCTTCTCGATGACCGCGTAGTTCATCGCGAAGTTGTCATCGGTATCGACCGCGCCTTCCTTCGGCACCAGATCGCGCACGTGGCCGTACGAGGCCAGCACGTCGAAGTCCTTGCCCAGATACTTGTTGATCGTCTTCGCCTTGGCCGGCGATTCGACGATGAGCAGATTTTTCGCCATGAGCGGTTTCCGATACCTTTGTGCAGCGATGCAGCGCGAGGGCGCGGCAGTGTATGCGAACGCGGGCGCGGGTGCGCCTTATTTCAGTCAAAACACACTGATGCGTGCGCTGTCAAGCGCCGCCGTGGCCTGGCGAGGCGGGCGATCCGGGATTTTCGCCCGGTCGTGCGAGCACGTAACGGCCACCGCTGGCCGCTGCAACCACGCCTTCGAGTTCGAGCACGAGCAGCATCGATGACAGCGCCGCGATCGGCAGCCGGCTGCGGTCCGCAAGCTCATCCAGGCTCACGGGCGCGTGATCGAGCGCGGTGAGCAGGCGAGCGTATTCCGGATCGCGCTTTGCCGTGGCCGGCGCCGGGCCTTCGTGTCCTGCGATCGCGGGCTGGCCGCCGAGGCGTCCACGCAGGTGATCGGCCAGGCGCGCGCCGATTCCGCGCAACTGGTCGAGCACCTCGTCGGCGGTTTCGACCAGCATCGCGCCATCGCGAATCAGTTTGTGACAGCCGCGCGCCAGCGGACTGTGGATCGATCCCGGCAGCGCGAATACTTCGCGGCCCTGCTCGGCCGCAAGGCGCGCCGTGATCAGCGAACCGGAATTCAGGCCCGCTTCGATGACCAGCGTGCCGAGGCTGAGGCCGGCGATGATGCGGTTGCGCCGCGGGAAATGCTCGGGCTTGCCGGCCGTGCCGGGCGGGAATTCGCTGACCAGCGCGCCAGCGGCACGGATGCGCGCGGCCAGCTCGCCGTGCTGGCGCGGATAGACCACGTCGGTTCCCGTTCCGAGCACGGCGATCGTCGTGCCGCCGGCGTCGAGCGCCGCGGCGTGCGCGGCGCCGTCGATGCCCTCGGCCAAGCCGCTGGTCACGACGTTGCCGGACTGGGCGAACGCCCGAGCGAAGGCGCGCGCATTCGCCAGTCCGCCGGCCGTGGCGTTGCGCGAGCCGACGATCGCAACCTGCGGCGACCACAGGTGGGTCGGATCGCCGGCAATGAACAGCGCGGCCGGAGGACTCGGAATATCGCGCAGCAGCGCCGGAAAGTCGTCGCTGGCGAACGGAATCAGGTGATGGCCGGGCTGGTCGAGCCAGCGCCGGTCCGCAGCCTGTGTTTCGCGATCCGGCGAGCAGACGGCGTCGCGGGCGGCAGATGGAATCGACGGTTCGCGGCGCGCCCGGGCCACGGCCGCGCGCGCCGACCCATGGCGTGCAACGAGCGTGCGGATTGCGCCGGCCCCGAGTCCGGGCGCGCGCAACAGTGCGAGCCAGGCCAGGGCTTCGTCAGCAGGGAGGGTATCGGCGGACATGCAGGCGTTCCATGCGTGCGGAAGAAATCAGATTAGCCGAAAGGCGAAAATTGCTCCTGGATTTTTGGCATGCCGGTTATCCACGGCCCTTCGCCAAAAACTTGCTCATACCCGCCATTCCCGGCGTAAAAAAGAATGGCGCGGAAATCCGCGCCATTCTTGCATGACCCAGGTTGGTTCGTCAGCGATGGTCAGGCTCGAACAGACGGTCGCCGACATGTACCGGGCGGATGCCGTCCATGATCAGGCCATAACTGACATGGGCGAAGGTTCGAAACACCATCAGGTGACCGACATAATCGCGCGGCAGGAAGACCGTGCCTTCCCTCGGGTGGAAGAACGCCTTGGCGCTGCCCTCGGGATAATCGGTGTTGTCATGCGCGGTGTCTTCGGCGTGAAAGATCGAAAACACCTGGCCGTTTTCGATGCCGTCCTCGGCGCCAAACGAGGTCGCCACGACCTGCAGGCGTCCGACGTTGGCCACGCCGCCGAAGGCGATGACCTGCATGCCCGCGGGAACCGACTTCGGCGGGCGCGGCATGAATTCCGGATCGTACGGCACCGGGTCGGCCGGGATCACGTAGTCGCCGGCGCGCACCTCGAACTCGGAGTCGAGCACCAGCACCGATGCCGGGTTGCCGCCATGGGTGACTTCGACATTGGCGAATTGCAGGACCTCGTAACCGAGGAAATGCACGTCGCCGGACAGCGTGAAATCCCACGGGCCGCTTTCCCACAGCATGCTCGGACGGTCGAAGTTGTTCTCCATCGATTCGCGATAAATGCTCGTGGGCACATTCGCGTCTTTCGGCTTGAATTCGACGTAGCGGCCGACGACGCGGACCACGGAGAAGTGCTGTCCGGGCTGCGCGTCGAGTCCGCGCACGTAGGCGAGGTTTCCGGGCGTGCCGACGATATGGCCGTCCTCGAATCCGACGACGTGCGGCGCCGTGTCGAACTCTTCCTTGCTGATGATGCGCGGACGGTGCAGGAACAGCGCGATCGCATCCAGCGGCAGGGGAGCGATGGCTTTTTCCAGCTGCGTGGCGCGAACGTGCGGCTGCAGGCCGCTTTGCTGCGTCGTCGTGCGGGTGGTTTCTCCGACGCTCAGCCGCGGCTGGCCATTGACGTAAGCCAGGCTCACGACGTCACCCGGATAGATCAGGTGCGGGTTCTTGATCTGCCCGTTTGCCTGCCAGACTTCCGGCCACAGCCAGGGCTTCTTCAGGAAACGCGCAGAGATGCTCCAGAGCGTGTCGCCCTTCTGCACCGTGTAGCTGTCCGGATGGTTGTCGTTCAGTTCGACATTGGCGGCATATACCGTCAAGGCCAGCAACAGGCCGACAAAAACTGCAGGTAGTTTTTTAAGCATGGCTGCCAATTACCTGATTCCCCAGGGGCTTGTCGAGTGTATCCGAAATATTCACGGACGCAAATGACCGGGGTCGCACTATAAAGGGACAATTGCCCCGCTGCTGTGAAGCAGTGCTCGGGCGGGAAGCGGAAAACGCCCAAAAGTCGCGCCAAGTCCGCAATCGGCGTACAATTTTTAGCCGATTTCGCGGCCGCGGCAGCAGCCGCGAGCGACGACCGATCCCATGAGCAAACTGACGATTCTCGAATTTCCCGATCCGCGCCTGCGCAACAAGGCGCAGCCCGTGGCCGTGTTCGATGCTGGCCTGCAGACGCTCATCGACGATATGTTCGAGACGATGTACGCCGCGCCGGGCATCGGCCTGGCGGCGACCCAGGTCAACGTCCACAAGCAGTTGCTGGTGCTCGACATCTCCGAGGAAAAGACCGCGCCGATGGTGCTGATCAATCCGAGGATCCTCGCCCACGAGGGCAGCCAGACCTACCAGGAGGGCTGCCTGTCGGTCCCCGGCATCTATGCCGATGTCGAGCGCGCCGACCGCATCAGCGTCGAGGCGCTCGATCGTCACGGCCAGCCGTTGAAGTTCGACGCCGAGGGGCTGCTCGCGGTCTGCATCCAGCACGAGATGGATCACCTGGCTGGCAAGCTGTTCGTCGACTACCTGTCGCCGCTCAAGCGCGAGCTGGTGCGCCGCAAGCTCGAAAAGCAGCGCCGCACCGCGGCCCAGGCCTGAAGCGTCGATGCCGAGTTCCGTTCGCCTGGTGTTCGCCGGGACGCCCGAGTTCGCCGTGCCGCACCTGGACGCGTGCCGCCGCGGCAATGTGGATATTGTCGCGGTGTATACCCAGCCGGACCGGCCCGCGGGACGGGGCCGCGCGCTGGCGCAAAGTCCGGTCAAGCGCGCGGCGCTGGCGGCCGGCATCGCCGTCGAGCAACCCGAAAACTTCAAGGCTGCAGCCGCGCGCGATACGTTGCTCGCGTACGCGCCTGACCTCCTCGTCGTCGTCGCTTACGGCCTGATCCTGCCGAAAAAGGTGCTGGCGATCCCGCGGCTGGGTTGCTGGAACGTGCACGCATCGCTGTTGCCGCGCTGGCGCGGCGCGGCGCCGATCCAGCGTGCGCTGCTGGCCGGCGATGCGCAGAGCGGCGTCTGCCTGATGCAGATGGCCGCCGGCCTCGACACCGGGCCGGTGTTGCTGCGCCGTGCGTTGCCGATCGCCGCGGACGATACCGGCGGCAGCCTGCATGACAAGCTGGCCGCCCTCGGCGCGCAGCTGCTCGCCGAGGGACTGGAGCGCGTGGTGAACGGCGGGGCGCTGACCGCCGAGCCGCAACCCGAACAGGGTGTGACCTACGCGCACAAGCTCGACAAGGCCGAGGCGCTGCTCGACTGGACCGAGCCGGCGAGCCTGCTCGAGCGCAAGGTGCGCGCGTTCGATCCCCGGCCGGTCGCCGAGGCGCGGCTTGGCGGCGAAACGTTGCGCGTCTGGAAAGCGCTGGCGCTGCCGCCGCAGGAGGCTGCGGCAGGACAGGCGCAGGCGCCCGGCAGCATCGTGGCCGCCGGCCGCGCGGGTATCGACGTGGCCTGTGCCGACGGCGTCCTGCGTTTGCTCGAAGTGCAACGCGCCGGCGGCCGGCGCATCGCGGCGGCGGACTTCGTCAATGCGCGGCCCGAGCTGAAGCGGACCGTGCAATGACCGCGGCGGCGACCGACGCGGCCAACGTGCGCGCCGTCGCCGCGCAGGCGTTGCAGCGCATCGCCGGTGGCCACTCGCTGCGCGCGGAATTTGCAACATCTTCCACAAAGTTGTCCGACGCGCGCGATCGCGCGCTGCTGTCGGCGCTGCTGCATGCCGGCGCGCGCTGGTGGCTGCGCTACGACGCCGTGCTCGACCGCCTGACCGACCGGCCGCTGCGCAAGCGCGAGCCGGCGGTGCATGCGCTGCTCGTGCTCGGGCTGGTCCAGCTCGACGTGTTGCGCCTGCCCGAGTACGCCGCCGTCGCCGCCAGCGTCGACGCCGTCCGCGCGCTCGGCAAGGCGCAGTTCAGCGGCATGGCCAACGCCGTGCTGCGGCGCTGGCTGCGCGAACGCGCAACGCTCGGCGCGGCCCTCGATGCCGATGCGGCGACGCGCACGGCGCATCCGGCCTGGTTGCTCGCGGCGATTGCCGCGGACTGGCCGGATGCCGTCGACGCCGTCGTCGCGGCGAACAACGCCGAAGCGCCGCTGTGGTTGCGCGTCAATCGCCGGCGCGTGACGCGCGCCGCTCTGTTGCAGCAGTTCGTCGCGGCCGGCGTCGAGGCGCAGGCGCCCGAGGCTTTGCCGGACGCGCTCCTGCTGGGCCAGAGCCGCGAGGTGACCGGGTTGCCGGGTTACGAGGGCGGACTGTTCTCGGTCCAGGACGGCGCTGCGCAATTCGCGGCCGACCTGCTCGACCTGCGCGATGGCCAGCGCGTCCTCGATGCCTGCGCCGCGCCCGGCGGCAAGAGCGCGCAGATCCTCGAGCGGGCCGACGTCGAACTGCTCGCGCTCGACCGCGACGCGCAGCGTCTGCCGCGGCTGCGCGCGAACCTCGACCGTCTCGGCTTGCGTGCCGACGTGCGCGCCGGCGATGCGCTGCGGCCGAAGGATTGGTGGAACGGGCAGGCGTTCGACCGTATCCTGCTCGACGCGCCATGTTCGGCTACCGGCATCATCCGCCGCCAGCCCGACATCAAGCTGCACCGCCGCGCCGACGACATCGCCGCACTGGCGCGCACGCAAACGCGCCTGCTCGACGCGATGTGGCTTATGCTCGCCCCGGGTGGCCGGCTAGTGTATGCCACGTGCTCGATTCTCGACGCCGAGAACGCGGCGCAGACCGAGGGCTTTCTCGCGCGCCACGCCGACGCCCGCACGCTGGCGATCGCGCTGCCGGGTTGGCGGTCGACACGCGCGGGCGGCGCACAGAATCTGCCGGGGGAGGCCGGCATGGATGGATTTTTTTATGCGGTGCTGGAAAAACGTCGTTAGCGCACTGCTGTGCGCCGTGCTGGTCGCCGGCTGCGGCGGCGCCGGCGACCGCCAGTTGCGCGTGCGCAGCGCGCAGTTCGCCAATGGCGTGTTGACGGCACAACTGCAATGGCAACCGAACGACGCGGTGCTCGACGCGCTCGATCATGGCATCGCGCTCGAGTTCCTGGTGCGCATGCGCGCCCGCGGGCCGGCGCGCTTCGGCTGGCACTCGACCGTGGCGCGCGCCGACCGGCACATCGAACTGCGCTACTTTCCGCTCAGCCGCCGCTACCAGATGCGCGACCTCGATCGCGGCGAGACTCGAACCTACGGCGCGCGCGGCCTGCTCGTTGCCGCGCTCGAGGACCTGCACCTGGACCTGCCGGCGAACTGGGCCGGCAACGGCGCGCGCAGTTTCGCGCTGAGCATCGACCTCGAACGTGACAACCTGCCGGGCGCGCTGCGCCTGCCGGCGCTGCTGAACCGCGACTGGCATCTTTCTTCCGGAGACTTTGCGTGGCCGGCACCGGACGCCGGCTGATCCGCCTCGCCCGGCGCATCCTGCCGGCGCTGGCGGTCATCGTGCTGCTCGCCGGCGCGCTCGCGCTGGCCAACGATGCAGCCGCCGGCAGCGTGCGCCTCGGCGCGTTTTATCCGTGGATCCTCGGCACGTCGGCACTCGCACTGCTCGTGCTGGTCGGCGTCATCGCGCAACGCCTGCTGCGCCTGACGCATGAATTGAGCCAGCAGGTTCCCGGCGCGCGCCTGACCCGGCGCGTGCTGCTGATGCTGATCGCGCTGGCCGTGCCGCCGGTGCTGGTCGTCTACGGATTTTCCCTGTTCTTCCTCAACGCGACGATCGACAACTGGTTCAACGTGCGCCTCGAGCAGGCGCTCAACGCCGCGCTCGAGATCGGCCGCGTCTATCTCGACGACCGCCTGCACGCCGCCGTGCAATCGAGCACGACGCTCGCCGTCGAACTCGCGCCGCTTGGCGATCGCGAATTGCAGGCGCGCCTGGACAGCGCGCTCGATGCGCAGGGCAGCACGCAGCTGACCGTGTTCGGCGACAACCGTGCCGTGCTCGCGACGGCGAGTTCGGATCCGCGTTTTCTCAATCCCGCCTACCCCGATTCGGCCGCGCTGCTGCAGCTGCGCAACAGCGGGCGCTACGCCGCCGCCGAACCGGTCGGAGCCGACGACCAGCTCAAGCTGCGCGTCGTCGTGCCGTTGCCGACCAAGGAGCCGGACAGTCCGCGCCTGCTGCAGGCGCTGTTTCCGGTGCCCGAGTCGATTGCACCGCTGACCGGCGAGGTCGAGAAGGCGAACTTCGATTTCCAGCGTCTGAAATTCCTGCGCGACTCGCTCAAGCTGACGTTCACGCTCGTGCTGACGTTCGTCCTGCTGCTGTCGGCGCTGTTCGCGCTGCTGATGGCGTTCGGCGTCGCGCGCCGACTGACCGCGCCGATCGGCCACCTCGCCGCGGCGACGCGCGCGGTCGGCGAAGGCCGCTACGACACGCCGCTGCCGGTCAGCGGCGACGACGAACTGGGCTTCCTGCTCAATTCGTTCAACCAGATGCAGCGCGAACTCGAACGCGCCGATGCGCGCGCGCGGCGCAGCTCCGAGGAGATCGAAAGCCAGCGCAGTTACCTGAAGGCCCTGCTCGAACGGCTCACTGCCGGCGTGCTCGGCCTCGATCGCGACGGCGTGCTGCGCACGGCCAATCGCGCCGCCGAAACGATCCTGCAGGTGCCGTGGGCGCAATACATCGGCCGCCACCTGAGCGCCGCGCGCGGCGACTATCCGGCCCTGGCGCCGCTGGTCGATCCGATCCTCAAGCACGTGCGCGAAGGCCTGCGCGAGTGGCGCGAGGAGATCGTCGTCGAACAGGGCGGCGAGCGCCGCGTGCTGACGTTGCGCGGCGCCGAGCTGGCCGGCGCGCCGGGCAACGATGCCGGCGTCGTCGCGATGTTCGACGACCTGACCTTGCTCAACAGCGCGCAGCGCGAAGCGGCCTGGGCCGAAGTCGCGCGCCGTCTCGCGCATGAGGTCAAGAATCCGCTGACGCCGATCCAGCTCGCCGCCGAACGCCTGCGCCGGCGCTTCATCGGCCGCCTGCCGCCGGACGAAACCGAATTGCTCGACCGCGCGACGCACACGATCGTCAGCCAGGTCGAAGCGCTCAAGGCTCTGGTCAACGCGTTCGGCGACTACGCGCGACCGCCGCAGATCGAAACGCGTTCGCTCGCGCTGCACGCATTGGTCGGCGAAGTGCTCGACCTGTACGAGAACGACCAGCGCATTCGCCTGACGCGCAACTTCGCGCCGCACGATCCGGCCCTGCGCGCCGACGCCGGGCGCCTGCGCCAGCTGCTGCACAATTTGCTGAAGAATTCGCTCGAGGCGATGAGCGGCGAGACCAAGCCGTGCATCGAGGTCAGCACGCGCGAGATCGACGAGAACGGCCGCGCCTGGGTCGAATTGAGCATCGCCGACAACGGCCCCGGATTGCCGGACGGTTTCGACGAACGCTGGTTCGAACCGTACACGACGAGCAAGGTGCGCGGCACCGGGCTCGGCCTGGCCGTGGCAAAGAAGATCGCCGAAGAGCACGGCGGCAGCATACGCGCGGAAAACCGCCCGTTCGGCGGCGCCGTGTTCATCGTGCGCCTGCCGCGCGATGCGGACAGCGCCCGGGCGGCGATGAATGCGTGAACGGATAAAAATCAAATGATCCACCACGAAGGCACGAAGGACACGAAGAAAGCGCAACGGAATGGAGAACTCGCGCCCATGGCCGGCTTCGATTTTCAATCCGGTAATCCGCCTCCGTCGTGTGCCGAGGAAAGCATGAAAAAATCCGGCGCAAGCCGGATTCCATTTTGATGTCGTCTAACCAGCCTGCTGGATGCTCCTCTTCGTGACCTTCGTGTCTTCGTGGTGAATCTCTTGATCGTAAGCTTTCGAGCAACCCAACAATGACGCAAGCACGGCGCGAGTTGCTCTGGTTCCTGCTGGTCGCACTGGTCGTGCTCGGCGCCGGCATCGGCCTGCGCGATCCGTGGCCGGCCGACGAGCCGCGCTTCGCGCTGTCGGCAAAACAGATGGTCGACAGCGGCAACTGGCTGATCCCGCATCGCGGCAGCGAGTTGTACTCGGACAAGCCGCCGACCTTCATGGCGATGCAGGCCGCGACCTACGAGATCGTGCGCGACTGGCGCATCGCGTTCCTGCTGCCGTCCCTGCTGGCGGCGCTGGGTACTCTGCTGCTTGTATACGATCTCGCCCGCCGGCTGTGGGATCACCGCACCGGACTGTACGCGGCGGCGGCCCTGCTGACGGCATTCCAGTTCGTCTACCAGGCCAAGCGCGCGCAGATCGATCCGTCCGTGACGTTCTTCATCACGCTGGCAAATTACGGACTGCTGCGTCACTTCCTGCTCGGGCCGGACTGGCGCGCGTACTGGCTCGGCTGCTTTGCCGCCGGCCTGGGCGTCATCACGAAGGGCGTCGGCGTGCTTGCCCTGCTGATGTTCGCGCCCTATCTGGTCGCGCGCCTCGGTGGCTGGCAACACCTGACCCATACCGAACGCAGCGGCCTGCGCTGGCTCGGCGGCGCGCTGGCTTTCGTCGTCGCGGTCGCGCTGTGGGTCGTTCCGATGCTGGTCGCGGTGCACAGCGCGGCCTCGCCGGAGTTTCGCGCCTACCTCAACGACATCCTGTTTCACCAAACCGCGGGCCGTTACACCGACTCGTGGGACCATCACCAGCCGGCCTGGTATTACCTCGGCGTGATCGTCACCGGCTGGCTGCCGCTGACCCTGGCGTTGCCCGGCGTGCTGCCGCGCTGGCGCGAACGCCTGGCGGCGCGCGATGCGCGCTTCCTGCTGCCGCTGGCCTGGATCGCGCTGGTCATCGTCTTCTTCAGTGTTCCGCGCGGCAAGCGCGACGTGTACATCATGCCGGCGCTGCCGTTGTTCGCATTGTGCATTTCTCCATTTTTGTCCGATTTGCTGCAGCGCCTGTGGGCTCGGCGCGTGGCGGTTGTCCTGATCGCTGCCTTCGGCCTGGCTTTTCTCGGAGCCGGCGCCTGGACGCTCGGCGCGCATCCGCCGTTTGCGCGCGAGCTGGCCGAGCAGCGCGGCCTGGACCACGACGGCGCCGCGTTGTGGTGGCTGCTGATCGCGCTCGGCGCGTGGAACCTGGCTTGCGCCGGCCTGTTTCGCGTGCGCCGCGGCGTGCATGCGCTGCTGGCCGGTGTCGCCGGAATGTGGTTGCTGTGGAGTTTCTGGGCCTATCCGCTGCTCAACGATTCGAGCTCGGCCGCCGGTGTCATGCGCAAGGCCGGCGCGATCGTCGGCGCCGACGGCGAGCTGGCCCTGGTCGCGTGGAAGGAGCAGAACCTGCTGCTGGCGACCCCGCGCGCGACCGAGTTCGGTTTCGTCACGCCGTGGCACGAGCAGCTTGCCGCGGCAATCCGCTGGCAGGAAGGCAAGCCAGAATCGCGCTGGGTGTTCATCCTGGCCGATGCGATGGCGCCGTGCATCGCCCAGGACAAGGCGACCTACGTCGGCCATGCGAACCGGCGCGAATGGTGGCTGTTCCGCGCCGACGCCGTTGCGCCGTTGTGCGCCGGCGGCAACGTACCGGCGTCCGCGAACGAAGGTCGCGACGACCCGAACGTGAATTGAGCGTGCCTTGAAGACTGGTCGAGCCAATTCGAATTCGCGCGCATGAGCACGATCAACCTGATCGCCCGCGACAACGGCTTCGGTCTCTCGCGCGACCTGCGCCTGCTGCGCGCGGCCCTGACCGATCGCGGTCACCAGGTCACGATCAGCGCGGTGCGGCGCGGCGGATTGCGCAAGCTCGGCTACGCGGCGCGCGTGCACGCGCAAGGCGTGTTGCGGCGGCTGCGCGGCGGCGATCGGGAAAACTTCGATGCCAACCTGATGCTCGAGCATGTGCGCACCGAGTTCTTCCCGCAGGCGCGCGCCAACGTGCTGATGCCGAACCCGGAATGGTTTCTGCCGGCCGACCGCGCCGTGTTGTCCGGCGTCGATTGCGTGTTCGCCAAGACGATTTATACGCAGTCGATTTTCTCGGGCCTCGGTTGCCGCGTCGCGTTCACCGGCTTCACGTCCGAGGATCGCCTCGATGCGTCGGTGCCGCGCGAACGGTCGTTTTTCCATCTGGCCGGGCGCAGCGGTACGAAGAATACCGATGCGTTGCTCGCGCTGTGGCTCAGGCACCCGCGCTGGCCGCGCCTGACCGTCGTGCAGGACCGGCACATGGCACAAACGCCGGTGGCCGCGCCGAACATCGATCATCGCATCGGCCATCTGTCGGACGGCGAACTGCGCCGGTTGCAGAACGCGCAGCGTTTTCACCTGTGTCCTTCGCAGACCGAAGGCTTCGGCCACTATCTGGTCGAGGCGCTCAGCGTCGGCGCGGTAACGCTGACGCTCGACGCCGCGCCGATGAACGAACTGGTCACGGCCGAACGCGGCGTGCTCGTGCCGGTCGCACGAACCGGCACGCAATATCTGGCGACGACGAATTTCTTCGACGACACCTCGATGGAAGCGGCGATCGAGCGGATGATCGGCCTGAGCGATGCCGAATGCGCACGCATCGGCGCCGCCGCCCGCGCCTGGTTCATCGAAAACGACCAGGCGTTCGCGCACCGCCTCGACGCGGCGATCCGTGAACTTTTGTAGATCAAACGCTTTTTGGACGCGGATGTCGCGGATCAACGCGGATAAGAGCGGATCGAGCAAAAGATGATCAGTAGTCAGAGCGCGGCAAACGCGACACCCAAATGGCTCTTTCACGAATATCGCTTTGCTCTCATCCGGCGGCTCTTATCCGCGTTGATCCGCGTAATCCGCGTCCTAAAAATGCTCTAGATCTTCTGTCCGCGCGCCAGCAGCCACAGCTTGATGAACTTCTGGCGCACATAGTTGGCCTCGACGTAGGCGTAGACCAGCCCGCGCCAGCCGTCGAGAAAACCCGCGCGCAATACATAGCCGCGCAGGAAGCGCCAGAACGGATTGAGCACGACATTGTATAAATGTGCGCCCCGGCCGGCGGCGTGCTGGTGCTCGGCCATCAGGCGCGCGTAGCGTTCCAGGCGCGCGAGCTGGTCCGACAGAGAACGGTAGGCGCGATGCTCGAGGTCGCCGGCCAGCGTGACGACGTTGCCGTCGACGCTGGCGTGCTCGTGGATCTCGCGCTCGCCGCGAAAGCCGCCGCGGCGACGGTCGAACAGCCGCAGCACGCGATCCGGATAGGCGTTGCCATGATGCAGGAATGCGCCGAAGTATTCGGTGGCGCGCGCGAAACGATAGCCGGCAACCGGAAATCCGCGCGCGCGTTCGGCTTCGATCGACGCGCGCAGGGCCGGCGTCACGCGCTCGTCGGCGTCCAGGCACAGCACCCAGTCGTTCTGCGCGGCGCGCACGGCAAAATCCTTCTGCGAACGGTACCCATCGAACGCGCGCTGCAGGACGCGCGCGCCGAGCGCGGCGGACAGATCGGCGGTACCGTCGGTCGACCCGGAGTCGACGACGACGATGTCGTCGCAGAATGCGAGCGACTTCAGGCACGCCTCGATGCGATCGGCCTCGTTCAGCGTTATGACGCAGGCGGAAATCTTCGCTGCAGTCCTGGTCGTTTCGCTCGTCGGCATCGGGTCGGAAGGCCTTGCGTCGGCGGCTTCGGTGTGACCAGCGTCACAAGCCGGCAAAGTAATTGGCCAATCTTACAAGGTTGCACGCCAAGCCGATTGCCCGTCGCCAACCTGCGCGCTAGGCTCGGCCCGGCTTTCTGCAGGGGGAATCCAAATGAAGTCCAGCGACATTCCGGTCAAGACCGACGCCGGCAACCGCGAACTGAGCCTGCGTGCCCACAAGCTGTCGCCGCGCGTGCGTTCGCTGCTGATCGTCATCCATGGCACCGACACCGTGGCCGAACTGAGTCAGAGCTTCCAGGCGTTCGGCGACGTCGGCGCGAGCCTGAACGAACTGGCCGGCCTCGGGCTGATCACGGTACGCGAATCGTCGGCCGCCGCCGCCCCGGTGCAGGTGCAGGCGGCGAACGCGCCCGACATCATGCCGCCCGCGCCGCAGGCCAAGCAGTTCCTCAACGAGACCGCAGTCGCGGTGCTCGGGCTGCGCGCATTCCTGTTCACGCTGAAGCTCGAGCACTGCTATACCGTCGAGGAGCTGCGGGCAATCCTGCCGGAATACCGGCGCGTCGTCGGCAAAGCCAAGGGCGAAGAGTTTGCCGCCGCGATGGCCGCCCGCGCCGAAGCGATACTCGCGCGCCGCTGAACCGGATCCTGCGGGCGAGCCCTCGGGCGCCTGAGCAGCGGCGCCGTGCCCCGCGCTTTGCGCTATGCTAGCGCGTCGCATTTTCGCAACAGGTGAGGCATGAGTTCCGGGCTCGTCCTGGTCGTCGACGACGAACCGGACATCCGCACGACGGTCAAGGAGATCCTCGAGGACGAGGGTTACCAGGTCGTCGTGGCCGAGAACGCCGCTGCCGCGCGCGAGGCGCGCCGCCAGTTTCGGCCCGACGTCGTGCTGCTAGATATCTGGATGCCGGACCTCGACGGGATCAGCCTGTTGCGCGAATGGTCGGCCAATGGCGCGCCGGCGTGCCCGGTCATCATGATGTCCGGACACGGCACGGTCGAAACCGCGGTCGAGGCCACGCGCCTGGGTGCCTACGATTTCGTCGAGAAACCGATCTCGCTGGCCAAGCTGCTGCTGACGATCGAGCGGGCCCGCGAGGCCAATCGACTGAAGCGCGAAAACGATGGCCTGCGCCAGCAGCTGGCGTTGCCGCTCGAGCCGGTCGGCTCGAGCAAGGCGATGATCGCGTTGCGTGCGCAGCTCGAGCGCCTCGCCCAGCACGAGACCGGCATCCTGATTTATGGCGAGCCGGGCACCGGCAAGGAATCGCTCGCGCGCTGGCTGCATGAGCGCAGCGCGCGCCGCACCGGACCATTCGTCGCCGTCGCGCCGGGCAGCATTCCGCGCGCGCATCTGGTCAGCGCGCTGTTCGGCGCCGAGACCGCCGACGGCGTGCAGCAGGGCCTGCTCGAACAGGCCAATGGCGGCACGCTGTTCCTCGACGAAGTGGCCGAGCTCGATCCGGAGCTGCAGCAGCGCCTGTCGAGCGTGCTCGAACGCCGCGCGCTCGTGCGCAACGGCGGCGCATCGCCGACGCCGCTCGACCTGCGCGTGATCGCGGCCACGGCGCAGAATCTCGAAGCCCAGGTCAAGGCCGGGCGCTTCCGCGAAGAGCTCTACTACCTGCTCAGCATCGTGCCGCTGGTCGTGCCGCCGTTGCGCAAGCGCAGCGAGGACGTGCCGGAACTGCTGCGCCTGTACGGCGATTTCTTCGCCAACCGCGATCACCTGCCCTACCGGCATTTCCCGGTCGATGTGCAGAATCGCCTGCGCAACTACGGCTGGCCTGGCAACGTGCGCGAGTTGCGCAACCTGGTCCAGCGCCTGCTCGTCATGGGCAGCGCCGATCAGGTCAGCCTCGACGAAGTCGAAGCGGCATTTGGCACGTTGCCTGCGGCGGTACCGCCGGCTGCCGTCGCCAGTCCGAACAGCGGCGTGGACTTCAGCCTGCCGCTGCGCGAGGCGCGCGAGCAGTTCGAGCGCCTTTACCTGCTGCGCCAGTTGCAGGAAGCCGGCGGCAGCGTCGGCAAGCTCGCCAAGATCGTCGGCATGGAGCGCACGCATCTGTATCGCAAGCTGCGCGACCTCGGCGTCGACGTGAAGGCGGTCGCGCGCGACGAGTGAACTTTGTCACAGCTTGAAACGAGCTTTTTTTGGCGCGGATGACGCGGATGACGCGGACAAGAGCGGATTAAGGCAGGCAAAACGGCCCTCGATGTAAGGTCGCTCGCCGAGACGGGCGGAAACGAGCCGATTGAATCGGGTTTGGATTCCAACCCTTCCCATTCCTGATTGTTTTTATCCGCGTTGATCCGCGTTGATCCGCGTTATCCGCGTCCTAATATCTCCTGTTCCGGATCTGCATCGAGGTTGAAATCATGAGCGTAAAAGGAAAGGTTGCCCTGATCACCGGCGCGGCGAGCGGCATCGGCAAGCGCATCGCCGAAGTGCTGGCCGACAACGGCGCGCATGTCGCGATCGCCGACATCAACCAGGCCGCAGCGCAGGCGGCCGCCGACGAAATCAAGGCGCGCGGCGTCAAGGCGACGGCCGTCGTCATGGATGTCACCGACGAAGGCGCGGTCGAGGCCGGCGTCGACAAGACCGTCAAGG
>DATIEJ010000009.1:0-20934 GCA_035455825.1 Rhodanobacteraceae bacterium | reverse complement strand
GGACCGAACAGGTCGTAGAAGTTGCCGCCGTTGTGCTTGTAGCCGAGGCGCCAGTTGAAGTGCTCCCAGAGCGCATCGAAGTGCACGCGCTCGTAATGGGACAAGGTGTTGCCGGGGCTGTAGGCGAGGTCGACGCCAATGCGGTCCAGGCCGAGCGGGTCGGACCAGCCGCCGTGCATGCCGACGGCGCCGCCATCCTGGAATCCCTGGATCATCGGATACAGCGACTGCTTGCTGATCTCGCGGATCGGCTCGTAGTCGCCCTTGCTGACAGTCACCTTGTCCAGGTCGATGCGCGCCGGCGAACCGACGTTCCACTCCTTGACGATCGGATGCTGCTCGGCGATCTGCGCGCCGAGGAACGTGATCGCGGCGAGATCCTCGCGCGGCTGCGCGTCGATGAAGCCCGGCAGGAGTCCCTGTCCGGCATAGTCGAACGCCAGCATGCGCCCGTCCGGCAGAGGCAGCGGACGGAACAGGCCGGTCTGCGCGTTCGACAGCGCTTCGATTTTCTGTGTCGCCAGGTCGTAACGGTAGATGTTCGACACGCCGGTGTAATACGAACTGCCGTACAGCGACTTGCCGTCCGGCGAGAACACGAAACCTTCCGGCACCGCAGTGCCGAAATCGAAGGTCGCGATTGGTTTGGCATCGCCCGCCTCGAGCGACTCCAGCGGCGACAGGTAAAGCGCCTGGTCGCCATTGACCGCCGTGTGCGAGTAGCTCAGCAGCTTGCCGTCCGGCGAGATGTCGAGGTCGTATGCGATCTCGCCGTACGGCCACGAATAGACCTGGTTGAAATCGGTGTACGGATACGGCATGCGCACGAGCGTGACGATGCCGTTGAGATGGCGGATTCCCCACAGCGAGCGGTCGCTGCGCCGGAACACGAGGTCGCCGATGCGCGAGTCCTCGATCAGCATGCGCGTCTTGCCGGTCACCGTGTCGAGCGCAATCACGTCGCGGTAGCCGCTGGTGTTGTCGGTCGTGTAGAACGCGGTCTTCGTATCGGGATCGTAGGCCAGCGCGGTCACGCGATAGAGCATCGGGCCCTTCACGTCGACGAGCGGATTGATGCTGCCGTCCTCGACCGACATCGTGCCGACGTAGGCGGCGACGCCGGGGTAGCGGAATCCGGCGATGATCGCCTTGCGCTCCGGATCGTAGTAGGCGCGCGACATCGAGCCGAGGCCGCGCTGCGACAACGGATGATGTTGCGACAGCGGAAACTTCGCGACTTCGGCAAGGTTGGCTTTCTGGAACTCGTGCTCCCAGGCGATCCATTCGTTCCACACGACGTCCATCGGCTTGCCGAACACCTGCTCGAACTGGTCGGCGTAGTAACGCGCGCTGCCTTCGTGGCGCGCGGCCCATTCGACGACCTTCTCCGGCGAATATTTCAGCGCGCAGTAGGAGACGAAGCGCGTGCCGTACAGGTAGTTGTTGACGCCGACCTGGAAGTCGACCTTGGTGCCCTCGGCGGCGAGGCTTTCCGGATTGTAGAAACGCGCGTTGTCTCGCACCATCGCGCGAAACACCATCTCGTCATACGCGCCCTGGGCGCGGCCGCGGCCGCCGCCCATCCAGGTTTCGAAGAACACCGCGATCCCTTCGAGGAACCAGCGCGGGGCGACCGAACGCGGCACCGTGAGATAGCGGTACAGCAGCGTTTCCGGATGCTTCGGATCGGTCGCGATCTTGCCGCCGAGGATGTGGCGCCAGCGCATGTCGGCCTCGGTCCACTCGTCGAGGTTCGCGACGTGCACGAGTTCGTGGTTCATGAACCAGAAGATGCGCTCGTTCGCGACGAACGTTTCGAGCGTGTACGGCACCGGTGCGATGTCGAGCAGCACCATGTTCTGCGGCACCGACGTCGCGCCGGCGTTGCCGTAGTCGATGAAGTCCTTGAGCAGGACCGTGACCTTGCCGTCCGGCTTCCAGCCCCACAGGCTCTCCTGGAAGGCGAGCGAATTTTCGAAGCTGCGCGCCGCGTGCGGCGCCAGATAGTCTTCGGCCGGGTGAAACCAGATCAGCTGGAGGTTGTCGGTCTGCAGCTGCTGCAGGGGCGATTCGCCGAACAGCGGCATCGAAAAAGCGGCGGCCAGCAATAGCGCCGCGGCGCGAAAGCTCAGGCGCATCGATCTCGAGCGCATCGATCTCCCCCTGTTTTTCGGAGACGCGCCTACGATAGCCGAAAAAGATCGGGCCGGCTTGCGGCCGGCCCGGGATTCCCTCTTTTATTTTATTCCCAGGCTCCGGCCCGGCGCATTCGGGCTCCGGCCCGGCGCAGGTTCCGCTATTGCTGGTTGACCGCCGCTGCAAACGAGGCATTCGTCAGCAGCGCGCCGAACTGGGCGTTGGAGGCGAGTGCGCGGAAGTCGGCATTGCTGGCCAGCGCGCGGAAGGCGGCGTTGTTGACGAGGGCGGCAAAGTCCGCACTCGACGCCAGCGCGCGGTAGTCGGCGTTGCTTGCCAGTGCGCGGAAGTCGGCGTTGCTGACCAGGGCGGCGAACTGCGCGTTGCTGACCAGCGCGGCGAATTGCGCGTTGCTGGCGAGTGCGGCGAACTGCGCGTTGCTGACCAGAGCCTGGAACTGTGCGTTGCTGGCCAGCGCCTGGAACTGCGCGTTGCTGGCCAGGGCCTGGAACTGCGCGTTGCCGGCCAGGGCCTGGAACTGCGCGTTGCTGACCATCGCGGCGAGATTCGCATTGCTTGCCAGGGCACGGAAGTCCGCGTTCTGCATCATTGCCTGGAACTGCGCATTGCTCGCGAGCGCCTGGAACTGGGCGTTGCCGGCCAGCGCCTGGAACTGCGCGTTCTGCTTGAGTGCCTGGAACTGCGCGTTGTTCGTTGCGGCCTTGAACTGCGCGTTGTTGGTCAGCGCCTGGAACTGGGCGTTCTGCATCAGCGCCTGGAACTGCGCGTTCTGCATCAGCGCCTGGAACTGCGCATTGCTGGCGAGCGCGTTGAACTGCGCGTTGCTGGCCAGCGCCTGGAACTGCGCGTTTTGCATCAATGCCTGGAACTGCGCATTGTTTGCCAATGCCTGGAACTGGGCGTTGCTCGCCAGTGCCTGGAACTGGCCGTTCTGCATCATCGCCTGGAACTGGCCGTTCTGCATGAGCGCCTGGAACTGCGCATTGTTGTTGAGCGCCTGGAACTGGGCGTTGTTGTGCATGGCCTGGAACTGGGCGTTGTTCGTCATCGCCTGGAACTGCGCGTTGGAGGCCAGGGCGGCGAACGAATGATTGCTGGCCAGTGCCTGGACGTGCGCGTTGGTCGCAAACGCGCGGAACTGCGCGTCCTTGACGAGGCGGGTGAACGTGTCGGTCTGCATGAGCTGCGTGATGCCCTGGTCACCGAGCTGCACGCCCTTCTCGTCGATCGTCGGCGCGCGATAGCGCTGCGCCGGGGCAATCGTTCCAGCGACTTCGTTCCTGGAAGGCGGGTAATCCATGCCGAAGTAAACGACCGCGGCGATCGCGGCGGCCAGGCTGCCACCCAATGCGATGATCTTCGTGGTTTTCATTTGTGCCCTTCCCCTCTCATGGAAACTGGTGGATGTTGCCGGATTGCTGCGACTGTTCGGTATGGATGCGACCCGCTCGATGTTGCCCGTATGACTGATATACGCGCCGGCGGAAGAAAGGTTGGAACGCGGCCGGATGCCGCCGCCGGCCGCACCGGCGCGCCGCCAGCGCAGCAGGCGTTTCGGCCAGGACGCTCGCGCCGGCGGGGCCGAGGATATCGGTAACGAACCGATCGCCGCGGCCAGGTGCTCATGCAGTTGCCCCGGAATCGACACCGGACTCATGCCCTGCAGCGCCGCGGCCATGCGCACAAGATCCTCGTGCAGGGCGCGCGCTTCCGGATTCGTCCTGAGCGCGGTCTCGAGCTCGGCGCGCGTGGCGGCGTCGAGCTCGCCGTCGATTTCGGCGTTGATCAGTTCGATAGTGCGTGCGTCGATCATTTCAGAGGCGCCCCTTGGCCACCAGTACGTCGCGCAGCGCCTGCCGCGCGGTGAACAGCCGCGATTTCACCGTCTTGACCGGGCACTCGAGAATCCCGGCAATTTCCTCGTACGCGCAGCCCTGAAGGTGCTTGAGCACGATCACGACGCGGTATTCGACCTTCAGTTGCATCAGCGCGCCTTGCATCAGCGCGTCGTCCTGTTCGTGCGCGGCGGCTTCCTCGGGTCCGGGCTGCTCGTCGAGCGTGTCGTCGGCCAGCGATTCGGAAGGCCGGCGTGCGCGCACCAGGTCGAGCGCTTCGTTGACCGCGATCCGGTACACCCAGCTGTCAAAACGCTGCCCGGCGTCATAGCGGTCGAAGTGCTCGTAGGCGCGCAGGAAAGCCGTCTGGGTCACGTCGATCGCATCCTCGCGGTTGTGGAGTATCCGGAACGCTGCACTGAACACCTGCCGTTCGTAGCGGGTGAGCAACGCGTCGAAGGCAATGCGGTCGCCGTTCCTGCATCGAGCAACCAGCGCGGCGTCCGTATCGTCAGTCATGAATACGAACCACGAGGAAAAAGGTTGGTGGCGTCGTCTTCAAGGCAGTGCCGGTTCCTCAACTTCCCGCGCGTTGCACGTCGAACACCTGGTCGAAACCGGAAAACCGGAAGATGTCGTAGATGTGGCTGTTGACGTTGATCAGCCGCAGGCGTCCGCCGCTGGCGACCAGCCGCTTGTGCCGCCTGAGCAGGACGCCCAGGCCGGCGCTGGAGATGTATTCGAGCCCGGCAAAGTCGAATGCCTGTACTACCCCGGCCGCATCGATGAAGGTTTCGGCCTTGGCGCACTGCGCTGCGTCGAGCCGGCCGCTGAAAACGATTGTGCCGTCCGGGCCGTGACTTATTTCAAACATTTTGTCGTCTCCAGTACTTTCCGGAAGTTGAGGAACTGGCCGCGCCCCGCCGGATCGATCCATGTCGGATGCGGCGGGCGCTTCGGCGGGCTCCGCCCACGCCCGGTTCAGCGTCTTGCGAAATGATATCCGGCTGCGCCGGCCGGCGTAGTCGTAGTCGATCGAATCGACCATGCGCCGGATCAGATGGATGCCGAGGCCGCCGGGCCGACGCTGTTCGACCGGCAGGTGTACGTTCGCATCGGGCATGGCATTGATGTCGAAGCGGTCGCTGTCCGGGTCGGTCAGGCTGCAGACTACGGCGTTGTCGGTGCATTCGATTTCCAGTCCGATGCGTCCAAGTCCGTTGGCGTTGTACTTGACCATGTTCGTGAACAGTTCCTCGATCGCCATCGCGATCGCATAGGCGTCGGCCTCGCCGACGCCGCGCGCGTCGAGCACGCGCCCGACCATCGCGAAGATCTGCTCGAGCGAATCGAAGCTGCGCGCGAAATCGCGCCGCTCCCGCGACGACGCCTGCGCAGCCGAGCCGGGAGCGGCTGGAACCGATCGTTGACTCATGGCAGCGAGGTCTCCCCGGGACCTGTTCCCACGCATCGTCCTGCGCCGGGGCACGGCGCGTCAAGCGCGCTTGCGGCGAGCCGGCGACTTGCCCGCGCCGGCGGCCAGCCGTTTACTTTCGCCGGCGCAACAAGACCAGCGTGATGTCGTCCTTCTGCGGCGCGCCAGCACCAAACTCGGTGACTGCTTCGAGCAACATGGCCGTCAACTCCGGCAACGGCAGCGATTGGTAGCGGCTCAAGACTTCGGCCACCCTGGCATCGCCGAACAGTTCGTCGTCCAGCGCGTTGGAGTATTCGTAGACGCCGTCGGATATCAGCGCCAGGATGTCGCCGCGGGCGAGTTCCAGGACGCCACCCGGCCCGGCTGCCTCGACGTCCATCACGCCGAACGGAAACGTCGTTGGCACGTGCCATGAAGGAGTCTGGGTCGCGGCGTGCCAGTGCAGGATCGGACCCTGTCCGCCCGAATGGAAGCGCAGCTGGTGCGTGGCCGGATCGAGAAATCCCATGAACGCCGTGATGAAGCGGTTGTCGGGCAGGTCTTCGTTGAGCTGGTTGTTGACGTGCCGGTAGGCCTCGTCCAGGTCGGCGCCGCAGCGGAACGCGATGCGCAACATGGCCTGCATCTGGGTGGCCGACAGCGCCGGCCCGAAACCATGGCCGGTCGCGTCGCCGATCAGCATGAACAGCCGTCCGTCGAGCATGGCCAGGTCGTACAGGTCGCCCCCGGCATGCTCGGCCGGCTGGAAATGGCCATGCACTTCGTAGCCCGGAACGATCGGCATTTCGTCCGGCAGGGTGCCGATCTGGATGGCGCGCGCCAGCTCCACCTCCTGCTGCAGGCGCTGGTAGTGCAAGCGTTCCAGATGCAGTTTTACGGCCTGCAGCGCGAT
This sequence comes from Rhodanobacteraceae bacterium, assembly GCA_035455825.1. GTDB lineage: Bacteria > Pseudomonadota > Gammaproteobacteria > Xanthomonadales > Rhodanobacteraceae > Rudaea. The sequence goes on along the minus strand of DATIEJ010000009.1, from coordinate 14,612 downwards.
CGCTGCCTGCGCCGCCAGCAGCCGTGCCATCGACTCGGCACGCGCGTCGAACGGCAAGCCGTCTTCGTCCAGCACTTGCAGGGCGCCGATCAACAGGCCATCCGAATCGATGATCGGGACGCTCAGCATCGATCCGCGATCGATCAAGCCGCTGCCGTCGACTTCCTCGATGAAACGCGAATCAGCCGTCACGTCCGGGACGTTGATCAATTCGTGCGTTGCGGCGCAGGTTCCGACGAGCCCGACACCGAGGCCGGCCGTCACCGGCGGATCGCTGTGCGGAATTTCGCAGCCCAGAAGTTTCCGATCCGCCTGGTACAGCCACAGCGTCGACAGCTCCGCGCCGAACAGCGATTGCGCGGTGTCGACGATTTCCGCCAGCACCGACTCCAGGTCGAAATGCGACATGAGCTTCTGCATCAGCGAGACGATGCGCTCGAGCGGCAGACCGCCGTGCTCGTCGACGGCGCGCGCGAACATCGTATGCGGGTGCTTCTGCGACGATTCGTTCATCCTGATCCCATGGCCGGAGCTTCGATACGCTGGCGTGAAGACTACGCTGGCCGTTGGCGGAAGCAAGAGCGGCGGCGCGGTGCGGCTTTCGCAGCCGGTTTCGTCCGCGCGCCGGTCGGCCGGCACGGGACTGAGCAGCTGCAGTACCGGCATGAACCCTCAAAGACTACGGATAAAACGGCCGCGGCTCCGTCTGAAACCGCACAGAGGGACTCGCGCGAGGCGCGCATTTTCACAGGCGCCCGGTCCGTATTTCATCACGGCTCTGCCAGTCACTGTGAGGTCAATGCCATGCGCACGCTTGCCTTGTTCATCGCGGCGGTCGCCGCTCCGGCGGTCGCCGCCGATTGGCTTCAATTCGGTTTCGATCCGAGCCACAGCGGCAGCAATCCCGCGGAGACGACGCTTTCGCGCGCGAACGTTGCGCAGCTGAGGTTGCTGTACTCGGTCGCGCTGCCGGCCCGGGTCGACGGCGCTCCGGTGCTGTTGACGAATGTCGCGGTTGCGAAAAAGTCCAGGAAAGACCTGCTTTACCTGACCGCGAGGGACGGAACGCTGATCGCGCTCGACGCCGCCACCGGCAACCTGTTGTGGTCGCGCTATCAAGCCGGCAGCAACGCCTGTGCGGCGAGCGGCGGGTGCTTCACGACCTCCTCGCCGGCGATCGACCCGGGCCGGCAATACGTCTACAGCTACGCCCTCGATGGCTACGTGCACAAATACCGCGTGGCCGACGGCGGCGAAATCACCGGCCGGGGCTGGCCGCAACTCGTCTCGGCCAAACCCGACACGGAGGCGGCCTCGTCCGCGCTCGCGTTCGCCACGGCCGGAGACCGCAAGACCTACCTGTACGCGACAATTTCCAGCGCGCCGTGGCTGCCGGACTTCGGCGGCTACGACTACCAGGGGCACATCACCGCAATCAGCCTGTCGACCGGCCGGCAGATCACGTTCAATGTCACCTGCAGCAACCAGGGTAGCGTGCACTTCGTCAAGAACTATCCGAATCCGCCGGTTTCGGCCCAGCCCGATTGCGCCAAGCAGTACTTCACGAACAACGGCCAGACCCTGTCGGCCGGGGACGGCGGGATCTGGGGGCGCGGCGGCGCGACGTACGATCCGGCGAACGATCGCATCTACGTCTCCACCGGCAACGGCCTGTTCGATGCGAACAACGGCGGCTATGACTGGAGCGATTCGGTACTGGCGTTGCCGGCCGCGCTGACCAGTGCGCGCACCGCGCCGCTGAACAGCTACACGCCGGTCGAATACCAGTCGATGATGTACTACAACACCGACCTGGGCTCGACATCGATGGTGCTCGTGCCCGCGCCGGCCGGCTCGGCGCGGACGCACATCGGCATGCAGGTCGGCAAGGACAGCTACCTGCGCCTGATCGACCTTGACATCATGAGCGGCGCGCCGGGAAACACCGGCGGCGACCTGTTCGTCGGCAGCGTTGCGCAAGGCAACGAAGTCAAGACCCAGCCGCTGGTCTGGATCAATCCGGCCACGCACGCGATCATGCTGGTCGTGGCCAACAACTTCGGCATCTCCGCCGCCGAAGTGTTCGCCGATGCGGCCAACGGCAACTTGCCGGCGCTGCGCACCGTCGGTCCTCCGAGCTGGGTCAATCCCGGCGTGCCGGTGGCCGGCAGCGCGACCAGCACCGGCGGCACATCGCCGGTGCTCGCGAACGGCGTGATCTACTATGCCGGCGGCAGCGGCGTGCTCGCGCTCGATCCGCTCACCGGCAGCACGTTGTGGAACGACGCTTCGATGGGCGTCGCCGATGGCGCCACGCCGACGCGCTTCCACAAGCAGAGCCTGATCGTCGTCAACGGCCGCGTCTACGCGCCTGACAACAACGGCAACCTGTGGGTCTACGGACTCTAGGCGGACAGTTGACGCGGCCAGGAGACATACGGCCGCTGTCGAAGCTCGCGGCCATGCTTACGGCCTGGCCTGCAAGCGCGCGTCGACCCACTCGATCCAGTGTTGCACGGGCACGTTCGCGCCGGTTTCCAGATGTGTCAGGCAGCCGATGTTCGCCGACAGGATCATCTGCGGCTTGGCGCGCTCGAGATTTTCCAGCTTGCGCGCGCGCAGTTGCCGCGACAATTCCGGCTGGAGCAGCGAGTAGCTGCCGGCCGATCCGCAGCACAGGTGAGCATCGCTGACCGGAACGAGTTCGGCGCCGAGTCCGCTGAGGATTGCCTCGACCGTTCCGCGAATCTTCTGCGTGTGCTGCAGCGTGCAGGGCGGGTGGAAGGCGATGCGGCGGGGCGCCGATCCGGTTTCCGGGTTTGAACATTTCGCGGTCAGCGCCTGCTGCAGGGGCGCGAGCAGTTCCGCCAGGTCAAGCGTGAGCGCGACGACGCGCAGGGCCTTCGTGGCATAAGCCGGGTCGTCGTGCAGCAGGTGCTCGTAGTCCTTGACCATCGCGCCGCAGCCCGACGCATTGATCACGATGGCCTCGGCGCCACGCACGATGTGCGGCCACCAGGCGTCGATGTTGCGGCGTGCCGCCGCCTTCGCCGCTGCGGTCGCGCTGAGGTGGTAGTCGATCGCGCCACAGCAGCCCGAACGGGCCTCGGTGACCGCCTCGATGCCGAGCGCATCGAGCACGCGCGCGGTTGCGGCGTCGATCGCCGGCATCAGCGCCGGCTGCACGCAGCCATTGAGCAGCAGCACCTTGCGCGCATGCGCGCGCTTCGGCCATTTTCCCTGGTCGCGCGCAATCGGCAGCTTCGAGCGCAAGCGCTGCGGCAACAGCGGCCGCAGCAAACGGCCGAGCCGCACGGCCGGCGCGAACAGCCAACCCGTCGTCACGAACCGGCGCAGCAGCGCGCGCTGCCAGCGTTGTCCGATCGGCCGCGACACACGCTGCTCGACCGCGGCGCGGCCGATGTCGACGAGCCGTCCGTAGCGCACGCCGGACGGGCAGGTCGTCTCGCAGTTCATGCAGGTCAGGCAACGGTCCAGATGCAGCTGCGTCGACTGGCTCGGCGCGTTGCCTTCGAGCATCTGCTTGATCTGGTAGATGCGGCCGCGCGGCCCGTCGAGTTCGTCGCCGAGCAACTGGTAGGTCGGGCAAGTTGCATTGCAGAATCCACAATGCACACAACTGCGCAAAATAGATTCGGCCTCGACGCCGTCCGGCGTGCCCCTGATCCAGTCGGCCAGATGCGTCTCCATTACAGCTCCGCGACCAGTCGGCCGCGATTGAAGATCGCGTGCGGATCGAATTCGTTCTTCAGGCGACGGTGCAATTCCAGGGTTGCCGGAGCAAGCGGATGAAACATCGGGCCGTTCCGTTCTCCATGCCACTGCGCCGCCGTGCCGCCGGCGCGTTCGGCCAACGCGCGAATCTCGCCGGCCGGCGCGTCGCTGCGCAGCCAGCGCAATGCGCCGGCCCATTCGATCAGGTCGGCGCCGGCGATGTCGAGCGGCGCCGTCGCCGGCAGTGACAACCGCCACAGCCTCGGCGCATCTTGGCAGAACAGTGGCAGCGTCTGGTCGCGCAAGCTGCGCCACCAGGCTTCGGAGCGCGTTTCGTCCAGCGCTTCGCCGCCGATCGCGTCGCGCGCCGAACGTACCGCGCTCGGCGCGCCGGCCAGGCGCACGCTGGCGATTCCGGCATGCCAGGTCGCCGCCGAGATCGGCAGTGGCTGTGCCCGCCATGCATTGAAGCGGGCCAGGGCCACGGCGGCGGCGCACTCGATTTGCAGCGTCGCCTCGGCCCGGGGACGCGGCAGGACCTTCAGCGACACCTGCGTGATCAGCCCGAGAATGCCGAGCGACCCGCACAGCACGCGCGAGACATCGAACCCGGCGACATTCTTCATGACCTGGCCGCCGAAGTGCAGCAGCTCGCCGCGTGCGTTCAACAGCGACGCGCCGAGCACGAAATCGCGCGCGGCACCGGCGCTCATGCGGCGCGGGCCGGAAAGACCGGCTGCCACGACCCCGCCGATGGTCGGATCGCCGCCGAATGCCGGCGGCTCGAACGCGAGGAACTGGCCGTGCCGGGCCAGTGTTGCATCGATCTGCGACAGCGCGGTGCCGCAGCGCGCCGTGATCACGAGTTCCGACGGCTCGTAGTCGACGATGCCGGCGTGCGCGCGCGTGTCGAGGATTTCGCCGTTCAATTGCTCGCCGTAAAAGTCCTTGGTCCCGCCGCCGCGCAGGCGCAGCGGCGTCTTCGCCGCGTGCGCGGCGACGATGCGATCGCGCAGTTGCGCAAGAACGGGTTCCATCGCGCTCAAAACCGCGGAATATCGGCGAACGGCAGCTGGCCGTGGTGCACGTGCATCTTGCCGTACTCGGCGCAGCGCGCCAGCGTCGGAATCGCCTTGCCGGGATTGAGCAGGCCGCCGGCATCGAACGCGCGCTTGACGCCGAAGAACGCCTCGCGCTCCTCCGGCGCGAACTGCACGCACATCGAGTTGATCTTCTCGATGCCGACGCCGTGTTCGCCGGTGATCGTGCCGCCGAGCCCGACGCACAACTCGAGGATGTCGGCGCCGAAGCGGTCGGCGCGTTCCCATTCGCCGGGCTGGTTCGCGTCGAACAGGATCAGCGGATGCAGGTTGCCGTCGCCGGCGTGGAACACGTTCATGCAGCGCAAATTATACTTTTTCTCCATGTCCTCGATCGCGCCGAGCACGCGCCCGAGGTGCTTGCGCGGGATCGTGCCGTCCATGCAGTAATAGTCCGGCGACACGCGGCCGGCAGCCGGAAACGCGTTCTTGCGCCCGGACCAGAAGCGCAGGCGCTCGGCTTCGGATTGCGAGACGACGCACTGCGTGGAACCGGCGGCCTTGACGACCTGCTCGAGCTGCGCGATCTCGTCGGCGACCTCATCCGGCGTGCCGTCGGATTCGGCCAGCAGGATCGCCTCGGCGGTCAGGTCGTAGCCGGCCCTGACGAACGGCTCGACCGCATTCGTCGCCTTGCGATCCATCATCTCCAGGCCGGCCGGGATGATGCCGGCCGCAATGATTGCCGCAACGGCATTGCCGGCCTTGACGACATCGTCGAACGACGCCATGACGACGCGCGCGAGCTTCGGCCGCGGCACGAGCTTGAGCGTCACCTCGGTCACGACCATCAGCAGTCCTTCCGAACCGATCGTCAACGCGAGCAGATCCAGGCCCGGGCTGTCGAGGGCAGCGCCGCCGAATGCGATCGGTTCGCCATCGATCGTGTAGCCGCGGACGCCGAGCACGTTGTGCACGGTCAGGCCGTACTTCAGGCAGTGCACGCCGCCGGAATTCTCCGCGACATTGCCGCCGATCGAGCAGGCAATCTGCGAAGACGGATCGGGCGCGTAATACAGGCCATGCGGCGCGGCGGCTTCGGACACGGCAAGGTTGCGCACGCCGGGCTGCACGCGCGCGATGCAGGCGAGAGGGTCGATCTCATGGATGCGGGTCAATTTGGCCAGGGACAGCACGATCCCGCCGGCGCACGGCATCGCGCCGCCGGACAGTCCGGTGCCGGCGCCACGCGCGACGAGCGGAACCGCCAGGTCGTGGCAAACCCGCAACACCCGGCGCACCTGGTCTTCCGTGTCGGGCAGCACGACCGCGAGCGGGGACTGCCGGAATGCGGCCAGCCCGTCGCATTCGAACGGCGCCGTCTGTTCGGGATTGGCCAACAGGTTTTCCGGCGGCACGATCGTGGCGAGGGCGGTGAGCAAATCCCGCCGCTTGTCGCGGGCTGGAGCGAGCTCTGCTGCGGTCATCGGTCGCCTTTTCCAAGCGTGATCCGCCATGGTACGCCGCGAAAATGGCGACGGGCAGGCCTACGACTAAAGGCTATATCCCGGCAGCGATTTGTCCATGGTAGCTTCGGCCGTTCACGATCGGCCGCGATCGATCCATTCGACGAGAAGTCCTTGTCGGTTGCGCGCGCGGCGTGAGCAGCGGGACATAAAAAAACCAGACGGCAGTTCGCCGGCTTTTCGCGCCGGCGCTGACCGAGCCACGCTCAATTCAGAGGGAGGGGCCGATGTTCACGCAAATTATCGATCCGCTGGGCAACTTGACGATCACCTGCCTGGTCGCACTGATTCCGGTCGTGTTCCTGCTCGTGCTGCTGGCGGTTTTCCGGCTGCCAGCCTGGCTCGCGACGCTGCTCGGTTCCGCCGTCACGTTCGCGCTCGCGGTGACCGTATGGCACATGCCGCTCGACGACGGCGGCCGCGCCTACCTGTACGGCTCGGCCACCGGCGTGTGGAACGTCGACTGGATTACGTTCTGGGGCCTGATCCTGTTCAACACGCTGTCGATCAGCGGCGTGTTCGAAAACTTCCGGCGCTGGCTGATCGCGCAAGGCAGCCTCGACGTGCGCGTGCAGACGATGCTGTTCGCCTGGGCGTTCGGCGCGCTGCTCGAAGGCCTGGTCGGATTCGGCTATCCGTGGGCCGTCGTCGCGCCGATCCTGATTTCGCTCGGCATTTCCGACCTCAATGCGATTCGCGTCGCGGCGATCGCGAACAATGCGCCGGTCTCGTATGGCGCGCTCGGCGCGCCGATCATCGCACTGGCGGCCGTGACGGGTTATCCGCTGCTGGCATTGTCCGGCTCGGTCGGCACCGTCGTTGCCGTGCTCGCGCTGCTGCCGCCGTGGGTGCTGCTGTACCTGGTGTCCGGCAAGCAGGGCATGATCAGCGGCTGGCCGCTTGCGATCGTCGGTTCGCTCGGCTACATCCTCGGCCAGTATCCGGTCGCGGTCTACATGGGGCCGTACCTGCCCGACGTGACCGGGGCGATCGTCTGCTTCGCCGCACTGTTGCTGCTGCTGAAGTTCTGGCAGCCGAAAAGCGTGCTCGCTTACGGCGGCGTGCCGGTCGACGCGGCGCAACTGGCCTCGGCCGACAAGGGCCATGGCCTGAAGTCCGGCGAAGTGTTGCAGGCGTGGATGCCGTTCGTCGTGCTGCTGGTCGTGGTCGCGGCCTGGACCGGTCCGTGGTCGCCGCTGCCGAAAGTCAGCTGGTTCCTGACCAAGGTCGTCGCCAGCGCGCCGGCGCTCGGCGCCGACGCCAAGATCACCGCGCAATTCAATTTCGCGCCGTGGATCGGCGGCAGCGCGATCCTCGCCTCGTGGATCATCGTCGCGGTGCTGCTGATCGCGATGGGCAAGCTCAAGGCCGGACAGATCGGCGAGATCTTCCGCCGCACGTTCCACCAGATGTGGGGCGCGCTGCTGGTCGGCGTCTTCATCTTCGGCCTGGCCTACGTGTTCAATTTTTCCGGCATGGCCTCGTCGCTGGCGAAGGGCTTTGCGGCGATGGGCACGGCGTTCATCATCGTCGCGCCGATCCTCGGCTTCATCGGCGTCGCGCTGTCGGGCTCGAACACGTCGACGAACGCGATGTTCGGCAAGTTCCAGGCGCTGGTCGGCGCGCAGCTCGGCATGCCGCCGCTGCTGCTGCCGACGTTCAATTCGGTCGGCGCCGAGATCGGCAAGCCGATCGCGCCGCAGACCGCGAGTGTCGGCGTGTCGACGAGCAAGTTCGTGCGCAAGGAAGGCGACGTGATCCGCCACAACATGGGCTGGACGCTCGTGCTGCTCGCCTACCTGATCGTCATCGCGGTGGCGTTCTATATGCTCGATCCGGCGTCGATGCGGCTGCCGGCCGCTGCGGCCGCGCCGTAACGCCGCTGCCCGAAGAGTCGCGCGGCTTGCGCGACTCTTCACTTTTTCAGCCGTCACGATGCCGCGCCGAGGGGTGAGCGTTGGCCTGCGCGATCAAAAAATATCGTTGTGTCCTCGATCCGGCCCTGCGCCAGCAGGGAGTCGCCAGATTGTTTCGCCAGTGTCCGACCGGTGCGTTCAGGACATGTGTCGATAAAGCGTGCTGCGACTTACGCCAAGCTGGCGCGCAGCTGCGGCGACGTTGCCGCCGGCAGCGTCGATCGCGGCGCGGATTGCCTGCTCGGTAATGCCGGCCAATGTCGTCGAGGCATGCGAGGCCGTCGTTGACGCGTTCGGCTTCGATGGAATGGCCGATACATCCGCCGTGGGCAGGGATTGTTGTCGCTGACGAATCACCGGCGGCAAATCCTGCATGCCGATGAATCCGTTCGGCCCGGCCAGCGCGATGAGGGTCCGCAACATGCCGGTCAGCTGGCGCAGATTGCCGGGCCAGTCGTACGCAGCCAGCGCCGGCAGCACGCCGTCGGCGAGCTTGATGCCGGTATCGGCCGCGCATCCGCGCCAGATGCCGTTGATCAATCCGCCACGATCGGCGTGATCGCGCAGCCTCGGCAACTGCACGGCGTAGTGCGAGACGCGGAAGAACAAGTCGCCGCGGAATTCGCCACGCGCGACCGCATGTTCGAGATTGCAGTGCGTCGCCGAGACGACGGCGACGTCGATCTTGACCGGTTTGCTGCTGCCCAGCGGGGTGACTTCGCGCTCCTGCAACGTGCGCAGCAGGCGCGCCTGCAGCGACAACGGCATGTCGCCGATCTCGTCGAGGAACAACACGCCGCCATCGGCCGCGCGCAGCAAGCCGCGCGAACCGTGCCGCCGCGCGCCGGTGAAGGCACCTTCGTCGTAGCCGAACAATTCGGATTCGATCAGGTTTTCCGGCAGGCCGGCGCAGTTGACGGCGATGAATGGCGCGCCGGGCCTGGCGAAACGCCGGTGCAGCTCGCGCGCGAACACCTCCTTGCCGGTGCCGGTCTCGCCCTGCAGCAGCACCGGCATTCCGGCCGCGAGCACGCGCCGTGCGCGCTCGAGTTCGAACTCGAGGTTCGCGTCGAAGACCGGAGCGATCGTGGCCGCGTCGGCCGGCACGCGCCGGACCGGTTTTGGCGCCGTGCCGGTCGCCTGCGCGCCGGGCTGAAAGTCGCGGTGAAAAACCAGCGGCTTGCCGCGTGCATCGCGCAGCGACGCATTGCGATCGACGTCGGCGGAACGCCCGTCGAAAATCTCCTCGAACTCTCGCCGGCCGATGTCGCCACGTTCGAGCCCGAGCAATGCCAGTCCATGCCGGTTCGCCGCAACCAGACGTTCGCCGTCGAACACGACGATGCCTTCGTGCACGGTGTCGAGCAATCCGGCGTCGCGCTGGAATCGCAGCACGCGGCAGCCCGGAAACTCGCGCTCGAACAGGCGCCGTTCGATCTGGTCGACAACCAGCCGCACCATGCCGAGCGCATGCACGTGATGCACGGACGCTTCGCCGGACAGATCCATGACGCCGGCGATCTTGCCGAACGGATCGATGATCGGCACGGCCGAACAGCTCAGCACGCGATGCGGCGCGAAGAAATGTTCGGCGCCGCGCACTTCGACTGCGCGTCCTTCGATCATCGCCGTGCCGATTGCATTCGTGCCGGTCTGGCGCTCGCTCCACGGCACGCCGGGCCGCAGCGACACGCGCGCCGCCTTGTCGAGAAAATCCGCGCTGCCGAGCGCTTCGAGAATCATGCCGTCGGGACCGGTCAGGATGACGATGCTTCCGGTCGCACGCGCATCGGCATACAGCGCCTTGACCTCGGGCAGACAAACGCGTCGCAGCGCTTCGTGCTTCTCGCATATTTCGCGAAACGCCGGCGCCGCAAGCGGCTCGACCGCGGGCTTCGCGGTTTGCGAAAGGCCAAGGCCGGCACAGCGCTGCCATGAACGCAGGATTGTTTCAGGCACGAGTCCGCGCGGCGCGGCGCCTTCGTCGAAGAAGCGTCGGCGTGCGGTTTGAACGCGGTCGGTGGATGCCTGTGCCATAGGGTTTCTGACGATGTGTCGCATTTTGCGACACTGTTTCAGCGCGGTGAATCGAGTCTGGACACATTACTCCGATGGTTGCATCTTGCAACGCACAATTTCAGCGGCGCAGTTGACCAGGATCAACAATGAAATGCGTCACATAGCGCGAAATCTGGTCGCAAATCGGCGGGATCGAGTCGGGCTGGCATGCCGCCTGCTCTTATCCCAATCGCCACCCAAACCGGAGCAACTGCGTCATGACCAAACTCGAGCAACAGCATTTAGCCGTCCAAGTCCCGTTCAAGAGCCGCTACGAAAACTATATTGGCGGCAAGTGGGTGAAGCCGACGGCAGGAAAGTATTTCGAAAACGTCACGCCGATCACGGGCAAGCCCTTCTGCGAGATTCCTCGCTCCGACAAGGATGACGTCGAGCTCGCGCTCGACGCCGCGCACGCCGCGAAGAAAGCCTGGGGCCGCACGTCGCCGGCCGAGCGCGCGAACATTCTCAACAAGATTGCCGATCGCATGGAAGCCAACCTCGACCTGCTTGCGCACGCCGAGACCTGGGACAATGGCAAGCCGCTGCGCGAGACGCGCGCCGCCGACATGCCGCTGGCGATCGATCACTTCCGCTACTTCGCCGGCTGCATCCGCGCGCAGGAAGGATCGATCGGCGAGATCGACCACGATACGGTCGCTTATCAGTTCCATGAGCCGCTCGGCGTCGTCGCCCAGATCATTCCGTGGAATTTCCCGTTGCTGATGGCGACGTGGAAACTCGCGCCGGCGCTCGCCGCCGGCAACTGCGTCGTGCTCAAGCCGGCGGAGCAAACGCCTGTCGGCATTCTCGTCTGGGCCGAACTGGTCGGCGATCTGCTGCCTGCTGGCGTGCTGAACATCGTCAACGGTTTTGGCCTGGAGGCCGGCAAGCCGCTCGCGTCGAGTCCGCGCATCGCCAAGGTCGCGTTCACCGGCGAGACGACGACCGGACGGCTGATCATGCAGTACGCCAGCCAGAACCTGATTCCGGTCACGCTCGAACTCGGTGGCAAGTCGCCGAACATCTTCTTCGACGACGTCTGCGCGAAGGACGACGACTTCTTCGACAAGGCGATCGAGGGCTTCGTGATGTTCGCGCTGAACCAGGGCGAGGTGTGCACCTGCCCGAGCCGCGCGCTGATCCAGGAATCGATCTACGACAAGTTCATGGAGCGCGCCCTCAAGCGCGTCGCCGCGATCAAGCAGGGCAATCCGCTCGATCCGACGACGATGATCGGCGCACAGGCGTCGAGCGAACAGCTCGAGAAAATCCTGAGCTACATCGACATCGGCAAGCAAGAAGGCGCCAAGGTGCTGGCCGGCGGCGAGCGCAACGTGCTCGAAGGCAGCCTGAAGGATGGTTTCTACGTGAAGCCGACGGTATTCCGCGGCCACAACAAGATGCGCATCTTCCAGGAAGAGATTTTCGGGCCGGTCGTCTCGGTGACGACGTTCAAGGACGACGAAGAGGCGCTGTCGATCGCAAACGACACGCTGTACGGTCTCGGTGCGGGCGTGTGGAGCCGCGATGCGAATCGCTGCTACCGCTTCGGCCGCGAGATCCAGGCCGGCCGCGTCTGGACGAACTGCTACCACGCCTATCCGGCGCATGCGGCGTTCGGCGGCTACAAGCAGTCCGGCATCGGCCGCGAGACGCACAAGATGATGCTCGATCACTACCAGCAGACGAAGAACATGCTGGTCAGCTACTCGCCGAAGGCGCTCGGGTTCTTCTGAGCCGTTCGCGAGTACGCAGTTCGAGCACTTCGCCGCTCCCGCTGGCGGGAGAGGCCGGCGCGCGAAGCGCGACGGGTGAGGGTGGCGGCGGGCGAAGCGACAACGCCTTCGGTTGTGCCACCCTCATCTGATCGCCACGGATGGCGGGAATGCCGAAAATGCAGGGAGCAGTTTTCGGCCGCCTTCGGCACCTTCTCCCGCCAGCGGGAGAAGGGAACAACCTGACGATTTGGATCGGATGAGCGATAAGGAGCCCCTTCAGGTACTTGCAACACCGGCCGCCGTTGCGCTGATCGAGCGCCTGCGCGCGCAACACGGGCCGCTGCTGTTCCATCAGTCCGGCGGATGTTGCGACGGCTCTTCGCCGATGTGCTATCCGCAGAATGATTTCATCGTTGGCGATCGCGACGTGCTGCTCGGCGAGATCGGCGGCGCACCGTTCTACATCAGCCCTTCGCAGTTCGAATACTGGAAGCACACGCAGCTGACGATCGATGTCGTCGAAGGACGTGGCGGCATGTTCTCGCTCGAGAACGGCACCGGTTCGCGTTTCCTCGTGCGTTCGCGCTTGTTCGACGACGCCGAGTTCGAAGCGCTGCGCGCCGCGGGGCGAACAGGTCTTTCGTAGGGTGCGCCTTGGCGCACCGCTTTCGCTCCCACGCAAAAAGCAAAAACGGTGCGCCAGGGCGCACCCTACCTATGTCAGGCTGCAATTCTTGCGGTGCCCTTCTTGAACCCCCTCCCAGCGGGAGAGGGGAAAGCTAGCCGCGCGCGCGCGAAACCACTTTTCGCGCCCGTCGAATCTTCCGGTACGGCGCGAACGTCTTGTCGAGATGCGTGTGCGTGTGCTCGAGCAGGAACTGCCGGAACGCCGCCGCGGCCGGCGACAGCATCTTGGCGTTCATGTTGACCAGGTGCCAGCTGCGCATGACCGGCGTGCCGTTGATGTCGAGCAGACCGATCTCGCCGGTGCGAAGTTCGAGTTCGAGCGTATGCAGGGACAGCAGGCTGACGCCCATACCGGCCATGACTGTCTGCTTGACGCTTTCGTTGCTGCCGAGGGTCATGATTCGTTGCGGCGTGAACAGGTGCTGCTTGAACACCGCTTCCATGACCAGCCGCGTTCCCGATCCGGGCTCGCGCATCAGGAACGCTTCGTCGCGAAGTTCGTGCAGATCGAAGCGCACCGCGCGCAGCAGCCGGTGTCCCTTGTGCGCGACGAACATGTGCGGATTCTCGGCCACGGGTTCTGCGCTCGCATCGAGTTTCTCCGGCGGCCGGCCCATCACGGCGAAGTCGATTTCGTTGTCGCGCAACGCGTTGATCAGCGTCTCGCGGTTGCCGACCAGGAACTGGATGTCGACCTGCGGATGATGCCGGGCAAATTGCGCGAGCAGTTTCGGCGCGAAATATTTCGCCGTGCTGACCAGCCCGACGTTCGCCTGACCGCTGCGCAGGCCCTTCATCGACTGCAGTGCCTGCTCGGCGTCCTGCAATTCGCCAAGCACGCGCGCGGCGTGATGGCGGAACAACTCACCGGCCGGCGTGAGCGCCAGGCGCTTGCCGACGCGCTCGAACAACGGCAGGCCGACGACGCCTTCGAGCTGGCGAATCTGCATCGAGATCGCCGGCTGCGTCAGGTGCAGTGTTTCGGCGGCGCGCGCGAAATTCATGTGCCGGACCGCTTCGAGGAACACGGTTAGCTGACGAAGGCTCAGGCGGCGAAGCATGGCTATGGAGCAGGGCCGCGGGCTGAGGCCTGAGGGCTGATAAAGCGGCGCCGCGCTCGACAGCAGTTGCCGGGCAGGACCGTTCCATCGCGCTCAATCGATTCGCTGCTTTGCACTTCAGCCCTCAGCCCTCAAGCCCTTAGCCCTAATAATAAGGTATACCTTAATTTACAGAAAGAAAATCTGAATTTCCCTTTTGATCGCCTTGGCCTAGCCTCGCTCCCGAAAACGTGAATTTCCAGGAGCGGCAGAAATGAACGCACTCGCCAAAGACGTCGTCAAAGAATCGGCGACCGAGATCAAGAGTTCCGCCAAGCGCTACAAGGCCGGCGTGCTCAAGTACGCGCAGATGGGCTACTGGCAGCCCGATTACGTGCCGAAGCCGACCGACATCGTCGCGCTGTTCCGCATTACGCCGCAGGAAGGCGTCGATCCGAAGGAGGCGGCCGCCGCGGTCGCCGGTGAATCGTCGACGGCGACGTGGACCGTGGTCTGGACCGACCGCCTGACCGCCTGCGAGATGTACCGCGCCAAGGCCTACCGCGTCGATCCGGTGCCGAACAGCCCGGGCCAGTATTTCGCCTACGTCGCCTACGACCTGTCGCTGTTCGAGGAAGGCTCGATCACGAACGTCACCGCGTCGATCATCGGCAACGTCTTCAGCTTCAAGCCGCTCAAGGCCGCGCGCCTGGAAGACATGCAGTTTCCGGTTGCCTACGTGAAGACGTTCCGCGGGCCACCGACCGGAATCATCGTCGAGCGCGAGCGCCTCGACAAATTCGGCCGGCCGCTGCTCGGCGCGACGACGAAGCCGAAGCTTGGGCTATCCGGGCGCAACTACGGCCGCGTCGTCTACGAGGGCTTGAAG
>DATIEJ010000008.1:0-5554 GCA_035455825.1 Rhodanobacteraceae bacterium | reverse complement strand
GCAGTTTCGAGCCGGCCCAGTTCGATCAGCAGATCGTGGCGCAGGAACATCGGGTTGACCGTCAGCGATGTCACGTTGGCAAGCATGGCGCACTCTCCTTCACGTTACCTTCACTGCGATGGGTGCAGAACTTATGCCAAGGCAAGGTTGGAACGGGGCGGCCATAGGCCGGAAAGAGTGTCACTTGCGAGGGGTCGCCCGGGTTCGCAGTTCACTGCCAGATCGGCTCGTGACTGCATTCACAGTTTCCTAACCGTGCCTGTAGGTATGCTATAGACGTGTTTCAAATCGCGCGCACGAGCGCGCCGCCGCACAGAGGGACGGGAACCCTGCGGCAAACGAATCGCTTACTGGCGCCCGGCATACGGTCCTCTTGGATTCCCCCTGTTCCTAAGACCGCCGGGCGCCAGCCTTCCTTCCTTAAGAATTCGTGCTTCCTGGCGCTTCCTCCCGCGTACACTGGCCGGCCCCTGAGCCCAACCGTACAGCGCGCTGCGCCGTGTGTCGTCGTGAGTGCGGGAGAGGCTGAGCAAGACACATGCCATGCACGGCGCCCTGTCACGCGGCGGCCGGTCGGCTAATATGCACGCCCCGCCGGCACCCGCGCCCGCGGTCCCGGATGATCCAGTGACGATGTACACAGAACAGTCCCATTACGACGTGATCATTGTCGGCGGCGGTCACGCCGGCACCGAGGCTGCGCTTGCCGCGGCGCGGGTCGGCGCACGCACGCTGCTGCTGACGCACAGCATCGAGACGCTCGGGCAGATGAGCTGCAACCCGGCAATCGGCGGCATCGGCAAGGGTCATCTGGTCCGCGAAATCGACGCGCTCGGCGGATTCATGGGCCGCGCGGCGGACCGCGCCGGCATCCAGTGGCGCACGCTGAATGCCTCGAAGGGCCCCGCGGTCCGGGCAACGCGCTGCCAGGCGGACCGCGCGTTGTACAAGGCCGCGGTGCGGCGCCAGCTCGAGTCGCAGGCGAACCTGTCGATCTTCCAGCAGGCGGTCGACGATCTGACGTTCGACGGCAGTCGGGTGACCGGTGTCGTCACCCAGATGGGCCTGCGCTTTCGCGCCGCCACGGTCGTGCTGACCGCCGGCACGTTCCTGGCCGGCAAGATCCACGTCGGCTTCGCCAATTATGCCGGCGGACGCGCCGGCGACCCGCCGGCACAGCGGCTCGCCGAGCGCCTGCGTGAACTCGAGCTCGGCGTCGACCGGCTCAAGACCGGAACGCCGCCGCGCATCGACGGGCGCTCGATCGATTTCAGCGTGCTCGCCGAACAGCCCGGCGACGACCCGGCTCCGGTATTTTCGTTTGTTGGAACGACCGGCGATCATCCGCGCCAGATCAGCTGCTGGATCACGCACACGTCCGAACGCACGCACGAGATCATTCGCGCCGCGCTCGACCGCTCGCCGCTGTACACGGGCAAGATCGAAGGCATCGGCCCGCGCTACTGCCCTTCGATCGAGGACAAGGTCGTGCGATTCGCCGAAAAGGCATCGCACCAGATTTTCGTCGAACCCGAGGGCCTGGAAACGACCGAAATCTATCCGAACGGCATTTCGACCTCGCTGCCGTTCGACGTGCAGCTCGAGCTCGTGCGCTCGATCAAGGGGTTCGAGCGCGCGCACATCACGCGCCCGGGCTACGCGATCGAATACGACTTCTTCGATCCGCGCGGCCTGAAGGCCAGCCTGGAAACGCGCGCGATCGACGGTCTGTATTTCGCCGGCCAGATCAACGGCACGACCGGCTACGAGGAAGCCGCGGCGCAAGGGCTGATTGCCGGACTGAACGCCGCGCGCGCCGCGCAGCAGCAACCGCCATGGACGCCGCGGCGCGACGAGGCGTATATCGGCGTCCTGATCGACGATCTGATCACGAACGGCACGAACGAACCGTACCGGATGTTCACTTCGCGCGCCGAATACCGGCTGCATCTGCGCGAAGACAACGCCGATCTTCGCCTCACCGCGAAAGGCCATGAACTCGGCAGTCTCGACGACGCGCGGTTCGCCGCTTTCTGCCGCAAGCGCGAAGCGATCGATCGCGAAACGCAGCGCCTCGGCACGATCTGGGCGGCGCCCGGAAACGCGCTCGGCCGCGAACTCGAAGCGACGCTCGGCGTCGCGGTTTCGCGCGAATCCAATGCGCTCGACCTGCTGCGCCGGCCGCAACTGACCTACGCGCAGCTGATGCAGGTCGCTGCGCTGGGTCCCGGCGTCGACGACGCGCGCGTGGCCGAGCAAGTGGAAATCGCGGTCAAGTATTCAGGCTATCTGACGCGCCAGAACGAAGAAATCGAGCGTCAGCGCCGGCACGAGGAAACCGCGATTCCGTCCGACTTCGAATATGCCGGGCTGGCCGGCCTGTCCGCCGAGGTCGTGCAGAAACTGCAGCGCGCGCGGCCGCAGACCGTGGGCCAGGCACAGCGCATCTCCGGCATCACGCCGGCGGCGATCTCGCTGCTGCTCGTGCATCTGAAACGCCACGCGCATCGGCGGGTGGCGTGAACGCATCCGCGCGAGCTTAAACGCTCCCTTTGGGACGCGGATGGACGCGGATGATCACGGAATGCCGCGGATAGAGCGAAAGAAACGGGCGGATCGAGATTGTGATTCTCAAGGATGCTTTATCCGCGAACATTCGCGCGTACTGCGTAATCCTCGTCCCTAAAAAACGTCCTATGGGATTGGCTTTTTTCTGGCGCGGATTAACGCGGATGACCACGGATGTTCGCGGATAGAGCCACTTCAGAATCGCAATCTTTCGCTCTATCCGCGGCATTCCGTGATCATCCGCGTTCATCCGCGTTCAAAACAAACGTCCGGATCGGATACGCGCAAGATCACAGCGGCGACCCGGAGCCCGGGGACGCCGGCTTTTCTCATGCGATGAACGCGGAGTGCCGCGGATAGGACTACTTCTTCGGCACCTTGGTCTGCGCCGTCGCCAGCGCCTGGCGTGCGTGCTCGTAGATCGCCTTCGCGTCGTCGGCCGACACTTCGGTGTTCTGGCCGCCGGCGCTGTGTTCCTTCAGGACCAGCTGGCCGTTGTCGTCCCAGCCGACCCGCGTCGTGGCGAATGGATGATTCGAGCCGGCCGGCGACTCTTCCTTGACCGCGACCCATGGCTTGTCGTTCTGGTAAGCCATCTTGTAGGTGATGCGGCCCTTGTCGCCGTCCAGGTCGGTGATCTCGCGCACCACGCGCACCTTCGGCCCGGCATTCGTGCCCTGGACGAACGCATCCCACGCGACCGACGCGTTGTCGTTCAACGCGCTGCCATTGATCGACTTCATGCCGCCGATCTGGCCGAGCGTTTTCTTGAAATCCTCGTACATCTTTTCCGACGGCGTCGGTTCCGGCGCCATCATGACTTCAACCGTCGACGGCGCGTTGTGCGTCAGCACCGGGTATTGCAGCACCGGAAGGTAACGGCGATCGCCATCGGTGAGCAGCGCCTCGACCGCGTACGTGCGCTTCGGGTCGACCTTGGTCGTGTCGATCGGCAGGTTGAACATGATCGGCGGCGCGTTGGCCGGACTGACCGTCGTCTGCGCGAGCACCACGTCGGGCTGCGCAACGTCGGCGATCTTCAGCTCGAGCTTCGATTGCGCGCTGAGTTCGCGCGGCTCGCGCAGCATGACGCGCCCGCCGACATGATCGGAAATCGGCTTGGCAGCCGGCGCCTGCGGGGCCGGAGCGGTGGACGAATTGCAGCCCGCGAGCAACCCCAGAAAACTTAGCGCGAACAGAGTCGACATGCGCATGGAAAATCTCCGAATTGAATTTTTCGACGCAACCTTGCGGCAGCGACAATTAACGGTCAATGAGTTCGTATGCGGGCTACTGGTGCAGATCCCCGGCCACGCATCGCCGTTTATTCTACCGCCAGCGCGGGCCGCTGCATATACGATTGACTTCGTAGGTATGTCGTGGCGACGGGATCTGTTTGACAGTGAGGTTAAGCTTTTGTTAGGCCTGCCGTGAGTCCGGCTTTGCGCGTTCGGGAGCCGGCAACAGCGAAATGTCGGCAACGTGCAGGAACATGTTGCGCAAGTGGACGAGCAGTGCCAGGCGGTTGCTGCGCCTGGTCGCATCGTCGTCCATGACCATGACGCTGTCGAAGAACCGGTCGACAGGCGAGCGCAGCAGTGCCAGCCGGCGCAGGATGTCGACGTAGCGGCGCCCGGCAACCAGCGGTTCGATGTCGACGGTCGCAGCGGCGATCGCAACGTACAGGTCGGCTTCGGCGCCGGCATCGAGCCGCGTGGCGTCGACCTGGCCCCCGAGCACTCCGCCAGCCTGACGCAGGATATTGCCGATGCGCTTGTTGGCCGCGGCGAGCGCCTGCGCATCGGGCAGCCGCGAGAATTCCGCGACCGCGCGCAGGCGGCGGTCGAAGTCGATCAGGGTGTCGACATCGACGGCGCCGACGGCGTCGAACTGCTCGCTGCCGAAACCCTGGTCGGTGTAGTAGCCGCGCAGGCGCTCGAAAACGAACGTGAGGAGTTCGCCGGTCAGGGCGGTCTTGTCCTGGGCCGACAAACCGGTCTGCTGCTGGCCGCGTGCATCGGCGTCTGCGGCCTTGGCGGCGTCCCCGGTTTTCGCGCCGCCTTTCCCCTGCACGTTCGGCAGCAGCTCGACGGCTTCGCGCAACAACGCCTCGAGATTCAGATCGAGCTCGCCTTCGATCAGCGTGCGGCCGAGTCCGAGCGCGGCGCGGCGCAGCGCAAACGGATCCTTGTTGCCCGACGGCTTCAGCCCGACGGCGAAGATGCCCGCGAGCGTGTCGACACGCTCGGCAACGGCAAGCACCTGGGCGATCTTCCCGGCAGCAATGTCATCACCGGCGAAGCGCGGCTTGTAGAATTCGTCGAGCGCCGCGGCGACGCCGGCGCTTTCGCCATTGGCCGTCGCGTAGTAACGGCCCATGACGCCCTGCAGTTCGGGAAACTCGCCGACCATGCGCGTCATCAGATCGCATTTGCTCAGCGATGCCGCGCGTGTCGCCAGTGCCGCATCGACGCCCAGACGATTCGCGATCACGCGCGCCAGATCGATGACGCGCAGGCACTTGTCCCAGACGCTGCCGAGCTGCTGCTGATAGGTAACGGCCTTGAGCGACTCCTGCTGCGTCGCCAGCGGCGTCTTGAGATCCTCGTCGTAGAAAAACTTCGCGTCGGCAAAACGCGGCCGGATCACGCGCTCGTAACCCTTGCGGATCTCGGCCGGATCCTTCGATTCGATGTTGGCGACGCCGATGAAGTGCTCGGTGAGCTTGCCGTGCGCGTCGAATACCGGGACGAACTTCTGATTCGTTTCCATCGTCTGGATCAGAGCTTCCTGCGGCACGCGCAGGAAGTCGCGCTCGAAGCGGCAGGCGATCGCGACCGGCCACTCGGTCAGGTTCGCGATCTCGTCGAGCAGCGCGGCGCGCAGGCGCGGCTGCGCGCCGATGTCGCGGCCGACGCGCTCGACCTCGGCGCGCACGCGTGCGCGGCGTGCGGCGGGATCGGCCAGCACGCAGGCCGAGTGCAGC
>DATIEJ010000007.1:0-4013 GCA_035455825.1 Rhodanobacteraceae bacterium | reverse complement strand
ATCAGGTCGTAACGTTGCTGGCCCGCAGTGACGTCCTCCTTCGTGTAGTCGACGACGTGATCCGCGCCGATCTTGCGCACCATGTCCAGGTTCTTCGTGCTGCACACGCCGGTCACCTCGGCGCCGAACGACTTGGCGATCTGCACGGCAAACGTGCCGACGCCGCCCGATGCGCCATTGATCAAAACCTTCTGCCCGGTCTGGATCTTTCCCTTGTCACGCAGCGCCTGCAGCGCGGTGATCGCGGCGATCGGCACGGATGCGGCTTGCTCGAACGTCACGTTGGCCGGTTTCGGCACGATGTTGCGGTCCTCGCGAACCGTAACGTACTCGCCAAACGCGCCGTTCCTGCCGCCGAACACTTCGTCGCCGGGGTGAAACCGCGTCACGTTCTTGCCGACCGCTTCGACGGTTCCGGCGAAGTCGACGCCGAGCCGCGCGTTCTTCGGCGTGCCGATCCCCGAATCCATGCGCATGATGTACGGAGAGCCGCGCATGTAGTGAAAGTCGAGCGGGTTCACGGCCGCTGCGTGAACCTTGACCAATACCTGGTCGTCGGCCGGCACCGGCTTTTCGACGTCCTCGAGCTTGAGGACGTCGGGCGACCCATAGCAGCGCGAGACGATGGCCTTCATCGGCGTCGCATTCGCGCCAAGCGCGGGCGCAGCAGTGCAGGGTGAATCGTGGCTCAGGACGAGCGCGAGCGGCACCATCGCGATCAGTATGACGATCAAGATGATTTTCAGGACGCGGAGGACTTTTCGGAATCGACTCATGGACCTGCTCCTGCAATGCACAGCCAACTGCTTCGTGGAAGGGTTGCCTCTGAACGGCGACGCCTGCTCCGCCGGCGGCACGTGCATCGGCCTGGAGCTTCGGTGGGCACTCTGACCCGGCAGCCGCCGCCTGCAAAGCGCTTTGTGATGAACTGCCGGTCGCCGGGGTCGAGTTGCGGGCAGGGCCGATGAGTGGCGCACCGCCGAACGGCGGCCCACGGCCTCGCGGTCACTCCGCAAGGATACGCCGACTCAGGGTTCGGTTGATCACACTGGTTGCCGCTTTGAATGCGCGCTGTGCCGTCCTTCTCCGGGCTGCCGCGACTTTCCCGGAAGGGTGGCCGCTTGACTTTTCCATTTACGGCTGTAATCTTTCTTGCCAATTACATTCGTAATTGGAAACGGCGATGTCGATCAGCGATGCCGAAAGCCTGGTGATGGACGTGCTCTGGAACGAGCACCCGCTGAGCGCCGACGAGGTCGTCGCCGCGCTGGCGAAATCGACGGACTGGCAGGAACCGACGATCAAGACGTTGCTCAATCGCCTGCTCAACAAGGGTGCGGTCGAAGCCGAGCGCGACGGCCGGCGCTATCTGTACCGCCCGCTGTTGAGCCGCGCCGACTATGTGCATGCCGAGAGCAAAAGCCTGCTCGACCGTCTTTTCGATGGCCGCGTCGCGCCACTGGTCGCGCATTTTTCCGAGCGGCGCAAACTCAGCAAGAAGGACATCGCGGAACTCAAGCGGCTTATCGGGGAGATCGACAATGAGGCTTGACCTGATGCATGTGTTGACTGTCGCCACGCTGGCCTCCAGCGCCGCGATGCTGCTGGTGCTGATGTTGCGCGAGCCGATGCGCCGGCGCTTCGGAGTCCGCGCCGCCTACGGGCTGTGGGCCCTCGTTCCGCTGTCGGCGGCTGTGGCGCTGCTGCCGGCACCGGCTGAATCGATATCGCTGCAGATCCTGCCGCCGGCTGCAACCGAATTGATCTTCGCCGCGACCCCACTGGCTGCGTCGGCAGCAGCCAGCGATACCGACCTTTCCACGTGGCTTATCGCAACCTGGCTGCTGGGCTTCGCCGCCGCGTTCCTGATCCTGGCATGGCAACAGCGCCGCTTCGTGCGCGGGCTGGGACGATTGACGGTTTCCGGCGACCAGACGTTGCGCGCCGAGGCCACGGCAGGCTGCCCGGCATTGCTCGGCGCCTGGCGTCCACGCGTGGTCCTGCCGGCGGATTTCGAGCAGCGTTACAGCATCGTCGAGCGCGAATTGATTCTCGCGCACGAGCGCACGCACCGCGCGCGCGGCGATGCGCAGATCAACGCGTTCGTCGCGGCGCTGCGTTGCGCATTCTGGTTCAATCCGCTCGTGCACTTTGCCGCATCGCGGTTTCGTTTCGACCAGGAACTGGCCTGCGATGCGATCGTGATTTCGCGCTTTCCGCACGCGCGCCGGCCGTATGCCGACGCCATGTTGAAGGCGCAGCTGGCAGGCTTCGGCCTGCCGGTCGGCTGCAACTGGCAGTCGAGCCATCCGTTGAAGCAAAGAATCGCGCTGATGAAACGTCCGTTGCCGGGGCGCGCACGGGCAACGCTCGGCGTGGCCGTCGCCGCGGCGCTGGTGGTCGGTGGTACCTATAGCGCGTGGGCCATGCAGGCGGGACCAACGTCGTCGGGCCACGAGAGCCGCGGCATGGTCGATCTGCAGAACCGGTCTCTCGATCAGTCCGACAAGCCGGCGACTTACCGCAGGCTCAGCCGCATCACCTATCCGCAGGACCTGATCGAAGCGAAAGTCGAAGGCGTTGTCTACGTCAAGGCGCGCGTGGACGCTGCCGGCAACGTGTTGGCCGCCGTTGTCGATCGCGTCGATCCGCCGGAAGCGAAGGCACTCGGCGAGCGTGCGGTCGAGGGGGTCAGGAACTGGGCCTTCGAGCCTGCACGGAAACAGGGCAAACCGATCGCGAGCGATGAAATCGTCCCGGTCGTGTTTGCGCTGGATCGGCAAGCATCGCCGAAGATCAGTGGTGCAACACTCGGTCCGGTCCGGGTCGCGCTGCCCAAGCCGATGACTTCCGTGAGTCCGCCATTGCAGCAGCCGCGTGACGCCGGCGCAGCCGGCAATGTCGCAAGCGCGGCCAAGCCGGTGCGAACCAGGCCAGCTACGGCCGCCGAGGCGTCGATCGCGGCGCGAGAGTCTGCGCCAGCTGATGAAGATCGCCATGCTGCACCGCCAGCCCCGCTCGCCGTCGGTGCCGATCGCGCCGGCGGTAACCATTCCGATCCAGTCAAGCGCAGCGCGGGAATTTCGCTTGCGGGCGACGCTGCAACGCGCGCGTTCGTTCCACCTCGGGTCACGCAGCGCTGGCGGCCGCCGTATCCGGCCGAAGCGTACGACGCGCACGAGCAAGGCGAGTCCCAGGTGCTGGTCACGATCGGCGCGGATGGCAGTCTCAAGGAAGCGCGCATCGGCCGCTCCAGCGGCAGCGAATCCCTCGATCAGGCGTCGTTGGACGCGGTAAAGCGCTACGCGTTCGACGCCGCGCAGAAAGGTGGCGTGCCGATCGAGGCGCAGGCGAACGTCGCCTTCGAGTGGACGATCAGTCCTCCGCTCGAATTCACGAGTGTCAGCGGCATGACGGTGAGAAGGTGAGTCGACGAGGGTATTTTTCGGCAGGCCGGGAAGGGGATTTTTCATGAAGGAAGCGGTCGTGTTGATTGCCGTTGCGTTGTTGGGCGCAGCGCCGGCATACGCGGATGAAAACGCGCCGGGCGATCAACCGACGCCCATGCTGGAAACGCCAACGGACGACGTCTCGCCGGCGGAGAACGCGGCTTCCTACGATTCCAGCTACAAGTCCGGAATGCGCCTGCGCGGCTCCGAGGAAAACACGCCGGAAGCCGACGCGCGGCCCGGCGAGTACTACTTCAAGATCGGCGCGCGGGCCTTCCAGAAAAATGATTCGAAGTTTGCCGTTGAGATGTATCAAGTCGCCGCATCGTGGGCGTACAAGCCGGCTGCATACAACCTCGGCGTGATGTACGCGCGCGGGCAGGGCATAGCGGCGGACTATCCGCGCGCTCTGGCGTGGATGGCGCTGGCCGCGGAACGCGGCGACGAGCGCTACGTCGCCGCGCGCAACGTCGTGCAGGCGCAGTTGACGGCCGAACAGGTCGAACAGGCGAGGGTAATTGTCGAAGAGTTGAAGAAGACCTACGGCGACGAAGTCGCGCTGCG
>DATIEJ010000006.1:0-5395 GCA_035455825.1 Rhodanobacteraceae bacterium | reverse complement strand
AACGCCGCGGGTTGCGCAGCTGGCCCTCGGTCACCAGTTTCAACGTGGCCTGGGCCGATGTTCCGGCGAACGGCGGCTTGCCCGTCACCAGTTCGTACAGGATCGCGCCGAGCCCCCAGATATCGGTTGCCGTCGTGATCTTCTGTGCGCCTGGCGTGGCCTGCTCCGGCGCCATGTAGCTCGGCGTTCCGGACACCTCAGTGTTGTCGGCCGCCGATCCGGCTTCGAGTCGCCGCGCCAGCCCGAAGTCGGCGACATGCGGCTCGCCGGCTTCATCGAGCAGGACATTGGCCGGCTTCAGATCCAGATGCAACACGCCGAGCCGGTGCGCGTAGTCGACGGCTTCGGCAATGGCACGCATCAGTGCAGCGACGCGCTGTGGCGGCAGCCTCGGACCTTCGCGTATGTTTTGCGCCAGGCTCGAGCCGCGAATCAGGCGCATGCTGAAGAAGTGCATCTCGTCGACGGCGCCGACTTCATGGATCGTGACGATATTCGGATGCTGCATGCGCGCCGCGTTCTGCGCCTCGCGCTGGAAGCGTTCGACGAAGTCGCGCGACGCCCACGGCCCGGCGGAGAGCAGCTTGACGGCTACCTCGCGATCGAGGCTTATCTGCCGCGCGCGGTAGACGACGCCCATGCCGCCTTCGCCGATCTGTTCGAGCAGCTCGTAGTCGCCGAACTGGCGCTGCGCGGTGTCGCCCAGGTCAAGCTCGAGCGCGTCGGAAGGCAGGAACGCAAGATGCCGTCCGCGATCGAGCCCCTCGGTCGTCAACACCTGTTCGGCGCGCAGGCTCAGGCTGCCGAACGCAAGATCAGCCAGTCGCACGTTGCCCCCGCGCGGCAGAACGGAGTTTTCCTTGCGCAGCGGACTGACAGTGGCTCGCACGGTGTCGTTCATTGCATCAGGCGCGCTCGCGCAAGACAGTGAACAGGGCATGCTGTTCGGCCAGCAGTTCGTCGGCCGAGGCGACCGTGTCGGCAAGTTCGGCGTCGATCAGTTCGCGAAAGCGCTGGCGCAAGCGCCGTAGCGCAACCGCGACGACGACGGAGCGGGTGCCGAATCGCTTGCCCATTTCGTCCGCCTCTGCCGGCGGCAAGTCGAACGCCAGGAATGGCTGCAACGCATCGAACATGTCGAGCCGGCCGGTCTGCCCTGCCTCCTCGCGCAGACGGTCGCCGGCGCGCGCCAGCAGCTCGAGCGCGAAACCCTGTTGATAGGCCTGCTCGGGCGAGTGAGCGCCGCCGTTGTCGCGCTGGTACTTCAGTTCAAGATCCGGCGGCGGCTCGATCAGTTCGGCGACGACTTCCGTGAGCGCGGCGGCAGGCTGCTCGCTTTCGAGGAACGCGCGCAGACGGGCCAGCAGGTATTGGCGGAAGCGGCCCTGGGCCAGCGATGTGCCGCCGTCGCGAAAGTGACGGAACAGGTGCTGCAGGAAGCTGCGCGTGATCTCCTGCGCACTCGCCGGGCCCCGGCCTGCAAAACGCAGATAGGCGTAGATCGGATACCAGTAACGCAGGCAAAGCTCGACCAGCGCCTCGCGGGCGTCGGTAGCCAGCGGCTGATCGCGGCGCATGACCAGCGACCAGTGCGTGCGTTCGAATTGTTGGCGCGAATCCCCTGGCATCATCGACTCCCGGTCGCATACTCCTCTTTTCCAATGCAGCGGTTTCGGGCCCCGATTACGCAAGCGCCCGTGCCACACGAAGAGCGCAGCCCGCCGCTCACCGGAATGCCTCGCCAAGCGCAGTGCGCAACTCCCGCATTTCCAGCTCGAGCGCACCCTGATCGGCCGCGGTCTGGGCCACCTCTTCGCGCACCAGCGTGCGCAGCCGCTGGCGCAGCCGATGCACCGAAACCGCAACCGTATTGCGGCGCATGTTCAGCGCGGCCGCGACCCGCGTGTAGTCCGCCTCGTCGGGTTGCTCGGCGAGAAAGTCGCGCAGGTGGTCGAACAATGCGCCGCGGCCAGCCAACTGTGTTTCCTTGCGCAAGCGGCGCAATGCGGCATCGAGGACGGCCAAAGCCCACGCTTGTTCAAACGCTCGCTCGGGATCGTTCGCATCGGCCGGCAGGACGGAATCTGCTTCATTGGGGTCGATCGATTCGAACTGGATTCTGCCGCCGCGCTTTACGCGGTGCGCCTCGACTTCTGCGTTTATGAGGAAATGCTTGATCGAAGTCAGCAGATAGGCTCGGAAGCGGCCGCGTGACGGATCGGGCTGGGCGTAGTGGCCGAGTTCGAGGAAGCGCGCGAAGAACGACTGGGTCAGATCCTCGGCGATATCGCTTGCGTATCCGCGACCGTGGATATAGGCGAGCACCGGCGGCCGGTAAGTGCGGCACAACGACTCGAGCGCGGCGCGCGCATCCGCACCGGTACCTTGCGTACCAAGGACGACACTCCAGCGCGTGGTGTCGAAGTTACTCATTGCGCGCGAGCTCCCCAGCCGGCACTCCCACGCCATTATGCGCCGGAATTCAGCTCTGGAGTCACTGCCCGCATGGAAGACAAGCGGCCGCGCCAGGCACCGCTTGTCGTCTTCAGGCACAGGTCGGGCGCCTGCGATCGTCGATCGTCACACCACGATCGCAGTACCGTCGAATCGATGGAAAGCGAAGCCGCTGAACACATCAGCGTACAGTCCCTTCATTTCGCGCAGGACGCTGATAGCCATTTGCTCACCCTGCAGCAGGCCCTGCAGCACATCGCTGCGGTAGTGAATGCCGGTCTGCACACGGTTGATGCCGATGTTCATCGCAAGCTTGTTCAATTCACCTTCGACCGTCAGCGTTGCGCCCGAATACGGGACCAGGGCCGTGCCGTCGGCGTTCGCGGTGACCGGATTCGCCAGTATCGCCGCTCCATCATAGAATGCCTTGAGCAATGTGATGGCCGCACCGGTGTTGACGCCGTGCGCGGAAGGATAAGCCGGATGGATTGGGCAGCCGCCCTTCCACGCTTGCGGCAGCAGGTAGGTGCCGTTGCGGCTGAAGATCGCGCTGATTGCCGCCGAGTTGAGCAAGTTGCCGGACACCGGATACGTCGCCGCTCCGCTGATGTGGTTGTGCACGCGTCCGGCATAAGCTTCCGGGCGGATGCGAAGGTGGACCTGCCATTTCTGCCAGAAGACGGATTGCAGCGCCTGCTGGGACGCCATTCCGACCAGGCTCTGGAACATGCTGCCGCCGAAGAAGTTGGATCCGGCACCGTCGTTCGGGGAAATCACCGGCAGCGACGGATTGCGCGGCATTTGCAGGCGATTGAGGTTGAGCTGAGCCTGCAACACATGCTGGAATGCGACGCCGAGTTGCGTGTCGAGTTGCAGCGCCCGCGACAAGTCTCGCGCGTTGCTGATGTAGCGCGGTGTCGAAGCTGCTGGCGTCGGACCGCCGCCACCGCCGCGCTGGTTTAGCAGCCAGTCGGCATAGGATGTTGAATAGTCGATGCCTGCAAGCGGCGGCTTGAGGACCTGCTCGTTCGAGTAGGCGCCAAAAACCAGCGGCATCCAGAAGAATTGCGACAGCCACGGGCCGGTAAGCGCGCCCGGGAAATCCATGCGAAACACATGGCCGGGGGTGACCCCACCCGAGCCAGGCCCGGTGTATCCCGGCTGCGCGGACAGATCAGCGGCAGCCTGAGCGATGGTCGCGTCGCTTGCGTAGTTGACGAAGGGCACGTCGCGGGTCATCGCCGCCCAATAAGCCTCGACCATTTCCGCACCCGTTTCCGCGCTACTGAAGCCGGGCGCGGCCGGGACTACGAGTCCCTGAGCGTCCTGCCCGATCAGGCTGAAGTTGAATCCTGCGCGCGGATTGGCGAAGCGTGCTCCGGGCGTTCCCATCGGCACGGCGGCGAGGTCGGACGATGCGCCGCTCGCCAATGCGGTCAACAACGCACCGAAGGCATTCCTGTCGACCTCGCCCAGGTCGTTGTGCGGCAATCCTTTCGTGAACAAACCGACGTAACCGGGGAGGACGTCATCGGTATTCTTGTCCTGGCTGTTGTGGAAGTCGCCCATTTGCAACTGCGCGGCGTCCACCCGCTTCTGGAAGGCAGATTGGCGGCGCACATAGCCGCGCGGGCGGGAACCCAGCGTTGCGCCTTGCGCGAGCGCCGAGGTGACGGCGCCGGGCGCCGCAAGGCCCAGACCCAAGCCGAGTCCTGCGCCTCCAAGTGTCTTGAGGAATTTGCGTTTTTGCGGGTCGCCGGCAACAGAATTGTCGGTCTTGTCCGGGCGTTCGTTGATCTGCGGCATTGTCGTTCCCTCCGTCGGGCGCGCGGCCCACGGCTGCCGCGTGTGGTGGAGTTCGCGCCTGCGCGAGTGCCGTGTTACCAGTAAGTGCACCGGTTGCAATTGGCGATTACACGCCAGGACACAGGTGCGGCACGCTGCGCGCCGAGGAAACCGCGGAGATATCCGCGCGTTCGGATTCGAGCTGATGTTCGATTGCCGTCGAGCCAAAATGCAACGCGGCTCGACACAGTGCCACGCAACCAGCGGGCTTGGCGGAACCGGCACACTGACCCACAATAGCTGGCACTCCATCCGAGGTGCGCATGAACTACTGGCCGTTGCTCGGCGTCGCGATCGTGGTCGCCGGCTTCGCCTGGCGCCTGAATCCCGCGCTGGTCGTCGTTGTCGCGGGCATCGCCAGCGGCCTGCTCGCCGGGTTGTCGGTGCCGGATCTACTTGCCCTGCTCGGGCGTTCGTTCGTGTCGAATCGCACATTGCTCGTGATCGTGCTGACCTTGCCCACGATCGGGCTGCTCGAGCGCGCCGGTCTGCGCGAGCGCGCGCATGCATGGATCCTCGGACTGCGGCGCCTGACATTCGCGCGATTGCTGATCGCCTACCTCGGGTTGCGTCAGATCGTGTCGATGTTCGGCCTGACCAACGTCGCCGGTCATGCGCAGACCGTGCGGCCGCTGCTGGCGCCGATGGCCGAGGCGGCCGCCGAGAAGATCGAACCCATCCTCGGCGACGACGAGCGTGAAAGGATCAAGGCGCTGGCCGCGGCGACGGACAACGTCGGCCTGTTTTTCGGCGAAGACGTGTTCATTGCGTTCGGCGCCGTACTGCTGATCCAGGCATTCTTCTCGCAGCACGGCATCGAGATGGACCCGCGCAGCATCGCGATCTGGGCGCTGCCGACGGCGATCGCGGCATTCATCATCCACGCGCTGCGCATTGCGTGGTTCCAGCATGGAATCGGAAAGTCCAGGCGAAGCACGATTTATTCTCGCGATCAGGGACCGATCGCACAGGAAAAATCCGATGCTGCGCATTGAGTACGTCTACTGGCTGTGCGGAGCGCTGTTCCTCGCCGCGGGCGCATTCGACCTGGCCTCGCGCCGCTACGCGTCGGCAGCTTTCTGGATGATTCTCTCGG
>DATIEJ010000005.1:0-4105 GCA_035455825.1 Rhodanobacteraceae bacterium | reverse complement strand
CGCCGCGCGAAAGGCTCGAGCAGCGCGCCGATGGCCGGATCGGTGCTGGCGTCGTCGATCAGGACCAGGCGCGCGGACCGCGGCGTCCAGCGTTCGAGCGCCGCCAGGCAGCGCTGCACGCTCTGCGGCGCGTTGTGGATCGGCACGACGATCGCGATCGGCGGCAGATCGGGCCACGCGCGCAGCGGCAGCCGTGGCGTGCCGGCCAGCGGCGCCAGATACGGCGGCGCATGCGTCCACTGCGGCTCGGCCGGCGCGGCCATGGCGCCAAGACGCACGCGCCAGCCCTGTCCGGTCAGTTGCGCCGCAGGCGCGGCAATGCTGAACTCGAGTTCGTCGTTGCCGGTCGGCGAGTAGTCGAACGCGCAGTCGTGCACGTGTGCACCGTCGCCGGAGCCCGCGAATGGCGCGAACGGCACGCCATCGAGGCACAATGCCGTGGGCGTGCCGCGCGCTGCGTGCACGCGCCAGCGCAGTTCACGGCCATCCCAGCCGAGCCACTCGATACGCACGCTGCCGGATCCGTCGTTGCCGGTCGACGCGAATTCCGCGCGCGACGCCGTCATCGTCAGGACCCGGCCGGCGGCGGCAAAGACGGGGAAGGGGCCGCGTGGTAAGCCGCGAGCACGGCGTCGACCGGGCCCTGCATCACGCTGCGGCCATGTTCGATCCACAGCGCGCGGTCGCAGATCTGCCGGATCTGCGCGTCGCCGTGCGAGACGAACACGACCGTCTTGCCGCTGTGGATGCGCTCGCGCAGCGCATCGCCGGACTTCTGCTGGAATTCGGTGTCGCCGACCGCGAGCACTTCGTCGATCAGCAGCACGTCGGGTTCGACCTGCATCGCGACCGAGAAACCCAGGCGCATCGTCATGCCGGTCGAGTAGCTCGAGATCGGCTGGTCGAAGAAGTCGCCGAGTTCGGAAAACTCGAGGATCGCCGGCAGGCGCTGCATGATCTCGCGGCGGCGCAGGCCGAGCATCAATCCGGACAGCACCGCATTGTCGCGCCCGGACAGGTGCGGCGCGAAGCCGAGCGCCAGCGACAACAGCTGGCAAGACACCGGCGCGCGCCGCAGGCGGCCGCGATCCGGCGTGATGATGCCGGCGATCGTGCGCAAAAGTGTACTTTTTCCGGAACCGTTGCGGCCGACGACGCCGAGCCGGTCGCCGGGAGCCAGGCTCAGGCTGACGTCTTCCAGCGCCCAGAAGCGCGGGCTGCCGACGCGCAGCTGCGCGTTGAACGCCACGCCGACGTTTTCGAGCTGGATGATCGGGTCGCTCATGTCGGCAGCTTCACGTAGCGCGGCGTCAGGCGCGTGATCAGCAGCGAGCCCAGCGCGTAGAGCGCGAGCGAGATCAGCGCGACGCGGCCGAGCGCGAACCAGTCCGGCCATTCGCCGCGCATGAGGATGCCGCGGCCGGCGTCGACGAGCTCGACGATCGGGTTCAACTCGAACCAGCGGCGCAGCGCCGGCGGCAGGCCGTCGAGCGAGAAGACGATGCCGGACAGGAACATGACGACCTGCAGCACCTGCTCGATGATGAAGCGCAGGTCCGGCACGAGCGGCACGACCGCGGCGACGACGTAGGTGCAGGCGGCGACGAAGATCAGCTCGACCAGCAGCACCGGCAGCAGCGCGACGTAGGCGACGTTCGGCGGATAGCCGGTCGACCACAGCACGACCAGCAGGATCGCCAGGATGCACAGGAACTTCACCGTGTCGGCAAGGATCTGCACGCTCGGAAACACCTGCAGCGGCAGCTTGACCTGGCGGATCAGCGGCAGCTGCTGCCAGATCGAGTAGCCGCCGTGGCTGATGCACGACTTGAACCACTGCCACAGGGTCAGGCCGATCAGCAGGAACGGGATGTAGTCCGGTCCGCCCATGCTGAAGATGACGGCGAACACCAGGTAGTAGACACCCATGTTCATCGCCGGCTCGACGATCCACCACAACAGGCCCAGGTATGAGCGCGCGCGTTCGGCGCGCAGCTCGGCGTAGGTGGAAAACAGGATCAGCTCGACCAGATGCAGACGCATCGCGATCACCCGACGGGGCTGCGCGCGGAGCGCGGCGCGGCCGCCGCGCGCCCGGACATCGGCACGTTGCCGGTCAACAGCGCGCGGCGTGCAATCTCAATTGCCCTTCTTGTCGCTGGGCGCCTTCGCCTCGGCCGGCGTTCCGTCCGGATGGCGCTTGGCCTTGGCCTTGAAAACGGTCGTGAACTTGGCGCGATCGCCGCTGGTCGAGATTTCCTCGACGTAATACCAGTATTCCTTGCACGGATCGATCGTGTCGTCGACGAACTCGTACTTGTGCGTTTCCGACGTCGTGCCGTTCCCGAGCACCGGCTTCTTCGTGATGCGAACGAACTTGCCGTCCTCGCTGTCGCCGCGATAGACATCGTAGCCGAACGTGTTTTCCTCGCTCGCCGTCGTCCAGCGCGCGGTATTCGTCACGCGCTGCTCGGGCGGCACCTTGGCCTGGCTGCCGCAGGCGCCTGCAGCCGCCGGGCCGGCGGCATTCGCCGCGCTGCCGAGCAGCAGGGTCGCGAGAAGGGCGAGGACGATGCGTGTCATGCGTAAACTCCGTGGGATGGTCGAAAGGCCGGCGAGCGGCAGGGCGCCACCATAGCCCGTGCTCCCGGTGCGCGCAATCCTGGCGAGCCGGTTGCTTGCTTTCCTTGACGCGGGCCCGCCGGGACGATGGACAATGGCGCGTGCGCCTGCCCCTGACTGCCCTGCTGTTTTCCGGACTGCTCGCCGCGTGCGCGGCCTGCGCGGCCTGCGCCGCCGAGCCGGATTGGAGCGTGCGCGTCACGCCGTTCGACCAGGTCTATCCGGCGCTGGAGCTGTCCCAGGCGCGGCGCGACGGCGCGGCGCCGGCCGGTCGCCGCGAGTTCGCGTTTGGCGAGGGCAGCGGCCTGGTTGCCGTGCGCGTGCGCTCGCGCCACGCCGGCGAACGCGTGAGCCTGACCGTCGATGCGCCGGGCCTCGATGCCCCGGCACGAGTCGAGGGCGTCATGCGCGTGCCGGGCCGCGACTACGAACTGCGCCCGCCCCTGGCCTGGAACCCGGCGCAATTGCGCGGCACCGACGTGCCGAGTCGCGTGGAATTGCGCTTCACGCTGCAGCGCGACGATGCCCCGGCCGACGCGCGGATGCTCTCCGTGAGCCTGCGGCCGTTGTCCGAGGCGCTTTATTACGTGCGCGACGGCCATGACACGGTCGATCTGAGCTGGATCTTTGCCGCCTACGTCGACGAGGGCGACGCGGTCGTCGACGCAGTGCTGGACAGCGCGATAAAAAGTGGAATTGTGGAAACATTCGACGGTTATGCCGCGGGTTCCACCGACGACGTCTACCGCCAGGTCTGGGCCGTGTGGCAGGCGCTGGCCGCGCACGGCATCCGCTACTCCGCGGCCGATCCGGGCATCGCCCGCGGGCCGCGCGTGTTCAGCCAGCGCGTGCGCCTGCTCGAACAGAGCTGGTCGGACCGCGCGGCCACCTGTATCGACGGCAGCGTGCTGATCGCCTCGGCGCTGCAGCACATCGGGCTGCGTCCCTTCCTCGTGCTCGTGCCGGGCCACGCGTTCGTCGGCTTTCATCTCGACGCCGCCGGCGACCGCGCCGCCTATCTGGAAACGACCGTGCTCGGCGCAACGCCGCCGCCGCTGCCGACCCTGCCGGCGTTCGCCTCGGACTTCACGCCGGACGCTGCGGCCCGCCTCGACATCGCGCGCTTCTCGGCCGCACTGACCCTCGGCCGCCGCCGCTACAACCAGGCCGCAACGCGCTTCGACGCGCGCCACCGGCCCGATTACGCGCTCATCGACATCGGCGCGGCGCGAGCGTTCGGGATTGAGCCGATTGAGGCGATCAGGAGTAAGGAGTGAGGAAGCTCTTTTCGCCTCTCCCGATCGGCTCCTTGATGGGAGAGGGCAGGGTGAGGGGCAAAGGTGCCAGCGTGGAAAAACGCCGCCGCAGACCTCAGCGCTGGCCCCTCACCCCAACCCTCTCCCCGACATTCGTCGGGGAGAGGGAGCGAAAGCGCCTGCGGTACGCCCAAAGCTCACTTTGCCCAAACTCACTTTCGCTTCCG
>DATIEJ010000004.1:0-9354 GCA_035455825.1 Rhodanobacteraceae bacterium | reverse complement strand
ACGTCGACGGAGAAATACGCCAGCCATCCGGACAATCTGAAAACGGTCGGTGTCGAACTCGGCGTGGCCACGCTGCTCGAGGGCAGCGTGCAGCGCATCGGCGACCAGGTGCTGATCAACCTGCAGTTGATCGAGGCAAAGACCGATACGCACCTGTGGGCCGAAAGCTACAACCGCAAGCTCGAAGACATCTTCTCGGTCGAGCAGGAAGTTGCCAGGACGGTCGCCGCCGCGCTGCAGGCAAGGCTGTCGCCGTCCGAGACCGCTTCCATTGCAAAAAAGCCAACCGAAAATCCCGCCGCCTACGAGTTGTTCCTCCGCGCCGAGTTCCTGCGCCGGCAGGGATACCAGAACGACGACCACGGATCGCTGCAGCAGGCGACCGAGCTGTATCAACAGGCCATCGCCGCCGATCCGCAATTCGCGCTCGCGCAGGCACGCCTGTCGATGGCATTGAGCAATCTGTACTGGCTCGGTGGTCAGCACGGTGAGTTGCAGACGGGGGAGCGCGCGAATGCCGCCGCGCAGGCGGCAGCGCGCCTGCAGCCGGATCTACCGGAGACCTTCGTGGCGATCGGCGAAGCGCGTTATCGCGTCGACTTGGATCTGGCAGCGGCACTCGCCGCATTCGACGCGGCACTCGCCGCTCGCCCCGGCTATCACGAGGCGATCTACGGTCGCGCGCTGATCCTGCGGCGACAGGGGAGGTTTGCCGATTCGCTCGTGGCGATGGAGGCCGCCGCGGCGCTCGATCCGCGCGACAGCAACCTCGCGGCCGATGTAGCCGACACGTATTGGATGCAGCGGCGAGGCGCCGAGGCCGAGGCTGCCATGCGCCGCGCGCTCGCGATTGATCCGGCGAACGTGTTTGCGACGAGCCGGCTCGCCATATTGCGACTGTACCGCGCCGGCGATGGTGCAGGCGCGCTCGCGGTGCTGCGGGGAGAAGGCGCCGAGATACGGGTAGCGCGTCTGGAAATATTGCGGTTCGAGCGCCGCTACGACGAGGCGCTGGGCCTGCTCGGGCCGATGGCGGATAGCGTCTTCGCCGACGCCAACGTTCCGGGCAAGGCGTACTGGTCAGGACGGCTGCTGTTCGCCGCCGGACAAAAGTCAGTAGCGCTGCTACTGCTGCGCCGCGCAGCGACGGAACTCGGAGCCCAGGTCCGGGCGCTTCCGGCCGGATACATGCGCAGCGAAAACATCTGGGCGGCCTGGGCCGAGTGCGAGGCGCTGCTGGGCAACGAGGCGCAGGCACTGAAGATAGCCGCCGAGTCGCTGGCCCGCGTGCCGATCGAGCGGGACGCTGTCGATGGAGCGGACCGGCTCGCCACGGCGGCCGGAATCTATGGATTGCTCGGTCGCCTGGATCTGCTGCTGCCGGCGTTGAAACGGCTGCGCGAGTTGCCGGGCGCCGATAAGCTGATCTCGGCGAGCACGCTGCGACTCGATCCGGTCTGGGACAAGGTTCGCTCCGATCCGGGTTTCCAGGCCGAGATCGAGCGCTTCGCCGAGTTCGATCTGCGATAAGCGGGAAATTGCACCGGTATTCAATCGACATCAGTTACGGGGTCATGCATGAACATCATTAGTCGCCGCGCGTTTGTCCAGACGGGCTTGACTGCGGCGCTTGCGAGCAGTGTCTCGCTTGCCGCATCGGAACGCGCGCAAGCGACTTCGCCGGCAGCCGAACGCGTGGATTTCACTGGCGACGGCGTGCCGCTGTCGCCCGCGGAGTACGCGCAACTGCTCGCGCGGCTGGCGACTTCGGCGACCGAACTCGATGAATACTCGCGCGGCGGTCCGGTCACGACGCTGGAACGCCAGTTTGCGGCGTTGCTCGGCAAGGAAGCGGCCGTCTTCATGCCGAGCGGCACGCTGGCGAATCATCTTGCCGTGCGCGCGCTTGCTGGCGGACGCCGCCGCGTTGTCGTGCAGGAGAGATCGCATTTCTACAACGACAGCGGCGACTGCGCCGAGCAGCTCTCGCAGCTCACACTGTTGCCGCTCGCGCCGGGCAAGGCGACGTTTTCGTGGGACGATGTCTCGGCCGAACTCGAGCGCGCCGCCGGTGGCCGGGTGCTGACCGACGTCGGTGCGATCTCGATAGAATCGCCGGTGCGCCGTCTTGGCCACGCGATGTTCGACTTTGCCGCCATGCAGCGCATCTCGACTGAAGCGCGCCAGCGCGGCATCGGCCTGCATCTGGACGGCGCTCGCCTGTTCGTCGCGGCGGCGTATTCGGGCCGCGCGCTCGCCGACTACACCGGCCTATTCGATACGGTCTATGTCTCATTGTGGAAATGTTTCAATTCGGCGAACGGCGCGATCCTCGCCGGCCCGCACGCGCTGATCGACAACCTGTATCAGGCGCGGCGCATGTTCGGCGGCGCGATGCGGCACGCGTGGCCCGACGCTCTGGTGGCTGGCCACTACGCCGACGGATATCTGGAGCGCTTGCGCGCAGCGGTGGCGACCTCGGAAAAGGTCTGGACCGCGCTCGCCGCCGATCCTCGCTTTGCCGTCGAACGTATTCCCGATGGCACGAGCGCACTGCGCATCAGCGTGAAGGATGTCGCGCCCGCGGAATATCAGGCTCGACTCGCGCGCCTCGGCGTGCAGTTGTCCGACGCGCAAGCCGGCGTGTTCACGCTGCACGTCAATGAAACTGCCGGCCGGATGCCTGCGGCCAGGCTCGAACGCGCATTCAAGGCCGCGCTCGCGTCGGGCTGATCGGCCTGCGGCATCGTTGATTCGCTTTGAACTGGAACCGGGTTAGGATGGTGCAGCAATCCCGGGGAACCCATGAGCAACGCTGCGATCCTGCAAATCCATCCATGCCGCTGATCCGCGCATGAGCCTTTTCGACGAACTGAAACGCCGCCGTGTGTTCAAGGTCGCTGCCGCGTACGTCGTCGTCGCGTGGCTCGCCGTGCAAGCCGCGTCGATCGGATTTCCGGCCTTCGATGCGCCGCCCTGGACGATGCGCGTCTTCATTCTGGTCGTCGCGCTCGGTTTCCCGCTCGCCGTAGTGCTGGCATGGGTGTTCGATATCACGCCCGAAGGCGTCAGGCTCGAATCCGCTCCGGTCGGCAACAAGCGCGTTTACGCGGCGGCGGGGATTCTTGCCGCGCTGGCAATCGCCTGGTACGTCGCGCAGCGGCCGGCGACGCAGGGCGGTGAAGCCGACGCGCACTCGATCGCCGTGCTGCCGTTCGTCAACATGAGCAACGATCCGGCGCAGGAATTTTTTTCCGACGGCATCGCCGAGGAACTGCTGAACCAGCTCGCGCAGTTTCCCGACCTCATGGTCGCGGCGCGGACATCGGCGTTCCAGTTCAAGGGCAAGAACCTCGACGTCGCCGACATCGGCCGCAAGCTCAACGTCGCGCATGTGCTCGAGGGCAGCGTGCGCAAGGAAGGCACGCGCCTGCGCATCACGGCGCAGCTGATCAAGAGCGGAACCGGATTTCATATGTGGTCGCAGACTTTCGAGCGCGACGCCAGCGACGTGTTCAAGGTGCAGGACGAAATATCGACGGCGATTGCAAAGACGCTCGAGGCGAAATTGAGCGGCCGCGCTGCGGAAGCCGCCGCCGCGAAGACCGCGGATCCTGCCGCGTACGACGATTATCTGCTGGCGCGCTCGCTGGTCGCGCGCCGCGTCGGCGACAGCTTGCCGCTCGCGATCGCGGCGTTCGACCGCGCCATCGCGCGCGATCCGGATTACAGTCCGGCCCACTCCGGGCGGGCGTTCGCGCTGGCCATCGAGCCGGGCTGGTCGGCCAGCCTGCCGGTCGACGTGACGTTTCCGAAAGCCATGGCCGATGCCGAAGTAGCGATGCGCC
This sequence comes from Rhodanobacteraceae bacterium, assembly GCA_035455825.1. Taxonomy (GTDB): domain Bacteria; phylum Pseudomonadota; class Gammaproteobacteria; order Xanthomonadales; family Rhodanobacteraceae; genus Rudaea. The sequence continues at coordinate 5,506 of DATIEJ010000004.1, read as the reverse complement.
TGGATCCCGGCAACGCCGAAGCCTACATGGTGCGCGGACTGCTGCGCAGCGTGCACCAGTACGAACAACAGGCGGCCGATGCGGATTTCGCGCGCGCGCTGGCGTTGGCGCCGGGCAGCGTCGATATCCTCAATTTCGCCGGCGACAACTTCGAGTTCACCGGCAACCTGAGGGCCGCCGAACGCCTGAAGCGGCAGGCGATGGCGCTCGACCCACTGGCCTTCGTGCACCCCATGAACCTGACCGGGCTTCTGGTCGCGCAGGGCCGCTTTCGCGAGGCGGTCGCGATCGGCGAGCATGCGATTACGCTCGGCAACGCGCTGTACACGCGCTACGAGTTGTTCTGGGCCCACCTGCGGCTCGCTGAACTCGACCGTGCGCGGGACCTCGCGGCCGCGATCTGCAGCGAGGCTGGCTCCGACACCAGCCGCTGCCTTGCCGTTCGCATCGCGCTGCTCGCCTCAACCGGTGATCGGCAGGCGCTGGATCTCGCGGCCGACAAGCTCGCGGCCAACCGTGCCGCCAAACCGGCGGGCGGATGGGCCAGCAACCCGGATGCATCGGAGGTTGCCTCCGTGTTCGCCAACTATGTCGGCGACATGCCGCGAGCGACGGCCGCGCTGCGCGAGGCGCGGGACAACAACTTCGACTGGCCCGCCACGCAGGCCTTGCTCAGCGGACCGAACGGCGCGCGCCTGCCCGAAGAAGTCAGCCGGGATCCAGACTGGCTCGCGGTCTGGAACGAGCCGAAATTGCGCGAGACCTTGGCCGTGTATCGCGCAAACCTCGCTGCTTTCCGCAAGGGTGAGTAGCCTGTCATTTGCGCGTGAGGCAACGAGGACTCATGCGTCGAAGCCGTTGGCGAAGATCGAGCACTCGCTGCGAATTGCCATCCGATACCTGCCGTCACCTTGCGCTGTCGCTGTACCGTGCCCGGTCGCGACATCGATAACCACGTGCGTGCTTGTCGTATTGCCACCACCGGTCGGAAGGAACCACGCGTACAGGATCCCGGTCTGATTGTCGAATTCCAGGTTCGTCGGGCCAGCGAATCCGGGGCTTCCTATCAGCGCGGGGTTATCGACGCCGAGATGCGCTTGATAGAGATTGGTGCCGGCAAGGGCGAACAGGTGGCCGCTGCAATCAGCTGCGAGGGCGCTGATGACATCGCCTGCCAGGGCGCCGTATCCCCGTACGGTGGTTTGGCCGGACACTTGATCGAGGCTGTAGATGAGAGCATCAGTCTTCGATACGTAAAAGGTGCCGTCCACCGGATCGATCGTGAATGCCGTGATGCAGCACCCACCCTGAAGCGCCACGGTCGGCGTGTACGCAGCCGTCGACTGGTTTACGGTACCGAGGGTCTGGCCCGTGAAGTTGATCGCCCAGAGCACCTGAGCGGCAGGATCGAAGTCCATGCCCGACAGAGTGTCGGTTAGCGTGCCGACGGAGATCGCGCTGCTCGGATCACCAGCGGGGAAGCTGACGACCTGGGTCGACACTTTGGCAAATGCGAGACCTGCGCCCACTGCGACCGTGGGTGCTGTCAAGGCGAACACGCATGCGCACGCGAGCATGGATCGGACGAACATAGTGGCACCTCCTGTCACCGCGCTCGCAATTCCTGCACGATGTTGACTGAACTTGCTGGAACACCACCCGCATCGATGTCCTGGCTTGGGCGCGCAGACGATTTGCAGCAGTGTACGCGTGTTGGCGGTGGCGTTCGCTTGGAATCGTTCGGCGCGGCCGGCTTCGTGACCGCGCCCGGTCAAATCTGCGATGATCAGGGCAATCAGGGGGCGCTCCGCCGATGCGGTTTTTCGAGGAACTCAAGCGACGCAACGTACTGCGCATGGCCGGTTTGTATCTGGTCGGCGCGTGGCTGATCGTGCAGGTGTCGAGCACGGTCCTGCCGGCATTCGATCTGCCGTCGTGGGGACTGCGCGCGGTGATTGTGCTGCTCGCAATCGGATTCGTGCCGGCAATGGTGTTCGCCTGGGTGTTCGAGCTGACGCCGGAAGGCCTGAAGCGCGAAAAGCTGGTCGATCCCAACGAATCGATCATGCCGGAAACAGGCAGGAAGCTCGACCGCGCGATAATGATCGCTCTGGCCCTCGCGCTCGGCTACTTCGCGTTCGACAAGTTCGTGCTGGCGCCGCGTCGGGACGCGGCACTGGAACAGCGGACATCCGAGCAGATTGCCGAAGCGCGCAAGCAGGGCGGCGAGAACGCGCTGGCGCGGGCGCATGACGACAAATCGATCGCGGTGCTGCCGTTCCTCGACATGAGCCAGTCCAAGGACCAGGAATACCTGTCCGATGGCATCGCCGAGGAATTGCTGAACCTGCTTGCCAAGGTGCGCGAGTTGCGCGTTACGTCGCGCTCGTCGGCGTTCTCGTTCAAGGGCAAGGACGTCGATATTCCGACGATCGCCAGGCAGCTCAACGTCGCCAACGTGCTCGAAGGATCGGTGCGCAAGGCCGGCAACCAGGTGCGCGTCACCGTGCAGTTGATCCAGACCGGTTCGGACACGCACCTGTGGTCGCAAACCTACGATCGTCCGCTCGACAACATCTTCGCGATCCAGGACGAGATTGCCGCGGCTGTCGTCGCGCAGCTGAAGGTGGCCCTGCTCGGCGCCGCGCCGAAATCGACCGTGACCGATCCGGCCGCGTATGCGTTGTTCCTGCAGGGGCGGCAGTTCGAGCGCGACGGCACGCCGGACACGATCGAGCGGGCCATCGAGGTCTATCAGCAAGCGCTGGCGATTGCGCCGGACTACGTCGCGGCCTGGGAACGCCTGGCCGCGGTCTATCAACTGCAGGCGGGGCGCGGCATGCGGCCGGTGGAGGAGGCGATCCGGCTTGCGCGCCACGCCCTGGCGAAGGCGCTGACTCTGGATCCGGCGTACCCGGCGGCGCTGGCCGACCAGGGTTTCATCGCACTGCTGTACGACCGCGACCTGGCCGCATCCGCTGATTACATTGCACGCGCGCTCACGCTCGAACCCGGCAACAGCGAGATCATCCGTTACGCCAGCCGCCTGGCCATTTCGCTGAACCGCATGGACCTGGCGATCGCACTCGGCCAGCGCTTCGCCGAACTCGATCCGACCAACGCAACCGGGCTGGGCACGCTCTGTCGCGCCTACCTGCACGCAGGACGCTACGACGAGGCGATCGACTGTCACCGCAAGACGATCGCGCTGAGCCCCCGCATCATCGCGGTGCATCAGTACTTGGTGATGGCCCTGCTGATGAAGGACAGCCATGCGAACGCGCAGGCGGCGCTAGACGCTGCCCAGGCAGAGCCCGCGGAATCCTATCGGCTGTACGCGCTGGCGCTGGCGCACTTCGCCCTCGGCAATCGTGCTGCCTCGGATGCGGCGCTCGAGGAGGCGGCGCGCAAATACGAGCGCGACTCGTCCTACAACATCGCTTACGTCTATGCCTGGCGCAACGAGGCGGACCTGGCTTTCCTGTGGCTGGACAAGGCCGCCCTATACAACGACACCGGGTTGACCGATCTTGCCGTCAGCCCACTTTTCAAGTCGATCCACGACGATCCGCGCTGGGCCGCGTACCTGGCGAAGGTGGGCTATTCGCCGGCGCAGCTCGCGGCCATCCCGTTCGATGTCAAAGTGCCGGGTTCGACGCCGCCGCCAACCAAGGCCGGCTCGCCATGACTCCGGGCTTCTTCGCCGAACTCAAGCGGCGCAACGTATTGCGCATGGCCGGCGTATACCTCGTTGGTGCGTGGCTGGCCGTGCAGGTGTCGAGCACGGTGCTGCCGATGTACGACGCGCCCGCGTGGCTGCCGCGTTCGATCGTCACGCTGCTCGCGATCGGATTCATTCCGGCGCTGATCTTCGCCTGGGTGTTCGAGCTGACGCCCGAGGGCATCAAGCGCGACGCCGAGGTCAAGCCGGAAGATTCGATTGCGCCGCAGACCGCGCGGCGCATGGACCGGACGATCATCGTCCTGTTGATTCTTGCACTTGTATACTTCGGCTTCGACAAGTTCGTGCTCGCGCCGCGACGCGAGGCGGCGCTGGTCGCAAACACGACCGAAGCCGTCAGGGCCGACGCGGCGAAGGCCGGTGGAACGAGCGCGACCACTCCGGCTGCGGACGAAAAATCGATAGCCGTGCTGCCGTTCGCGGATCTCAGCCCGACTCACGACCAGGAATATTTCTCCGACGGCATGACCGAGGAAATTCTCGACGCGCTGGCGAAAGTGCAGGGCCTGCATGTCGCCGCGCGCACGTCGTCGTTCTACTTCAAGGGGAAGAATGAAAAACTGCCGGCGATCGGCGCCGCCCTGGGTGTCGCCCACGTGCTTGAAGGCTCGGTGCGCAAACAGGACAACAAGGTGCGCATCACCGCACAGCTGATCCAGACGCGCGACGGCTTTCACCTCTGGTCGCAGAGCTACGACGGCGAACTGACCGACGTTTTCGAGCTGCAGGAACGCATCGCGCGCGCGATCACCGATGCTCTGAAGGTCGTGTTGCAAGGCGATCAGCAGTCGCGGTTGGCAGCCAATGCCACGAAAGACGCCGAGGCGCACGAGCAGGTCCTGCGCGGTCGTTATCTGTTCAACCAGCGCGGCTACGCCAACCTGCAGAGCGCCGAGGTGGCGTTCAAGGCAGCTCTGGCTATCGACCCTGCCTATGCTGACGCATGGGCCGGTCTTGCCCAAACCTATTCGCTGCTCCCGACCTATGCGGTCAGCGACCCTTCCGGCGTGGCGGCCGTCGATACCGCGGCTTTGGCGCGCGATGCGGCCGACCACGCGGTCGCGCTCGACCCTCGCTCGAGCGCCGCTCTCGCCGCGCGGGCCAATATCCGCACCACCTTCGATTTCGACTGGGTCGGGGCCGAGCAGGATTTTCGCGCGGCGATCGCCGCGAATCCGGCCGATGCGACCGCACACCAGTGGTACGGTGAAATGCTGCTGCAGCAGCGGCGTTCGAGCGAAGCCGACGCGCAGTATCAGGCCGCCATCGAACTCGACCCCCTTTCGGCCGTACTGCAATTTTCGCGTGGTATCAGCCTGGCCACGGAAAAGAAGTACCTCGAAGCGCTGCCGTACTACGACGCCGCGCTGCGCATCGCGCCCGGTTTCTTCGAGCCGATAAACGGCAAAGCGATGGCCTTGATCGACCTGCGCCGTTTCGACGAAGCGGAAGCCATCGTGCGCGGCATGCCTTCCCCGGCCCGTGAGATGCGCCTGAGTCTGATCGCGGCGCTCAAGGACCCATCGAAGAAGGCAGCCGCCATCGAGCAGGTCATGGCGCATGGCGGCGACTCGGTGTTCCAGAAACCGCCGCTGCTGGCGCGGCTCGGCGAATATGATCTGGTTCTGGCAGAGCTCGAGCGCCTGTTCGCGCAGAAGGCACCGTTTCGCGAGTACGCCTACGTGATTCCGGAGTTCGATCCTCTGCACGACAATCCGCGCTTCAAGGCATTGCTGCATCAGATCGGCCTGCCGCTGGGTGGCG
>DATIEJ010000003.1:0-2710 GCA_035455825.1 Rhodanobacteraceae bacterium | reverse complement strand
GTGTTGTCGCGATTGGCTTCGTAGTTGCCGCGGTCGGGATGGCCCTGGCCCGGCGACAGCAGGCTCAGCGCATCCATTGCCCCGCGCAGGAACACGACGACCAGCGTGTCCTGCGTCGTGCTTGCGGTGGCTCCGAACGCGGCGTGGCTACCGCCGGCGAGCGTCGCGGCGCAACAGCCCTTGAGGAAATCGCGGCGATCCAGCTGCATGGGGCTCGGATTCATCGCGACACCTCAGCGCGTCAGGAAATCGGGACTAGACAGGATCAGCGCGACCATCGAGCGCAGCCGCGATTTCGTGTAGTGCTTGCTCAGGTGTCCGGAATCCCAGGTATCGGTGGTCAGGTCGAGCGCGTCGGTGGCCAGCGCGTTCTGGCGCATGAAGTCGACTGCCGCATTGTATACATTCGTCGGCCGATAGCCGAGGATGCGATCGCACCACAGGCCGGCGATGTTCGCCGCGGTGCGGTTCGCCAGAACGGGTATTGCCGCCAGCGTCTGCGCCTGCACGTCGGCGAGAAACGGCGAGCCGGCGACGTTGCGGTCCTGCGTCGATTCGAGCACGAAGGAAAGCATGCGCAGCGTCAAGCCCAGCGTGCCGGTGCTCGACCACGCCGTCTGCGTGTCCGGGTAGCCGTTCGGCGCCGGCCAGTAGAACGGCCGGTGGCCGGCGCTCTGCAGCGCCCAGAGGATCGATGACGTCGTCGTCCACTGGCCGGACACGTAGCCCGGATTGTCGAGGTCCGGCACCGGCGTGAAATCCGCGCCGCAAGCGCGCAGCGCGCCAACGAATGCCACACCCGGCCGCTTCATCTTCAAGCCATAGCTGTTCTGGAATTCGCTCGACGCCAGGACGGCTTGCGTCGTCAGTTGCAACTGGTTCGGCGCCTGGTAGTTCTGCAGGAACACGTTTGCGACGCTGCTGACCAGCGATCCGGGCGGGTTGTCGCCGACCAGGCGGCGGCACAGCTTCGTGGCGATGAACGTGGCGACGCCGGGATGCATCGACAGCCAGTTGAAGATGTTCTTGCCGGCCGTGATGCCGGTGTTGGCGCCGATGTAGCGATTGAGGAACGTCGTCGTGACCTTGTCGTAGTGCAGCGCGTCGACGTACTCGAACATGCCGGGATTCGGGTCGCTGCCGACCTGCCAGGTGCTCTGCGAGATCGTCCACCCGGTCAGGGCGGTCGTCGCGTTGTAGACGTCGTCGTCGACGTACATCGCGCGGATCGAGGAACCATCGGCAGCGGTCACCATCGGAATCGGATAAACGCCGCTGTACGGGTCCGGGTCGACGACGCCGGCGTAGTTCATCGCGCCGAGCGTGTGCAGCTCGCACAGCTCGCGCGCGTAGTTTTCGTTCGGGCCGGCGGCGAAGCTCGAGTACAGGTCGAGCATGTACATCATCGAAGCCGATTCGCAGACCGCCATCAGCAGCGACTTGAAGTTGCCGAACACACCCTTGCCGGGCGCCATGTCGCGGAACAGCGCATCGAACGCCGGAAACATCGGGCCGCCGTCGTAGTCCCAGCCGAATACGCTGAAGTGGTCGTGCCAGAAATCGACCATGACCTCGAACAGCTGCCGCTGGCTGTAGGTCTGGCGGATGATCGTCGCGCACTCGACCTCGGCGACCGGCAGCATGCGATGGTTGTAGTTCGCCGTGTCGGCATGGAACGTCGACCACAGCTGTCCCGGCGTGAGGTTCAGGCTCTGGAAATTCGCCGAGGCGATGCGCGCCGTGCAGGCGCCGTCGTTGATCGACGCCGGATCGAGCTGTTGCGCGAGCCACGCGGTCCAGCGCGCCGTGTCGCTGCCGCCGAGTGCGTTGAATGCCGCCAGATCGGCTTGCGTGCAGCCGAACGTCGCGCGATTGAGCCAGGCGATGGCAGAGGGCGGGCCGCTGAACGTTGCCGCCTGCGCGGATTGCTGGTCCAGCCGCGCCAGGCGCGTATCGACCGGCACCTTGTCCGTGCGCCGCATCGCGGCCGGCTGTGGCGAAACATCGACGCCGAGCGCGGACGCGAGCAGGCTCAATGCGCGGCGGCGTGAAGTGGCGGCTGCTGACGCGGCAGTCGTCGAGGACATGCGATTCCCTTGCGGCGGTCCAACGAATTGGACTTTACCCGATTTGACGTAGCGGTTTGTGACGACGTGCACAGTGAGTGCGCGCCTGCCGGTACCATCGCGAAGTCACGAGGAACCGCGTGAAGATAGCGTGAGGAAGGTGTCGCCGGATGCGTCAACTTCGCATCCGTTGCGCTATCGGTCCCGATGCGTGTTCAGACGATGATCGGTTCGGGTTCCAGCAGCACGCCGAAACGCTCGAACACTTCCTTCTGCACGCGCTGCGCGAGCGCCCAGATTTGTTCGCCGCTGGCGCGGCCATGGTTGACCAGCACCAGCGCATGCTGCTCCGACACGCCGGCGTCGCCCTCGCGCATTCCCTTCAGGCCGCACGCCTCGATCATCCAGGCGGCAGAGATCTTGCGCGAGCCTGGTGTTGCGTTCCACGTCGGCAGCGCCGGATGCTTGCGCTGCAGTTCAAGCGCGCCGTTTTCGGCGACCACGGGGTTCTTGAAAAAACTGCCGGCATTGCCGATCAGTGCCGGATTCGGCAGCTTGCGCGTGCGCAGGCGGGCAACGGCTTCGGCGACTGTCGCGGCGCTCGGCGCGCGATTCATCGCCGCGAGTTCTTCGTCGATCCCGGC
>DATIEJ010000002.1:0-10029 GCA_035455825.1 Rhodanobacteraceae bacterium | reverse complement strand
CGCGGGCAGCGCGTGTACGCCTGCATCGTCGACGGTTCGAGCACGTCGCAGCTCAGGATCAGCGTCGGCAGCGCCGTGAACGGATCGAGCACCGCGCTGTCCGCATCGGGCATCAGCACCATGTCCGAATCGTTGATCCCCTTCCAGCCCGCGATCGACGAGCCGTCGAACATCTTGCCTTCCTCGAACAGCGAATCGTCCACCGCCGTCGCCGGAAACGTCACGTGGTGCTGCAATCCCCGCATGTCCGCAAAACGCAAATCCACAAATTCCACATTGTTGTCTTTGATCAGCTTGGTAACGTTGGCCGCAGCCATGGAAGCTCCCGAAAGGTTTGTGACAACCCACAGGAGCAAGGCCAGTGCCAAGCCAGGTCAAGGCTGATATTTTGTTTATAGACAATCGGTTGGACAGAAGCACCGGCGGCCCATTGGGTACTTCACGCACCAACGTGGTGCGTGAAGTACGGCGCTAGGTTCCAGTATGGTGCAGTGCGGCCGAAGACCGAGCGCGCAGTTTCAGCGGATCTCGTCGACGCCGCACTCGCGGTTGAAGTCGCCGATCACTTCGACGAGCCGCGTGATTGCGTCGCATTCGACCGCGGTCAGGTGCGGATTCCAGCCGTCGATGATCAGGACGACGCGCGTCTGTTCGCTGCGGTTCCACGCCTCATGTTCGAATGTATCGTCGAACGTGACGCATCGACCTTCCTTCCACGCGTGCTCTTCGCCGCCGACACGGATCGCGCAGTCGTCCGGCACGATCAACGGCAGGTGCGTGACGACGCGCGTATTCGTCACGCCGTGGTGCGGCAGGATGTGCGTGCCGGGCGCGAGCACCGAGAAGCAGATTTCCGGCGCGTGCGCGCGGATGCGCACGAGCGGCAGCGACTCGATGATTGCCGATGTGCGCGGACAGCGCGCATGGTTGTCGTCATGGCGCACGCCATGTCGATAGAAGAAGAAGGCATCCCAGGCCGGCGCACCCTGCGGTCCGGCGCCGAGGAATTTCGGCACTTCGTCGGGCGATTCGAACTTCAGGAACGGCTCGATGCCCTGTTCGGCCTGCAGCACCGCGAGCAGTTCGTCGCGGATGACCTGCGTGTTGCGCTCCAGTTCGGCATACCAGTCGAACAGCTCACGCGCGAAGTACGGGGTTGTCGGCAAATCCGGTAAGTAGAGGAATTTCGGTTTCTGCAATGGATTCGGATAGTTCGCCGGCGCGATTTGCAGGTAGATGTCGAGACAACGCTCGACGCGGCGCAGCGCCTCGTCTCCATGCCGTTCGCGCAGCGGCGCGAGCACGGCGGAGAACAATTCCTTGCGCCCGGCATCGACAAAGCGCATCGCGCTCGTGACCAGCTCGCGCAGCGCCGGCGCGGTCGTCTCCGGACTCAGCCAGCGGCCCTTGGCCTGCGCCATCAGCACCGCGCTGAAATATTCCTTGAGCGCAGCATGCTTGTGTCCGAGGGTTTCCAGCACGTAACCCAGATACAGCTTGGCGACGAAAAAATCCGGAGCCAGCGTCAGCGCGCGATCCAGCGCGAAGCGCGCTTCATCGAGGCGTTCCGCGCCAATGCACGCTACGCCGAGGTTCTTCAACAATTGCACGTCGCCGCCTTCCTGCTCGACGGCGCGTTCGAGCATGACCTTGGCGATGACGAACCGGCCCTCGGCGAGCGCGCGCAAACCGAGGAACTGGAGGGCCTCGAACTGATCCGGCGCGATATCGAGCACGCGCTGGTACGACTGGTCGGCCTGCGCGAGCGCGCCCTGTTCGGCATGCTGGCGCGCGGCGGCGAGCAGGCTGTTCACCGCGTCGGCGTTCGTGGCAGTCGGGTTCGTCATGATGGGCGGTCGCTTTTTTGCGAGGAGTCGGCGCCGGCCGCGGCCTGGCGGACGCTGCGCGCTTCGTCGCTGCGGCCCAGGCGGTCGAGTAATTCGGCCAGCGGCCGGCGCAGCTCGTCGGCTTCGGGTGTCCGGCGCAAGCCGTCGGCGAGATATTGTGCCGCGCCGTGCAGGTCGCCGAGCTGCTCCATGCACCAGGCGCAGGCGTTCGCGGCACCGGAGTGCGCCGGGTCGATCGCGAGCGCGCGCCGGTAATACTTCAGCGCCTGGACGATCCGTCCCTGCTTGCGCGCGACGTCGCCGAGGCCGGCGTTGGCGGACAAGGTCTGGACTTCGCTTCCTGCCAGTTCGGCGAATAATTCGCGCGCGGCTTCGAGTTTGTCCTGGCGCAGGCGCGATCGCGCCAGGTAGAGCTTCGCCAGACCCAGATCCGGACGCAACTTGAGCGCGTTCTCGAACGCCCGCTCGGCCAGGCCGAATGCGCCCTGATCGAACAAGGCGCGGCCCAGGCTCGTCTGGATGCCGGCGTCGCCGGGCTTGAGTTCCGCGGCGCGCGAAAGAAACTTGGCCGCGTTCGCCGGTTCGCGCCGATCCAGGTACACGTTGCCCAGTCCGTACAGGATCAGCGGATCCTGTTCGTCGGCGCGGCGGCCGATGCGGAAGCGGTTCTCCGCATCGGAACCCTCGCCGGCCTGCAGCGCGAGATGCCCGAGCAGACTGTGCGTCTCGACGCGGTTCGGGTCGAGCGCAAGCGCGACCTCGAAACTCGAACGCGCCGCGTCGGTTTCGCCCTGCGCCAGCAGCGCGCCGCCGAGCGAAAGGTGAAACTGCGCATGGTCGGGCGCGAGCGCGATCGCCTGGCGGATCAGGTCCAGCGCTGCCGGCGCGTCGCCGCGCTGCTGGCGCAGGACGCCGAGCAGATGCAGCGCGTCGGCGTCGTCGGGCGTGGCCTGCAGATGCGCGCGGTACGCTTGTTCGGCGGCGTCGAACTGGCCGGCCTGGTGGAGGTCGAGGGCTTCTTGCAGGGTCATGATCAAAAAAAGACGACAGCCGCGGGCGGGCGCCCGGCGGTACATTATGCCGCAGCCGCCCGCGCGGCGCTTAGGTACTATAGCGATCATCCCCGATCGCGAAAGTCACGAAGCGGCCATCCATGGTGGTACTTCTGCGATCATCCTTGATCGCGAAGTTCACGAAGCGGCCATCCATGGTGGTATTTCTGCGATCATCCTTGATCGCGAAGATCACAAAGCGGCCATCCATGGCCGCACTATCAATAAGAGCGTCCATGACTGAGCTGCAGGACCTGGCCACGCTGATCCGCGCGACGACGCCGCTGATCGCGATCGAAACCGCGGAAGAGAATCGGGTCATCGAGACGTTTCGCCACGTCATCGCGCAGGTGCTGCGTCCGCTGTATCGCTGGAGCATCACCGAGGGCCTGATACGCCTGGACATGGCTTCCGACGGACCCGATGCCGAACGCGCCGTCGATGTCGCGCCGGATGCGACCGTCACGCTGCAGTCGATCAAGCAGGCGACCGAAAGCGGCATCTACCTGCTGCTCGATTTCCAGCCGTACATGCGCTACACGATGACCTTGCGCCTGCTTCGCGAAGTCTGCCAGCGCCAGGACAGCGCCGCGCACACGCTCGTGCTGATCAGCCCGAAACTCGAACTGCCGGACGAACTCGAGTCGCTGGCCACGCGTTTTTCCCTGAGCCTGCCCGATGCGCAGGCGCTCGCGCAACTCGTGCGCGAGGAGGCGTTTTCCTATTCGCGCGACAACGGCGGCAAGCGCGTCGAGATCGATGCCGACGCCGCGCGCGCGGTCGTGCGCAACCTGCGCGGCCTGAGCCACGACGACGCGCGCCGCATCGTGCGCAAGCTGATCTACGACGACGGCGCGTTGAACCAGGCCGATGTCGCCGATCTGGCACGCGCGAAGTTCGAGCTGCTGAACAAGGACGGCCTGCTGCACTTCGAATACGAAACGGCGCGTTTCGCCGACGTCGCCGGCCTGGCCAACCTGAAGCGCTGGATCGCCCAACGGCGCGCCGCATTCCTCGGCCTCAAGAGCGCCGGCAAGCTCGATCCGCCGAAAGGCGTGCTGCTGCTCGGCGTGCAGGGTTGCGGCAAGAGCCTGGCCGCGAAAGCCATCGCCGGCGGCTTCGGCGTGCCGCTGGTGCGCCTGGACTTCGGCACGCTGTACAACAAGTACCACGGCGAAACCGAGCGCAACCTGCGCGAGTCGCTGCGCCACGCCGAACAACTCGCGCCGTGCGTGCTCTGGGTCGACGAGATCGAAAAAGGACTCGCCGCCAGCGACAGCGACGATGGCGTCTCGCGCCGCGTTCTTGGCTATTTGCTGACCTGGATGTCCGAACGGCGTGAGGCCGTTTTCCTCGTGGCGACTGCGAACCAGGTGCAGGACCTGCCCGCGGAACTGTTGCGCAAGGGCCGCTTCGACGAGATTTTCTTCGTCGACCTGCCGGACGCTGCGACGCGCCGCGAGATCTTCTCGATCCATCTCGCCCGCCGCGAGCTCAAGCCGGCGGACTTCGATCTCGACGCCCTGGCCGCGGCTGCCGACGGCTTTTCCGGCGCGGAGATCGAGCAAGCCGTCGTTTCCGCGCTGTATGCCGCAAATGCGGACAAGTCCACTATTACACAGGCGCACCTGCTGGCGGCGCTGCGCGAGACGCGGCCGCTGTCGGTGCTGATGGCCGAGCAGGTCGCCACGCTGCGCGACTGGGCGAAGGAGCGGACCGTTTCGGCAAATTGAGCGAACCAGCCTAGGTGTCGCTTACCTGATCCGGATAAGGACGCACTTGCGGCGGCGCGGATGATCTCGGCGCCTCGAGCACGCGGGCCATGCGCGCGACGAGAAAATCCTCGGCCCAGCTGCGCAGGCTCAGGTCGCGGATGAAGCCGCAGTGGCCGCCGTGCGGGACGATCGTCAGTTCGCTGCCGGCGGCCAGCTTGAGCTCGCGGAATTCGGCGACCGGAATGACCGGATCGTCGGCTGCGGTCAGGATCGTCGCCGGAATCGTCAGCTCCGCGAGCTTGTCGCCGGCAACCGAGTAGCCGTCGAGGTAATTCTCGAGCGAGCCGAAATCGGTGTGCCGCAACACCATCGTGCGCGTCAGTTCGCGCATGCCGGCGCGCAGTTCGGACTTGCTGAACAATTCGCGCTCCGGATGCAGCGCCTGCTTGCGCAGCAGCGAACCGCGCCACTTGTGCATGAAGTAGCGTTCGTAGAACCACGGCGCGTTTTCGATCGATTCCAGTCCGGCGCGCGGACTGATGACCGGGCACACGGCGAACACCCAGCTCAGCGCAATGCCCGCCGCCGGCGCGTGCAGCGCCACGCGCAGAGCGAAGTTGCCGCCGAGCGAGAAGCCGCCGATCAGCAGAGGCCGTTCGGCGAAGCGGTCGGCAACCTGGCGCACGGCGCCGACGACCTCGTCGATCCGGCACGAATGGAACAGGTCGCTGTTCAGGTGATGGGTCTGGCCGTGATCGCGGAAGTTCAGGCGAAACACGTCGCAGCCTTCGGCGAGCAGGCGGCTGCCGGTGTGCAGGATGTAGCTCGACTGGGCGCTGCCCTCCCAGCCGTGCAGCAATACGGCAAGTGCGCGCGGCTGCGCAAACACCGTCTGGCGCGTATGAAAACCCTGCAAACGCACGCCGCCGCCGCAATCGAGAATGTGCTCGGTCGAACGCTGCTCGAGCGCGGCGCGGCGGTGCCGGAACAGCCAGCGGCGCATGCCGCTGGAGGCCAGCGCCGACTGCAGGTGCGGACTGCGCAACCAGCGCCGCGGCGTGAATTCGCCGGACGAATTCATGCCAGCGGCATGCCGAGCGCCTGCGCAATGCGTTCGCGTGCCGCGATCGCGGTCTGGCGGCGGCCGTCCTCGCTCGATGCCACGGGTTCGAGAAAGTGCACGCTCGCCTCGAGCGACGGGCCGCCGAGCAGGCGGACGAAGTTGCCGAAGAAATGTTCGCCCGGCGCGAACGGCACGCGCAGGTCCATCGTGCCGCTTTCGCCGTAGCACAACGCGACCGGCTGCACCGGCACGCTCGCGTCGACCGCGACCTGGAAAATGCGCGCGTGGAACGTGCGCAGGCGCTCGCCGGTGCCGGTTCCGCCTTCGGGGAACACGCCGACCGCCATGCCTTCGCGCAAGCGCTTGACGACCCGCTCCATGACTGCGCCGAGCGAATGCGTGCTGCCGCGGCGGTGATAGATCGTGCCGGCGCGCGTGGCCAGCCAGCCGACCAGCGGCCAGCGCTCGATCTCGGCCTTGGCGACGAAGCTCATGATGCGCTGGCTATGCATCAGTTCGATGTCGAGCCACGACACGTGGTTGGCAACGAACAGCACGGCGCCGGGCAGCGGCTCGCCGATGCAGCGGATGCGGAAGCCGAAGATGCGCACGAGCCGGCCCGACCACCAGCGCGTCATCCAGTGCTCGAGCGTCTCGCCGCGAATCCGGCAGCGCAGAGCCAGCGGGTTGAACACCGCGAGCGCGAGCGGAAATGCGATCAGCGCATGCAGCAGCAGCAGCGGCGTGCGCCACAGGTAGCGCAGCGGCCGCATCCAGTCGCGGGAACGCGCGGGAGCTTCTTCAGCGGTCGAGTTCACGCCGCGATGGTAGCCAGCGGCGGCCCGCGCTGCAATGCAGCAAGCCTTCCGTTCATGCTGGGTCGTCTCCGAATCGCTGGGTCGCTTCGAACAGGTCGTTGACGTGTTGTTCCCACCAGCGCGCCTCGGCGGCGAACGGGAAGGCGCGCGGAAAGGCCGGATCGTCCCAGCGCTGCGCGATCCAGCCGGCGTAGTGGACCTGGCGCATCAGGCGCAGCGGTTCGATCAGCGCCAGCTCGCGCCGGTCGAAGTCGCGGAACTCGGCATAGCCTTCGAGCAGCAGGTCGAGCGCGCGCGGATTCGTCGCGAGCATCCACAGGTCCTGCACGGCCGGCCCCATGCGCGCGTCATCGAGATCGACGAAATGCGGGCCGGAGTCGGTCCACAGCACGTTGCCGCCGTGACAATCGCCGTGCAGGCGCAGGTGGCGCACGTCGCCGACCTCGGCAAACCGATCGGCGATCGAGTCATCGAGCAGCGCGATGACGCGCGCGTAGCGGTCACGCAGCGTCGCCGGCATCAGCGGCGAGGCGAGGACGGCGCGCGAAGGCGCCGAGATCAACGTCGCGCGATCGAGAGTGCCGCGGGCGAGGAAGCGGCGGCGTCCGCCGACGCCGTGCAGGCGCGCGAGCAAGCGGCCCATCCAGGCCAGGTTGTCGGCCGATTCGAGTTCCGGCGCGCGCCCGCCCTGGCGCGGATACAACGCGAAGCGGTGGCCGCCAAAACGCAGCAACGTGGCGCCGCCGAAACGCAGCGGCGCGACGACCGGCAATTCCGCCTCGCGCAGTTCGAGCGCGAACGCATGTTCCTCCTCGATCGCCGCATCGGTCCAGCGGCCGCCGCGATAGAACTTCGCGATCAGCGGCGCGCCTTCCTCGATGCCAACCTGATAGACGCGATTTTCGAAACTGTTCAGCGCGAGCAGGCGGCCATCGGTCAGCACGCCGGCCGACTCGACCGCGCCGAGCACCGCGTCCGGACTGAGCCGGGCATATCCGGAAACGTCAGCAGCCATTCGCGTTCTTCCCGATGCGCTCACCCGCGCGCAGCAGATGCCGCGGCCAATCGATCACGCGGTCGGTCGCGGCACGATCGCCACGGTCAGGCGCGCAATGCAGACCAGGCGCAGGCGCTCGTCCTCGATGCGGATTTCCCAGACCTGGGTCGTGCGTCCCAGGTGAATTGGGCGCGCGGTGCCGGTGACGATGCCGTCGGTCACGCCACGCACATGATTGGCGTTGATGTCGAGGCCGACGGCCAGGTGCGTCTTGGCATCGGCGCACATCATTGCGCCGAGGCTGCCGAGGGTCTCGGCGAGCGCGACCGAGGCGCCGCCGTGCAGCAGCCCGTAGGGCTGATGCGTGCGCGCGTCGACCGGCATCGTCCCGCGCACGTAGTCGTCGCCGATCTCGGTGACCACGATGCCGATATGCTGGACCATCGTGTTGTGCCAGCCGTTGACCTGATCGAGCGAGAGCTCAGACTTCCAGATGCGCATATGCCGATTCCTTTTTTTGCCGGCGAACTATAGCAACGACGGCCCCTATCAGGCGCAGGACCGGATCGGCGACAATCGGCCGGCTTCGAACGAGTCTGCGCAGGCGGTATTTTCCCAGTGAGCTATTCCGTGACCCTCCAGGCCAGCGGCAAGCGTTTCGCCGTCGCTGTCGGCGAAAGCGTGCTCGATGCCGCGCGCCGCGCCGGCCTTGCGCTGCCGTACAGCTGCCTGTCGGGCGTGTGCGGCAGCTGCAAGGCGACGCTGATCTCGGGTGAATGCCACTATCCGCGCAATCCGCCGAACGCACTGAACGCGGCCGAAGTCGCGCGCCACCAGGTGCTGCTGTGCCAGGCCGTGCCGCTCAGCGACCTGGTCATCGGCGCGCGCGAGGTCGCCTCGGTCGCCGACCTGCCGCGGCGCGTGCTCGCGCTCAAGCTCAGCGAACAGCAGCGCCTGGCGCCCGATGTCATGCGCCTGGTCCTGCAGCCGCCGCATCGGCGCGCGCTGGTCTATCTGGCCGGCCAGTATCTCGACGTGCTGCTGCCGGCCGGACGCCGGCGCGCATTTTCGATCGCGAACGCGCCGCACACCGGTCCGCAAATCGAGTTGCACGTGCGCCACGTCGCCGGCGGCGACTTCACGAATTTCGTCTTCAACGAACTGGTGATCGGCGATGTGCTGCGCGTCGAGGGGCCGCTCGGCACGTTCGTGCCGCGCGAGGACTCCGAGCGGCCGATGATCTTCGTCGCCGGCGGCACGGGCTTCGCGCCGGTCAAGGCGCTGATCGAGCACTTCCTGCACCTCGGCACGCGCCGGCCGATGTGGCTGTACTGGGGCGCGCGCGCGCCGGACGAACTGTACCTGCGCGAGCTGCCGCAACGCTGGAGCGAACAGGCGCCGTCGCTGCAATTCATCGCCGTGGTCTCGGACCTCGAACGCCTCGGCGACTCCGGCCTGCGCGGCGGACTCGTGCACGAAGCCGTGCTCGAGGACCATGCCGACCTGTCCGCCTTCGACATCTACATGAGCGGCCCGCCGGCATTGATCGACGCCGGCCGGCGCAGCTTCGTCGACGCGGGCCTGCCCGAAGAGCGGCTGTTCTACGATTCGTTCGACTACGCGCCGGACGTACTCGCGCTAATCCTCGGCGCGCGCGCCGGGATCAACGAATCCTGACCGCCCACGGCTCACATCGGCCACGTCGACCTGGACCACCGGCGGTTCTGCGTGATCGCGGATCGAGCAAATCTCGGACGCGGATTGACGCGGATTGACGCGGATTGACGCGGATCTACGCGGATAAAGCGGATTCATCAAGCTTGAAAAACCACCTCGGGCGCGCGAGGCGTGCTCCCCGCAGCGCCTGTCTTCCTGCCCGCTCTCATCCGTGTTGATCCGCGTAATCCGCGTCCAAAAAAGAGTTCCACCACTACCGGCCGCGTCACGCGACCCAAGACCCAAGACCCTCACACACTGACAGACGCGCCGCGCGGCATAGTCACTCGTGGGCGATTCCCGGCAGCTGCGGCACGCCGTGCGCGCTGCGCGTTTCGATCACGCTCGCGCGCGTGCTCAATGCCGCCGGCACTCCGGTCAGGCCCGGCAACGCCTCGGTCGGCTCGCCGCGCGCGGCGCGCAACGCGTTGCGATAGCACAGCGCCGCCAGGTCGCGCTCCTCGCAGCCGCGGCTGCAGTCGCCGAGCGCCTCCCACAGCGCGGCCGACGGCTCGATCGCCAGCCCGCGCTCGAGATACTCGCGCGCCTTGCCCCACAATTTACATTGTATACAAAGCCGACCGAGCGTCAGCGCCAGGCCCGGACTGTTCGGCTGGTCCGCGATCCAGCCTTCGGCATGGCGCAGGCGCGGTTCGGCCTCGGCCGGGCCGAGCTCGCTGTAACCGACGATCAGCGCTTCCGACCACTGCCGGCGCAAAGCCGCTTCGATCTCGCTCATCGCGGCCAGCACCTGGCCGAGTTCGGCGGCACGGCGCGCATAAGCCGCGACGGCTTCCGGCGGACGCCGCTGCCCGCGCGGC
>DATIEJ010000001.1:0-4870 GCA_035455825.1 Rhodanobacteraceae bacterium | reverse complement strand
CGTGTTGTCCATGTGCAGCGGCGCGAAGATGCGATCGTGCAGGAACGACTGGAAGCTCTGCCCCGAGGTGCGTTCGACGATCAGCGCGAGCATCGAATAGCCGCCGTTGCTGTAGCGGTAGCTGGTGCCGGCCGCGAAGTAGACGCGCTGCTCCTTCTCCAGCAGGCGCAGCACGTCGATGTCGTGCAGCTGCTTCGAAAAATCCGTCACCGGGTCTTCGTTGCCGGCGTCCGGCATGACGTCCTCGTAATCGATCAGGCCGCCGGTATGCGTCAGTAGATGGCGGATCGTGATCGGCTGATCGGTTTCGGGCAAGGTCGGCAGCCATTTGCGAATCGGATCGTCGAGCGTCAGCCGCCCATCTTCGGCGAGCAGCAGGATCGACGCAGCCGTGAACTGTTTCGTCACCGACGCCAGTCGGTAATTCGTCGCCGGTGTCGCGGCGGTCTTTTCCTCGAGGTTGGCCAGGCCGTAGGCCTTGCGCACGACCGGCTTGCCGTCGCGGACGACCAGCACCGAAGCGCCGGGGACATCGCCGGTGTAGGCCTGCATGATTGCATCGACGGCTTTTTCGTCCGGCACCGGCGAATTCTGCGGCGTACACGCGCCCAATGCGACGAGCGAAAACAGGACAAACAGTCCGCGCACGGCAGTACGGTCGATTCGAACCGGTTCAATCACAGTCGCGCTCCCGGGTGAAGGCAAGGTCTTCGAAGTCCGAGCTGAAATCAGCGTCCGGATCGACCTTGGCCATTGTCAGCACGGCCGGCGCCGGGGGATTGCCCGGTGCCACTTGCAGCCATGCTTCGGTGTCCATGCGGTCGTCGTCCCAGTCGACGAGATAGCGCTCGCCGACGCGCATCACGGTGCCGGACAGCAACGGCGATTTATTCGCCGCGAAACGCACCTTGCCGCCTTGCGGACAAAGCGCTATTGCGCCGAACCACGGGTCGCGCCAATGTCCGAGCAGACTGCTTGCTTCCGCGGGCATCGCGGGTTGCCGCGCCGACGTGTCCGGGGCTTTTCGCTGCGCCGGCTTCGACGCCGCTTCGCGCGCCAGTTCGTCGGCATATTTTGCGACAGCGGCTGTCTTGCCGGCAGCCAACTGCTTGAGCATGACCTCGGTCAACACCGTGCGCGCTTCATCTCCCTCGCCATTCGTCATCATGACGAATCCGCTGCGCCGGTCCGGCAGCAAGGTCAGCACCGAATACATGCCGGACAACGTGCCGGTATGCGAAACGGTCCAGACGCCATCGACGTCGGCCAGGCGCCAGCCGAATCCGTATGCGTAGAAATGCGTGTGGTCCCAATCGCGCCGGCGCTGCGAGATCGGCATCGGCGTGCGCGGCGTCCACAGCGCGCGGCGCTGCTCCACGGACAACCAGGCCAGCTGCCGCGCGTCCGGCACGAGCCAGTTGCGCGCCCAGGCCAGCATGTCGTGCAGGCTGCAGCGGATGCCGCCGGCCGCGGCCGAGGTGATTTCCGGGACGACGTCGCCGTCTTCGTTGATCGCGACGTTGCGTCCATCCTTGCGCATGTGCGGTTGGGCGACGTTCGCAACCTCGTCGCGGCGCCACTGGCCGACCACGCAGCGCGACAGCCCGAGCGGCTCGAACACTTCGCTGCGCATCAGCGACTCGTACGGCGCGCCGCCGGCCGCCGCCGCGACTTCGCCGGCGACGACGTACATGAGGTTGTCGTAGGCGTAGCCGGAGCGAAAGCTCGTCTGCGGCTTGAGGTACGCCAGGCCGGAGATGATGTCCGCGCGCGTGAAGCGATTCGGCTCCGGCCACAGCATCAAGTCGCCTGCGCCCTCGCGCAAGCCGATGTTGTGCACGAGCAGGTCGCGCACGAGCAGGTTCTGCGTGACCCACGGATCAGACATGCGCAATTGCGGCAGGTACTTCGTCGCTGGATCGTCCCAGCTCAACTTGCCGGCCTGGACCAGGCGCGCGAGCAACGCCGTCGTCATCGCCTTGCTGTTCGACGCGATCTTGAACAGCGAGTCTTGTGTGACTTTCCGTCCCGAGCCGGCGACGAGTTCGCCAGCCGTGCGCGTATACGTCACCTTGCCGTCCTCGATCACGCCGAGCGCGAGGCCCGGCAGGTGATAGCGGGCCATGACGTCGTCGAACGTTTTGTCGTAAGGCGATGCTGCAAGAGCAAGAACTGGTGCGCAGCTGCAAACGAGCGCCAGCGACCACTCCGCAACAACGTGACTCCACGCACGTCCGTGTTCGACCGGGTGACTCCGGCGCGGCGCGCTTGCTCCTCCCCCTTCAAGGGGGAGGCCGGGAGGGGGATGGTGTTCCCTACGGCCGATGTCTGCACGATCGAGCGCTTCAACACCATCCCCACCCAACCCTCCCCTTGAAGGGGAGGGCTTCTGGAGCGTGGTCCTGCGGCTGGGTCTGGCGATGCTATTCACGCGCTTTGCCAATCCCCTGCCAGCGTCTCGCCGCCGATCATTTCCTCGAACGTCTGGCGTCGGCGCACGATCGAGTAGCGGCCATTGTCGAGCAATACTTCGCTCGCCAGTGGCCGCGAATTGTAGGTCGATGCCATCGAGGCGCCGTACGCGCCGGTCGCCTTGATCATCAGCAGATCACCCGGTGCGCATGCCGGCAGTTCGCGCGCACGCGCGAAGATATCGCTGCTTTCGCAGACTGGACCGACGATGTCGTAGGTCCTCAGTGGCGCGGCGCGCGACACGCTTGTTGCCGGACCGACCGGGACGATGTCATGCCACGCATCGTACAGCGCCGGCCGCAAAAGGTCGTTCATCGCCGCATCGACGACGAGGAAGTCGCGCTCGACGCCACGCTTGACGCGGATCACGCGTGTCAGCAGTACGCCCGCCTCGGCCACGAGCCAGCGCCCGGGCTCGAGCACGATGCGTCCAACGAAGTCGCCGAGCGACGCGCGAATCGCTTCGACGTAGGCGCGCGCGGAGACCGGATGGTCATGTCCGTCGCGATAGCCGACGCCGAGGCCGCCACCGACGTCGATGCTGGCGATCTCGTGTCCGGCAGCGGCGAGCTCACGGCGAAAATCGGCGATGCGCGCGAAAGCCTCGTGCAGCGGTTCGACACTCATTATCTGCGAGCCGATGTGCACGTGCAGGCCGTCGATGCGCACATGTGGAAAATGATCGCTCGCGGCGAACCAGCGCCGCGCCTCGGCCAGGCTCACGCCGAACTTGTTCTCGGCCTTGCCGGTCGAAATCTTCGCGTGCGTGCCGGCGTCGACATCGGGATTCACGCGCACGGCGGCATGCGCGATCACGTGGTGTTCGCGCGCCAGGCGCTGCAGGCATTCGAGTTCGTCACGCGATTCGAGATTGAAACGCGCCACGCCGGCGACGAGCGCTTCGTTGATTTCCTGGATCGTCTTGCCGACGCCGGAAAACACGATGCGGTCGGCGGAAATTCCGGCGCGCAGGGCGCGGCGCAGTTCGCCGGAAGAGACGATGTCCGCGCCGACACCGGCCTGCGCCATCAATTGCAGTACGGCGATGTTCGGGTTGGCCTTGACCGCGAAGCAGACCAGCGCGTCAAGGTCGCCGAGCGCGGTCTTCAGCGCGCCGACGCGCTGGCGAATTTCCGTCGCGGAATAGGCGTGGCACGGTGTGCCGGCGCGCAGCGCGAGTGCGGCAAGATCGACGCCGTCGAATCGTGAATTGCCCGCGCGCCGCGGGCGCGCATCTTCCGCGCTGGCGCGGACCACGGGTGGAACCGGATCGGATTGCATGAATATTGGTTGCGTATCGCCGGGCATTGCTGGAGGGAGCGACCGTCCAGTGACTTGTAATGTTTGAAGCAGTTGTATGTCTTCGCGTGAAGCGCCCCCTTCCGGCTGCCGCCACCTTCCCCCGCAGGCGGGGGAAGGATTCCAGGCTGATGCCTCGTGCTTTTCCTTCAGCGGCGACGCAGGCAGGAGGATACCAGGCTGATGCCTCCTGCCTTCCTTCCCCTGCGAAGCGGGGAAAGGTGCCGAAGGCGGATGGGGCAAGCGTGGCTAGAGACTCACAAACTGCTGCCGAGTCACACGTTACTGTCAATCAGAACGTCGCAGTCACGGTCAACTGCGCCGAACGCGGCGCCTGGAAGCGGATCGGTTGCAGGAAGTTCGGATTGGTCTCGTTCGAGATATCCGTCTGCTTGTCCTGGTCCACCGCGATCGTCTTTTGCTGGTTGAACAGGTTGTACACGGAGAACTTGACCTGCAACCGGCCTTTCTCGCCGAGGTTCATCAGATAAGCCACGCTCGCATCGAACGTCGTGGCCCACGGCATCGTGCCGTACGAGCCGCGCGGCGACACGACATACACGCGGTCCGCCGACGGGCCGTCGCAACCCTGCACGCAGATGAAGTTGCTGTGGTAGTTCGTCGCGTCGTACGGATTGCCGACGCCGAAGGCCGAGATCGGTCCACCCGAAAGCATGTTCAGATTGCCGCCGAACTGCCAGTTGTCGGTCAGCGCGTAGGTGCCGCGTGCCTTGATCTGGTGACGATGGTCGTTGGCGAGGTAGCCATAGTTCTTCAGGTTGACCCACGGATCGTCGAAGTGTTCGGTGCGGCCGGTGTCGGAGAAGTCCGTGTCGGAGTTCACCGGACCTTCGGCATTGCCCTTGCTGAACGACAGCACGTACGATGCGTTGAACGCCCACTTGTTGTCCCAGGCGCGGTCGATCTGGAATTCCAGCGCCTGGTAGGTGCGCTTGGATGTCACGAAGCCGCGCTGGCCGAGATAGTTGCCGTCGCTGTCGTACATGGCCCAGCCCTGCTTCGACGTGTCGATCGTGATGTAGCCGTCGTTGACGCCGTCGCAGTCGCTGTCGCCCCACACGGTCATGGGCTTGCCCGG